>JANNOR010000137.1:0-6466 GCA_031399265.1 Cyanobacteria bacterium SOY_34_metabat_3 | reverse complement strand
TTTTAAAGCTATGGCATTTGAATTTGATCATCTCTTTATCTTTACTGACATAGGCGCTAGTGAAGCCGATCGCCTCATCTCATTTGGTTTAACCGAGGGAGCGTCTAGAACACATACCGGACAAGGCACCGCCAATCGCAGTTTTTTCTTCCATAACGCCATGCTGGAATTGTTGTGGGTTCACGATCCAGAAGAGGCGAAATCCCCACAAATTCATCGTACTCGTCTTTGGGAGCGATCGACAAATCGGCATGATGATGCCTGTCCGTTTGGGATTTGTCTGCGTCCTACCAGTGATTCTGGCGATCGTATTGCATTTCCCAGTTGGGACTATCATCCACCTTATTTGCCTGAAACAATCAGTATTGCAGTGGCAACAAATAGCGATGTGTTAACTGAGCCAATGCTGTTCCAGATCCCATTTGGTAAACGTCCCGATCGATTTTCTGCCGAAAAGGCGCAGCCTCTAGAGCATCCTATTGGTTGGCGTGAAATCACTCGTGTCGAGTTAGTTAGTCCTGTGGCAAATAGCGTATCGCCAGAATTGCAAGCTGTACTTGATACCAAACAAATTAAGCTAAGTATTGGAGAAGATTATTGCATCCAGCTTGGGTTTGATGGAGAATTGCAGGGGCAGCAGATAGATTTGCGATCGGGATTACCACTAATTTTACGTTGGTAGAGACATATGGGTAAGTCGGCTGGGTATTCAGAAACCGGGTTTTTTACGAAACACTTCGCTGTTACCGCAAATTGCGTGAAAAACCCGGTTTCTTTGGTCGGAGTGCGCCCAGGATTGTTAAGCAAACTTAATCTTCAAATAATCATCCTCCATCTTCGCCCCCGAAGGTTGCAGCGCCGCTAAAGCTTGCGGCAAAACCATATTGCGGCGGTGATTGCCAATCCGAACATTCAACTCGTCTCCAGTTTTGGTCAACTGAACCTGATCCTTAGCAATTCCCGGCAAATACAGTTCAAGACTGTATTGATTATTTTCTTGAACAATCCTAATCGTATTTTCTTTGTGATAAATTTGACTGGGATCTTCGTCTTTGTAAAGCGTTTCTTTTAACCGTTCCAATGCTGGTAAACCACACATCTCTTCGGAATAAAGTGGCACTTCTTTAACGGGCAGCGGCATGAAATCAGCGTGAATTTCCTGACGGTACTGCTCCTGGCTTTCTTTCCATCGTTTGAAAAATGGGTCAGTTACTTCTTCGGGAATAATCCGGTTTGCTACGACTAAATCTGTGGCTACATTGTACAAACTCAAATATGCGTGAGCGCGCAGAGATTCTTTGATTACCATTTTTTCGGGATTGGTAACTAACCTTACGGAAGTGACAGTATTGTCTGTTAAAATCTTTTCCAAAGCTTCGATTTGTTCGTAAAATTCGTAAGGTGCATCCATCACCTCTTTGTCTGGCAAAGAAAAACCTGCAAGCGGTCTAAAAATAGGTTCAACTAAAGGTCTAAGGGCGGCGGATATGCCTTGCAGCGGCTTGTAAAATTTTCTCATATACCAGCCGCCAACTTCGGGCAAACTTAGCAGTCTCAATGCTGTGCCAGTCGGAGCCGAATCGATAATTAAAACATCAAATTCGCCTTCGTCGAAATGCCGCTTCATTCGCACTAAACCGAAGATTTCATCCATTCCGGGCAAGATGGCTAATTCTTCAGCTTGCACGCCTTCGAGTCCCTGGGCGCGCAATACTTGAGTAATGTAGCGTTTAACTGCTCCCCAATTGCCTTCCAATTCCCTGAGAGCATCTAATTCTGCTGCCCACAAATTTGGTTTTACCAGCCGCGAATCGTGTCCGAGTTCCATGTCGAAGCTGTCGGCTAGGGAGTGGGCGGGATCTGTGCTCAGCACTAGGGTTTTGTAGCCTAATTCGGCACATCGCAGCCCTGTGGCGGCGGCTACGGAGGTTTTACCGACGCCACCTTTTCCGGTCATTAATATTAAGCGCATTGATTGTTTAGCTCGTTTGAAAGTTCTTGACTCCTATATTGTAACGTTCTGTAACGAAGATTAATTTAGTCGGGGAATCGATTTGGGCGACAAGCCACCGGACACAGCAAATTTCCTGTAATGCACTAAATCTGTGCAATGTCAATAGATGCTTGAGTTTCAAGGGCGATCGCACTTAATTTGTAGGTGTTCAAAAAGGGCAATCGTACTTAATGCTTGTCCAAGAAAATGCTACATGATATAATATCAATTAGTAACTCAAGTTTCCACTTTAAAATAAAAGTATTTGCCCATGCAACTCGAAGACTATTTTGACTTTCAGCGGCCAGATGATATTCGGGTCAAAGGGACGCGAATCGGCATTGAAACTATTCTATATGATTTCATTCATCGGGCTCGCACTCCCGAACAAATTGCTCAAACTTATCCATCTCTTAACTTGGAACAAGTTTATGCCACTATCCTTTACTATCTGCACAATCAAGAGGTAATTAGTAACTACATTGCTGATTGGTTGGAGTGGAGTCATCAGCAACTGAAAGCGCAAGAACTTAACCCGCTCCCCTCTGCTATCCGCATGAGAAAACTAAGAGCAGAAAGAGAGGTTATTCAGAAAGTATAATGCCTTTAAAATATCTTCTGGATGAAAATGTAGATCCGATTTACAAAGTGGGATTAAGTAAAAATGAGTCGGATCTAATCGTTTGGGCTGTGGGTGAACCTCACTGTCCCCCCAGAGGTACTTTAGATCCAGAAATTTTACTTTGGTGCGAGGAGTATAATTTTATCCTGGTGACTAACAATCGTAAATCTATGCCTGTCCACTTGGTGGATCACATCAACGAAGGTCGTCACATACCAGGAATTTTCATTCTCAATGTTAAGTTAACTGTAGGGCAAAATGTTGATGAGTTAATTTTTTAGCACAGGCATCTTTTGAACGTGAATATCAAGATCAGCTTATTCATTTGCCCCATAGTTATGTTTTCGGAACGCAATAGTTTTAGCAATTCATACTTTAGTTCTTACTGGAAACACAAGCTGTTTAAGCACATCCAACCGCGAACAGTTCCAGTAATCGACGTGAGAAACTATTAAATCATCACTGTTGACTTTCATTTCGCTTCTACCCGCGATCGCCATTTTCGGCCTCCAAGGTAGCGGTGCAGTCCAACTCAGTGTCCACTGGGTGTCTATGCTATCTCCCGACTGCGAAATCCCGTGCAAGTCTAGATTTATATCCTGAAAAAAAGTACCCATAAACCCGATCATTTTGCGGTAGCGATCGACTCCGGTAAATCGATTCACCGGGTCTTCAAAATAAACATCTTTTGCATAAATGCTGTAAGTCTGATTTTTGGGGAATCTTTGATAGTCGTCTTTGAGAATTTCAATAATGTCCATTGCGGGCGATCGGCATTCTTCTATTATTATCAGCTAATTTTAACACAATAAATAAAAAATCCGCAATTTTATGCCAAAGTGTGATAAGATGTCCGTTTATTTACAGCCTTCTCAACTTTCAACATAACATCACAAGTATGATTGACCTCTACACTTTTACCACGCCCAACGGCCGCAAAGTATCTATCATGCTCGAAGAAATAGGCTTACCCTACAACGTGCACGTCATAGACATCACAAAAAACGACCAATTTAGCCCAGAATTCATCGCCATCAACCCGAATAGCAAAATCCCTGCCATAGTCGATCGCGATAACGGCATCACTGTCTTCGAGTCTGGCGCAATCCTGATCTATCTTGCCGAAAAAATAGGCAGATTCCTACCCACCGACAAAGAAAAATACTTTCAAGTGATGGAATGGCTGATGTTTCAAATGGCCAGCGTCGGGCCAATGTTCGGTCAACTCAACCACTTCAAACGCTTTGCACCCGAACAAATTCCCTATGCAATTGGGCGCTACGAAAAAGAAACTCTGCGAATCTACGGAGTATTAGACAATCAACTAGCAAAACACGAATATATTTGTGGTGACTATTCAATTGCTGACATTGCTACCTATCCCTGGGTGGCTATTTATGAATTTCAAGGATTAACTCTAGACAATCACCCCCATCTCAAACGCTGGGTAGAAACCTTGCAAGAACGCCCAGCAGTACAGCGCGGGATGGCAGTTCCAGCGGCACAAAAATAAACAGACATCATCGGTAGGGACAGAACACTACTGAATCCTGAAACCTCTGATATATGTCGCTTGTACCCGAATCTCGATCCCCCTAAATCCCCCTTAAAAAGGGGGACTTTAAGAGTTTTATTGCCTTCCCCATCAGCTTTAGATCCCCCTAAATCCCCCTTAAAAAGGGGACTTTCACCCCCCCTGTCCCCCCCTTTTTTTAAGGGGGGCTAGGGGGGATCGGCGCTAATCTGCGGTTCAAAAAAATCCCTCAAACTCAATCCGCGAAATGCTTGATAATCGCTTCTGCAAACTCCGAACACTTCAACTCAGGCACCGGCGGTTCCATCAACCGGGCTAAATCGTAGGTAACTTCACTATTAGAAATTGCCGCAGCCAAGCCTTTCTTAATCAAGTCGGCAGCTTCCTGCCATCCCATATATTCCAACATCATCACCCCGGACAAAATCAGCGAACCGGGATTGACTTTATCCAAACCAGCGTGTTTCGGTGCAGTACCGTGAGTTGCCTCAAAAACTGCACATTCATCACCAATATTAGCACCCGGGCCCATACCCAATCCGCCAACAATTGCGGCGGCTGCATCGGACAAATAATCGCCATTTAAATTCATTGTCGCCAAAATGGAATATTCGCCGGGCCGAGTTTGAATTTGTTGGAAAATGCTGTCAGCAATTCTATCGTTGACCATGATTTTCTCTTTCCACTTGCCGCCGCCGTGACTATCCCAAATTGCAAAGAGAACGTCGGCGACTTCTTGACGAATTTTGGCTTGTTTTTCGGGTGTCAAAGCGTCGTATCCCGGTTCTATTTGGCGGGAATTGTCTTCTAAGCTAATGTCAGGATTTTGTTCTTTGTTGCCGAGAATCCAAGACTCTCTTTCCGTCACGCACTCTGCACGATATTCAGTGGTTGCTAATTCGTAACCCCAATCCCGGAAAGCTCCTTCGGTGTATTTCATGATGTTGCCTTTGTGCACCAAAGTTACTTGCTGCTTTTCTTTGGGCAACCGCAATGCGTGGGTAATGGCGCGCCTTACCAAGCGCTGAGAACCTGTTTTGCTAATCGGTTTAATGCCAATTCCAGAATCGAGGCGAATTTGTTTTTTGCCGTGTTCGGGTGTGGCTGGAATTAGCTCGTTATTGAGGTATTCAATCAATTTCTTGCCGATTTCGCTGCCTTTTGCCCATTCAATTCCCAGGTAAATATCCTCTGTATTTTCCCGGTAAATAATGACATCTAGCAGTTCGGGGGTTTTGTGCAATGATGGGGTTCCATCATAATATTTGCAGGGGCGGACGCAGGCGTAAAGGTCGAATATTTGCCGCAAAGCGACGTTTAGCGATCGAATTCCGCCACCTACGGGCGTTGTCAGGGGGCCTTTGATGGCGACTCCGTATTCTTTGATGGCGTCTAAGGAATCCTGCGGCAGGTATTGGTATGTACCGTAGACATCGCAGGCTTCGTCGCCTACATAGATTTTAAACCAGTTGATTTTTCGATCGCCACCGTAGGCCATTTCTACCGCAGCATCCATGACTTTCTGCGAGGCTGGCCACAGGTCAACACCCGTACCATCACCGCGAATGAAGGGTACGATGGGGTCATTGGGGACGATCGGCAAACCGTCTTTGAAGGTAATTTTAGAACCAGTTGTGGGAGCTACAATCTTTTCGTACATATCTTAATAGTGCGGATAGCAATTCTTCTTATTTTGCCACGATTGTCTGTCTAAACTTCGATAAATTTTAAATAATTGTCTAAATTTTGAATATGCGATCTGCTGCTGTATCTCTTGTAACTAAATAGGGATTAACTCAATTGATTTTTAACCGAAGATAAACGCAGATGTTTTTTTTGATGTCTGCATTTATCTGTGATTCTATTCTTTTTGCATATTTTTCTTGATAACCCATAAAATAAAGCCGATGACAATAGTCACAGCAACTATTTTGGAAACTGGAGCCAGATATTGCTCTACAAGTTCGTAATTTTCTGCTAGTTTATATCCGGCCAAGGTGAGAAAACTTACCCATACAATAGTGCCGCCTGTTGAGTATGCCAGAAATGGAATTAAAGGCATATTGTTGATGCCGGCGGGCAGGGAAATCAGGGTGCGAACTCCGGGGACGAGGCGACACAAAAATACGGCTTTGTTGCCGTGTCTGTTGAACCATCTATTTGCTTTGTCAATGTCGGCACCGGATACAGTAATCCATTTGCCGTATTTGTCGGCTAACTGTTTTAACCGTTCTTCGCTCAATAATTTACCAGCATAGTACCAGGGAAGTGCTCCTAGAATAGTGCCGATCGTTCCTGCTGCGATCGCCGGTACTAA
>JANNOR010000316.1:0-3296 GCA_031399265.1 Cyanobacteria bacterium SOY_34_metabat_3 | reverse complement strand
ATTCTGATGAGTTTCAATGCGGTAGCAATTGACAATATCTTCGAGATTTTTCAGATTTTTTCGGATTTTATATTCGTGTCTCAAGCGGGTAATCTCTTCCAGAGTTGGATACTCGCTTCTCAGAGTTTTGACGATGACTGGTAGGTTATGCTTTTCCCAGACTCCCCGATAAATAACCGTATTGACACCAGAGTAAATTTGTTCGGTGATTTGATAGCCTGTTAGCAAAATCATATTTTTATGTTTGAAGTCAAAAGGTTGGTAGTCAATTTGCAGGAGTTGTGCTGTTGACGCGAGTTAATCAGGTGTGTTAAAGGGGTGACGGGTAGGACGATCCTCTCCGTTGGCGCAGCCCCCGTAGGGGCGGGCTTCGCTAACGACAAAACTCCCGAAAGTTACTCAACCTTAGTACACAACTGACAGCTTTGTCATTGGCTATTTAGCTTATTTTAAATCAGTTGTGTACTACGTAATATTGCGTAGCAATTATATGCTAATTTGTACTGCTGGCTGGGCTATTTTACTTAGGTATTTGTAATAAATCTCAATCATTGCGAGTCAAACCCTGGAGGCTGACTTGCAGAATCGACAAACCCAAAATCAGCAAAAACAACACCAGCCCGATCGTACAAGCATAACCGATTTCCAAATCCTTAAAAGCCCGTTCATAAAGATAATAAACAACAGTCTTAGAACTATTGCGAGGCCCGCCCTGAGTCATAATATAAACTTCTTCAAAAACCTTAGTAGCAGAAATCGCCGAAATTACCGCCACCAAAACCAAATAAGGCTTCATCAAAGGCACTGTAATATCCCAATGTTTCCCCAAACCATCCGAACCATCAATAGCAGCCGCCTCGTAAAGTTCTGCCGGAATAGATTGCAGCCCCGCCAAATAAATCACCATATAATAACCCAACCCTTTCCAGATAGTAACCACCATCACGCTAAACAGTGCCAACTTCGGATTGGCCAGCCAAGAAACAGGAGGCAAACCCAACAATTCCCCCAACTGATTCAGCAATCCAGTTTCAGCAAACAACCACTTCCAAGCAATCCCCGCAACAACCATCGAAATCACCGCCGGCGTGTAATATGCAGCGCGGAACCAGTTCATCCCCCTGAGCTTTTGATTGCACAAAATCGCCATTCCCAACGGTAGAACAACCAATATAGGCACAACACAGACGAGATACAGCAGCGTATTGGTCATTGTTTGCCAAAAAGTGCGATCGCGCCACAACCGCTCAAAATTCTTCAAACCCACCCACTGCGGCGCTTGCGTCAAGTCATATTCATAACTCGTAAAACTCAAATAAAAAGCTTGTATCGCCGGCCACAAAACAGTCAAACTCAACACAAATAAAGCCGGAAATAAAAATAAATAAGGTGTCGAATAGCGGCGAAAAAAACTCAAAAACATAAATTAGTTATTAGTTATTAGTTATTAGTTATTTGTTATTAGTTATTTTACTCATCATACCCCAATACGGTTCAGTTAACACTACTAATTTCCCGGAGATCCCCCTAAATCCCCCTTAAGAAGGGGGACTTTGAGTAATTTCTTGTCCCCTCCTTTTTAAGGGGGGCTAGGGGGGATCTAGACTTCGACTCCTACAAACAATACCTATTTAACTCCAGAAAACAAACCCTCCCAATCTCCCAAAGAAGCAGAATCTTCCCCTTCTTTCACCTCAAAAGTCACCTTAGAAGCTTGCGGTTCTTCCAAAGCTTGCACGCACAACTCTGCAATATCTTCCCGACTGACTTTGCCCCGAATATTGTCTCCTTGCTCGAAGATCAAAGCTTTGCCACCCGGTTCTTCTGTCAAAGCGCAAGGTCTGACAACAGTATAAGGTATCCCGCTCGATCGCACGCAATCCTCCCCTTTCAACTTCCAAGTCAAAATTCCCCCCAACATATCATTCATCCTGACAGCAGGCGGTTCATCTTCCAAAATAAGTCCCGGGCGGCCAGGGCGAGTAACTCCAGCCGAACTCACCATCACAAATCGCGGCAAAACTTGTCCGCCATCAGCCTTAACAGATTCTAATTCCAGTTGAAAAACACCAGGTGAAAATTTCGGATTCAGCGCGCCGTCGTATTCAAACTTGCTCAACATTAACTGAAAGGAATAAATGCTGCTGGCATCAAATTTCGAGCCGTCTTTGACAGTTTTGGCGCGGAATACTGGAATTAACTTATCGAAGGGAACGACGACAGTAATCCAGGTATTGTAAACAGTATCAAAGGAATAGCAATAACCAATGCCATCCCATTTAGCCTCGCTGCGGACAATTAATTTGTAGCGCTTACCATCCCCTTTGACGCGCAGTAGGAGGCCGCTAAATCCTGTGAGATTTAGCGCAGAATCGAAGTTGCGGGTGCGCACGGAAGCAAAGCCGCCGGAGTTGGCAGTAGAAACATTGCCTGTGAATATGGCTGTATTGTCCGTAAGTACGATCGAGCTTTCGCTAGTTCCTCCCATCACAACATCATCAAGTGCACCCCAAGTTTCTTTTAAATCTTGAGTGGGTTTTGTAAAGTCAAAAATGCTTTTTTCGCCTGCTTTAATGAGCTGGCTGCGCACAGCTTGCACCAAATTATTCAACCCTTTGTATTCGACAATTTCCGGAACATCCACAACTTCCGGCATATAAAACTTGATGCCTTGATAGTATTTTTCCCTGGTTGGGGTGTCTCCTTCCACAGGTTGAACTTTGGTGCCGGTGCAGCAGATAACTGCTTCTACGCCCTCGGTTACTAGCGGTGTCAGCGTCTCGGCGAGAGTGATATCGGCCTCGACTAATTCTACATTTTTACCGAGAATTTCTGTTGCTCTTTTGGTATCTCTGACGAGGGCACGGACTCTAATTCCCCGCTGTTGCAGCCGCTTGACAACTCGCTTCCCGACGCCACCAGTCGCACCGGCTACGAGTACCAATTTGGGCTCGTCTTTGTTACTTTTGCTGCTGCTTCCGAACAGTTGTTGCAGCCAGCTAATGCTACCAATGAAGGGAATCACGCCGAAATAAGCCAAGGTTTTGACAAATCTGCCGGCATCCCATTGGGCGGTATTTTTTTCAGTCACAATCGATTCCTCAGAATTGGCTCAAATCTACTTATAGCAATTTTTTATGAGGCCTCGTAGAATTCGATCCCCCCTAGCCCCCCTTAATAAGCAGGGTGGATTAATTGTCAGAGAGGAATGTAGGATAGAAGAGGTAATCAAGTCTACCCGGACAGGGTAGACTATCCCTGCTGTAATGAATTAACCATGAATTTAATTGAAGCAA
>JANNOR010000315.1:0-3489 GCA_031399265.1 Cyanobacteria bacterium SOY_34_metabat_3 | reverse complement strand
TTGCTTCAATTAAATTCATGGTTAATTCATTACAGCAGGGATAGTCTACCCTGTCCGGGTAGACTTGATTACCTCTTCTATCCTACATTCCTCTCTGACAATTAATCCACCCTGCTTATTAAGGGGGGCTAGGGGGGATCGGATTCTATGCAGCCTCATAAAAAATTGGTATTAGAGAAGTCTGGCATCTTTAGTATTGCAGGTTAATTGTTAACAATCCGATCGACTTGATGCGCTTCTGTGATGTCGGGAATATCCAGGCGCGCAGCTAATTTGCGAATCACTGCTTCTGGGACTGGTGCCGCGCGCGATCTATTCCGCCGCAATACTTCCTCCACAGGTACTTCCAGATAAACAACCCGAATTCTAGCTTGATAACCGGCAAAGAAATTAATTAATTGCTGCCGCATTTGTTTGGTTGTATTCGTAGCGTTCCAAACAAAAGAACGGCCCTGATTCATGTATTCACGCGCTCTTTGTTTGGCGGCTGTCACCACATTTCCCGGAGTTTCGTCAGGGGGGACATTCATTTCTTTTCGCAGTGCATCCAGCGAGATTACCGGCAAATCTGGCAGGTTTTCTCGAACCCAATAATCTTTACCGCTTCCCGGCAATCCCGACATCAAAACTACTTCGCAGCGAGTATCATCAAATGCTTCGTAATCGGGATTGCCGTTCTCTTTGCGGAAGTAAATAAATCGGCTGTGTGCTGAGGGGAATTTTCGGGGAGAATCCAAACAATTATTTTCTTGACAAAACTCCCGAAATAGTTCTATCTTATCGAGCAGTTCTTGTTTGTCGGCGCAGTGGCGGCCGCGCACGTCTGCTTCTGCTAAAAGTGCCAGGAAATCGCAGCGGACAACTTGACTGACTTTAATTACGGACTGCTGCGGGTTGGGTTTTTCTAGCAGCCAGATGGGTAAACTGCCGAATTGGACGATCGCCACAACTGTTTCCCGAATTTCAAACTGCACAGGCGGCTCGAATTGCGATAAAATTTGCCTCACCATTCTCGCACCTTGGCGGGCGTGACCTTTGGAGCTAATTCTGCCATCTGCTTCGATTTTTGTAAAGGCCGGTTTTGCCACATCGTGCAGCAAAGCAGCAGCAAACAGCATCGAACGTTCTGCGACGGGAAGTTCGCGCCATTCCGGGGAAGATATCAAGGCTTCGCAGACCATTTTGGTGTGGATGAAAACATCTCCTTCAGCGTGGTAAATCGGGTCTTGCTGGCATCCTTTCAGATTTTGAATCCAATCGAAATCAGTTTGAATATTATCCCAATCCAGCGACCAATCTGGCGGTGCTGGACAAAAGGGAAAAGTCCAAGTTGGGGATTGTGATAGAGCAGTCATGGCTTCACCTGTTTGTTAACATGGTAAGGTGCGTAATGGGCACCCTACAGTCGCTCAACTAAAATCAAGGTAAGGTGCGCAATGCGCACCGTATTGTCTGTCAACTAAAATTAAATAAATCGACGCCGGGACGGAGCATATTTGGGATAATTGGGCGGTTCAGCCAATGTCCCTCCGCATTTTTAATCGCTGTTAAAAAGCTGGGACGCACGTATTTGTAACGCGCCTCCACGATTCCATTTTCTTCAATTTTAATATACAGACCTTCCATATTTTCGCTATTATCAGTTTCTTTCAAACACCGCTCTTCATCTAATCCCATTTCCCGAGAAGACGAGCACAATTTATCCATATGACCTGGTTGGATAAAATTAGATTTTCCCATCAACTGCATCATTTGCTTCGGCGATTTCAGAACTCCCGAAAACAGTACGGGAACCGAGACTAACGGCAGGCTAGCTAACAATTTGCGGCGGGCTTCTGTACTCAAAAATTGACTGGTTTCTAAATCCAGCACGTCGTATTCCATAAAATAGTGTGGCAGAAAGTCGTAAAAAACAGTGTGTTTGGCATAAAGCCATTCGCCGTAAAGAATGTAGCGATTTCCCAGCACTTCTCGCAGCGTTCCGCTGAGACTGAAAGCCCACTGTTTGAATAAGTTAAAATGTTTTTCTCGGACCCCGCCGGTGAGATAGTGGCCGCGGCTTTGCAGCAGCATTTGTCCGTCTGGGGAGAAGCTGATGCCTGTATTTGCGCCGTCTACCTTTTCTTCGATAACTGTAGGGCGATCGCAAATATTGCTAAATGGCACGCTGTCGAGGTCTTCATCTCCCGGCTGGAAACGCGAACCTTCGATGTGATAAGTTCTGGGATATTTAACAATCTCGGCCATCGCGCTGTTACCTCATTCCTTTAAATATTATAGCAATTCTATATCAGTTGTGAATTGTATTTTTAACGAACCGCGAAGATGCAAAAAAGGCGAAGTCAGATTAGAGAGAGGTTTGCAAATCATTTCGGATCGCTATATAATTGAATTATCACAAAGGAGCGCATATTTTGAAATCTCAAAATTTCCAGAACATATCATCAGCAGTCGCTGGGATTCTATTAGTAGGTGCGCTGCTCCTCGGTTTCAACTCTTTTGTCGTCATCAATCCAGGCGAAGCAGGAGTGGTCAGCGTTTTAGGAAAAGCCACAGATGGAGCATTGTTAGAGGGATTTCATTTCAGACCTCCGTTGATATCTAAGGTAGATGTCTACGATGTAACAGTCCAAAAATTTGAAGTTCCTGCCCAGAGTGCTACCAAAGACCTTCAGGATTTAAATGCAAGTTTTGCCATCAACTTTCGCCTCGATCCGGCGAGAATAGTTGATGTCAGAAGGACTCAAGGAACACTAGAGAATATAGTTTCAAAAATTATTGCACCTCAGACGCAAGAAGCGTTTAAAACAGCGGCTGCACTGAGAACTGCCGAACAATCTATTACTCAACGCAGCGAACTAAAGCGAGATTTTGATAGTGCGCTTAAGGAAAGGCTATCAAAGTATGATGTAATCGTGCTTGATACCAGCGTTGTCAACATTCGATTTTCGACAGATTTTGCGAAAGCGGTTGAGGAAAAACAGGTGGCCGAACAGCGGGCGCAAAGGGCTGTTTATGTGGCTCAGGAAGCAGAACAAGAAGCTCAAACTGACATTAACCGTGCTCAAGGTAGGGCAGAAGCTCAAAGGCTTTTGGCGGAAACTTTGAAGGCTCAGGGCGGCGATTTGGTGCTGCAAAAAGAGGCAATCGAAGCTTGGAGAAGCGGCGGTGCTCAGATGCCAAAAGTGCTGGTAATGGGCGCAGGTTCTAGTCGGGTTCCTTTCATTTTTAATATGAACGATATTCAGGAAGAGGCCGATCGCCCAAAAGTGACTAACAATTAAAATAGGACTGACAGTGACCAACCCGGTGTCTCCGAAAAAATTGGCTTTGCTAACGAGAAACCTAGCACTAAACTGGGTTTCCTCGGAAAGCGCGCATAACTCTTATGAGAATTGCCGGAGTATGCTAGACTTCTGAAAGCCAAAATATAACGATAGGTTGAAACCTGTCGCTGTAAAAGCGAAGTCCACAATTAACACGCAGACA
>JANNOR010000284.1:0-12464 GCA_031399265.1 Cyanobacteria bacterium SOY_34_metabat_3 | reverse complement strand
TAAAAGGAGTGGCGGCGGGCCGGAAAATACCTAAAACCCTATCAGGGATTGAAACGACACACCAATTAACTAAAGGATTGTTATGCTTTGCCGGAAAATACCTAAAACCCTATCAGGGATTGAAACATACCAGGGTCGTTGATAGCGGGTTCCATAGGTGAGCCGGAAAATACCTAAAACCCTATCAGGGATTGAAACAAAGCGGTAAACAACTTGAAAGGGGATAGAAGTTTCCGCCGGAAAATACCTAAAACCCTATCAGGGATTGAAACCCTGGAGGCAATATCGATAAATCGATTGAGGCAAAGCCGGAAAATACCTAAAACCCTATCAGGGATTGAAACCGCGGAATTCATAATCATCTGGATCGGGCGGTTCGCGCCGGAAAATACCTAAAACCCTATCAGGGATTGAAACGTATTTTTCGTCGTCGTCAATAAATTTATTACTGCCGGAAAATACCTAAAACCCTATCAGGGATTGAAACTTACCAGCGATCGAAGGTAATTGCGAGATTCCTCTCCCAGCCGGAAAATACCTAAAACCCTATCAGGGATTGAAACGCCGTTGTGGTGTGTGTTTGGGCTGAATCCAAAAGCCGGAAAATACCTAAAACCCTATCAGGGATTGAAACCTCGAAAAGTTCCTGAATGTCATCCTCTTCTTCAAAAGCCGGAAAATACCTAAAACCCTATCAGGGATTGAAACTCGTTTCTCGAGTGCAAGCTGTTAGAAATAGCAGCGCCGGAAAATACCTAAAACCCTATCAGGGATTGAAACAAGTTTTCAGATTTTGAAAGAAGCGCTGAATGTGCCGGAAAATACCTAAAACCCTATCAGGGATTGAAACTCAAGATTCTGCAATGGGTGCGATCGAGTCTGCACTAAGCCGGAAAATACCTAAAACCCTATCAGGGATTGAAACGACTGGGGTGAGTGTAGTGACGGGGCCCCTGAGTGCCGGAAAATACCTAAAACCCTATCAGGGATTGAAACAAATTTTTGTTGGCGTTGTTCTTCCATTTTGAGAGCCGGAAAATACCTAAAACCCTATCAGGGATTGAAACAAAAGGCATCCGGTATCACCCCAAAATGGATCGAGCCGGAAAATACCTAAAACCCTATCAGGGATTGAAACGCCAACCAGCTTTTCGGCCGGACAAAACCACTTGGAGCCGGAAAATACCTAAAACCCTATCAGGGATTGAAACACTGTCTCTGTGGGTATTAGAATACTTCCGGGGAAGCCGGAAAATACCTAAAACCCTATCAGGGATTGAAACCGTCGCCACCGCTTGTATAAACAGAAGTACAAGGACTTTGCGCCGGAAAATACCTATTTCCCCATCTAGGGCTTGAAACGGTTTCCCTCTCGCTGTTGTTACCATCCAAGAACTATTTAGCATCCCTAGGATTTGGGAATGCCGAATGCGGGATTCAACCTTTCCCGACACACGGGTGTCCAGCCACTGGGTTTTTCGTCGCAGTGCGCAATTCCTGTTTAATTCTTGAATCTTTAATTTCAAATCGATCAATCGCCTGACATTACTGCTTGACCTCGCTCGGCCCTTTATCTTTGACCCATCCACCGGCGAGGCGCTGTATCCTTAACTGGATTGCATCTCAAATCTCAAACTCGGACGCAGGCTAACCTCAGAAACCCTGTTTATTCCTATTTTTTTCGTTTCTGTTCGCAAATTTTTTCTTCTAAACCCGGTTTCTAGCCCCCTCCTGCGTCCAGGAGTCATGATTTCTCGTTATTCACAAAAGTTTACAATTGACATTTACCAATTTGCGAAGTAATGGTAAACTTAGTAGTGAAATAATGGAAAAGCATCCCTCCAAAGGCTGATTTTTCTTGACTCGCGATCGACAACTTGCGATATTCCCGCTCAGGAGCGGCAAACTTGCCGCATTAGCCAAACTCGCGAACCAAAAACTCCCAAACACCTTCTAGCGCCCTCTTTAGATGAATCTCGATAACCTGCCTCAAATGCTGCAAACAGGATTTCACCTAACTTTAGGTGCAACTTCCTTTTTAATTGAGACATTGCAAGATCCTCTGAAACGATCGGAAAATCTGGACAAACTCACGCAGTCAGATTTGGGCTTACTCGCTGATGAATTGCTGGAAAAAGGAGAAATGACCGATCGAGAAGCCCGCAATTTTGTCGATACTATTTTCTCTCAACCGGGCGCGAGGGAGAATGCAGAAAGCGAATCCGTCTCGCATCAGCAATCGGATACAGCAACTGACACTCCTCCCGAGCCGGCTGTACAGCCTGAGATAAAAGAGATTCAAGAATTAACTGCACACATGGCAGGGCTGAGGGCCCAATTGGAAAATTTGCGCGCCGAAACTTCCCAGGATTAAAGAATCAAGCATCTTTAACACGGCCGGAGTTTAGTTAGTTGGAAACTTATTTAACAGAACCAAACTTTAGTCATTGTCCCAGTTTTCAGAACCGATCAGGTCGGCGATGCGATCGCGCAGCAAGAAGTCGCATTTTTCGAGTTCTCCCTCGACACAAGACCATTCCCGGGGCGGGATGAACTGACACAGGGTGTAGATAGGCTGTTGTCGGCTCAGTACGCCCTCGTGTACGAGGTGGCGCGCTTCATCCTGGATAACATCTAAAGAGTAGTGGAGTTTGATAGTTGACTGAATCATAATGCGCCCTCAAGGTTTTACTAAAAAAAAATTATGGCCCTGGTAATAATATAATCCAAACTTCCCAATATGTAAGTTATTTTTTTTTCTGTATACGCCGATACTATTCACTGATAAAATTAAAAAAAGTTATAGGAATGATGAGTAAGCGATCGATCGGATCTGTATTTGAATTTTGAGACGACGCACTTTTCCCGGCTAACACACCCAGCTTTTGCTGTCGCTCGATTTAGGACTTAGGCACTCGCGCCCGATTCCCTGTTTATGAATGGATGCTTTGCCGGATTGCGGCAAAATTTCTTGCTAGAAACCGGGTCGATCGATTTAAGTCCCGATCCACCAAAGGAAAGATTCTGGAGTAGAACCAAACTCAAGCATCACCTGTTTTTTGAATGCCGAACAGCAATTCTAGAGCGATCGACTGGGCTGTCGGCATTTGCCCGAAACAAAATACATAAGGAATACTCGGAGGCAAGTGCGGCAAAAATTGCTCTAAAACGTAGGGACTTCCGTAAATTAAGACAGCTTGCAGTTCTCCCGTCCTTAATAATTTATTGAACCAATCTTGAGCGGCTTGGGTTAAGCCAGCACTGCCTCGGAAGCAATTGCCACGAATGAAAATTTGCAGCAGTGTCGGAGAAAAATGCTTTGGATCTGTATTATCCACGATCGCGCCCGTGCGATCGTCAATCAGTTGCAATTTGTAACCAAACTGTTCTGGCAGAGCGATCGCCGGAGTGTGTTTCCCCAAAAACTCGCACCCCAAAACATCATCTACAACAATCAAATTCCGCAAAACCTGGTTCTGGGAGAGCTTTTTCGGCACTAAAGGCAAAGAACCACCAAACTTTAAAGAATTTCGCAAAATCTCGGCAGCAGTTGCCCTTGCTTCTGGATTTGCCAGCAAACTTAAGTCGATCGACTCGATAAATTCTAAATTCTTGCTCCCCATATCAACAACAGCAGTTTGACTCTTGCTCCCCCCCTGAGCAAGGGGGGGTTGGGGGGGGTCAGAAATCGGCAAACCAACTTTAGCTTTAGCTTTCCAAATTCGCTTGACAGAATCCTTGATTTGTGATGTTGAAATCCGCCCTTGAGTAACAGCTTCGCAGACAGCCAAAATCGCCCCTTTCGGGTCAAGCGGCATCAGCAAAACATCAGCCCCAGCCTCAGCGGCCAAAACAGCAGCTTCATCCGCGCCGTACTTACTGGCGATCGCGCCCATCACCAAAGCATCCGTCACGATCAAACCCTCAAATCCCAACTCTTCCCGCAGCTTCCCAATCAAAATTTTGCGAGAAAGAGTAGCCGGAAACTCAGCATCCCAAGCCGGAATCAGCAAATGAGCACTCATCACAGCATCGACTCCAACGGCGATCGCCTCGACAAAAGGAGGCAACTCAACCTCGGCTAATCGAGTTGGCGAATGCGGCAAAATTGGCAATTCTAAGTGAGAATCAACCGCCGTGTCTCCGTGGCCGGGAAAATGCTTAGCTGTCGTCAAAACCGGGTGCTCGCCCGCGCCGCGAATAAAAGCACTGGCTAATTTGCCGACAATTTCGGATGTTTCGCCAAAAGCGCGGACGTTAATCACGGGATTGTCGGGATTGTTGTTAACATCAACCACCGGTGCGAGAATCCAATTCAAACCGATCGCCCTAGCTTCGATCGCAGTTACAGCGCCCATTTGTTCGGCATAGCGATCGGCTTTACCTGCATCGTGCCGCGCTATTTCGGCAATTGCCATCGGCGGCCCGAACCAAGTCGCGCCCTCAAACCGCTGGCCGACACCTTCTTCTATATCTGCGGCTAACAGCAGCGGAAATTTTGCCCAAGACTGCAATTGGTGCGATCGAACCGCCAATTCCGCAGCACTTCCCCCCACCAAAATCACTCCACCAACGCCCAACTTTTCCAGATAATAGCGAAGTTTGCTGGCGGTTGGTTCCCATTCGGGATAGCGAATTTGGTGGTCAAACAAGTAACCAGAAGCACGCACTACGAACATCTGGGCTACCAATTCGGGTAAGGAAAGATTGTCAATCATGGGAAATTGGGAATTGGGAATTGGGAATTGGGAATTGGGAATTGGAAATTGGGAATAATAGATTTGGACACTCGCACGCTTCTAATTCCAATCTCACCGGATTTGAGATTAATCCTCGTCTTCTTCTAAATCGCCGTCATCGTCATCATCGGTCAATTTTTCGCCATCATCGGTCAATTCTTCGTCATCAAACATACCTGGTTTGCGATCGGCAGAAAGCTGATTCAGCAGTATCACCATTTTATCACCCCGTTCCAGAGAACCATCTTCTAGAAATGCCACTCCTGGTGTCCGGCGCAGTTGCAACCGCTGGCCCAACTGGTTGCGGACATAGCTAGTTGCCGATTTCAAACCTTCCATCGTCTCGGCTTTCGCCTCATCAGTACCGTAAATGCTGACAAAAATTTTTGTATGCTGGAGGTCTCCCGAAACAACTACTTCGGTAACGCTAACCATACCTGCACCGACTCGATCGTCCTTAATGCCGTTGATCAACATCAGACTGACTTCTCGTTTAATCATTGAAGCTACGCGCTCTATGCGACGACTTGTAGCCATACCAACTATCCCCTACTTTTAGACCGATCGTTTTTATCCCGATTGACAATTGTAGCGCGACCTGAACCTAAAATGACTGAATTAGGTCGATCGACCGAGTTTTTAGGTCATATAAATTCCGTCAGGATAGAGGAGACGGCAGTGCCGTGTCCCTACAATATATTATTTTGGGTAGGGACTAAGGCACTCGCGGTCTCCTAATTTCTCAACTATGGATTCTCAAACATCTAATATGAATATTCCTAACTCAATTGTTCGGATTTTTATAATTCTCCCGAACGGTCAAATCGTGGCACAACTGCGAGATAATATCCCAGGTATTGCAAGTCAAGGGATGCTTTCTACTTTTGGTGGTGGTGTGGACATTGGAGAAAGTCCAATGCAAGCCGCAGTGCGAGAACTGGAGGAAGAAACTTGCCTCAAAACAAATTATGAAATGGAATTTATCACAACTTTCATTCACCAAAAGACCCGAAATAATCAAGCTGTTCTACAGGATAACCATTTATTTTTGGCGAGAATTAGCAACATTGATGGAATAGAAATTAAAGAAGGTGTGGGTTTTGTAGTTTTGAGAAAAGATGTAGATTTTGGGAAAGTCAACGCAGGCGAGGGTACTCAAATGGCTTGGAAATTGTTGCAGCAGTATTTAAAATAAAAAGTCACATATTACGTTCAAATTAAGATATCCTTTTATTATGCGAGATTCTATCGGAAAGCTAAACTCATGCGATCGACAACTCTGGAACAACTATCTGCTGCCGATGCCGAAGCCATCCTAAAATACCTTCCAGAACGAATTCGTGCGGCTCTGATTTCCCGTGCTGCTGAAATTGAATATCCGATCGAAATTGTTGTGGAAATGGCAATTGCTAACTTCCTCGATAGCGAAGCACTTGGTTTTGCCGATTGCAAACCGGGGCGCGGTAACTAAAGCATCTGAACTTGAAATCAGAAAATCATGACTCAAACTATCACCACGCAACACCTTTCCCCAGAAGCTATTCATCAGTTGGTCGATGATTTGCCTGACTACATAAAAGCTGCCCTCTTGTCCAAATCCAATGAACTTGAATGTTCTCTTGAAGCTACGATTGAAATGGCAATCTCTAGCTTTTTAGACGAAGAATCTTTTAGCTTTGAAGATTGTTTGCTGGCTAAACGCCTGAAAGATACTGTCTGAAATTTCATTGATCGCGATCGCACTCCCAGTTACGCTTAGGTTATACCGATCGCAAAAAGGAAGAAAACTCATGGAAAAAGAATTTACAATCGGTCAAAAAGTCCGAGTTGTGGCGATGCCGCCCTACGTCAAAACTGCCGAACCGATGCCAGTGCTGCGGGCTGCGAGTGTAATTGCGATCGATGATGAAGGTGTTGTGATCGATCGGCGTCCCGGCAATTATTGGGGCATTCGCTTTGCAAAAGGTGCTTTTCTCTTAGACAGTCAATACATTGAAGCGGCAGAAACTACTGTATGAGGTAATCGGTAATCGGGAATGGGGAATATCGTGCCCGGTTAATTACCCGCAATAAAATGTGTTTGCAGTAAGGACTCGTTGGCGAGTAGCAGCGGCATTAATATTATCCGAAATCAGGAGACGGCAGTGCCGTGTCCCTACAATTAATCGGGGTAGGGAAACGGCATTGCCGTATCCTCCGTTGCTGGCTTGTTCAAGAAGCCAGCTTTGCCTCAAAAGCCAAAGAATTAACCGAAAATTCCCCCATAACTCCTTCTAAACTAGGATATCTGAAGTTACAAGGCTGAGGCTTTCCCAAATAATAACCTTGAGCATAATCTACCCCAAGTTCCTTAAGTTTATCCATAACTATTTGACTTTCCACATACTCGGCAACAGTTTTGATTCCCATAACGTGAGCAATTTTAGTAATAGCTTCCACCATTGCGATATCAATAGGATTATCGGCAATATTCTTAATAAAATTGCCGTCAATTTTGATATAGTCAACGGGCAAGTTTTTTAGGTAAGCAAAGGAAGACATCCCGCTACCGAAGTCGTCCAAGGCAAACTGACAGCCGAGTTCCTTGAGTTTCCAAATCAAACTGGCAGCTTTACTGAGATTAGAGATCGCCACAGTTTCTGTAATTTCAAAACAAATGATTTCTGGCGGTATTTGATGGATGGAAAACTGTTCCTGAATAAACTCGATAAACTTTTCTTCGTTGATGCTGTCTCCAGAAAGGTTAATTGCATAAAGGCTGGAGTATTGGCCGCTTGAGGATTGCGAATTAGACAGGATAGAGCAAGCAGGCAAGCTAACTATTTTATCGCTGTCTCCCCCGGGGTTTTGAACTAATAAATGTGCCGTGAAAGTTTTAGATAAATTGCTAAATAAAGTGCGAATTACCCAACGATCGATCGCGTGCATCAAGTTGTAGCGTTCGGCTGCGGGAATAAACGCCATCGGCGATACCAACTGACCCGTTGCCAACTGGAGACGCAGCAGGATTTCGCAGTGGGTGCCGGTGGTTGTTGGAGAGTTAAGCTGTACGATCGGCTGAGAGTACAAGCGGAAGCGATTCTCTTCTAAAGCTTGATTAATTTGCACTACCCACTGGGTTTCGCCGTGCTGTTTGATTAATTCCCGATCGCCTGCTTCATAAACTTGCACCCGGTTGCGGCCTTTATTTTTCGCAGCATAGCAGGCAATATCCGCCGCGCTCAAAACCGCAGATGTCGATGCTGTTTTGGGATTAACTGCCACCAAACCGATACTGACGCCGATCGAAAAAGTTTTGTCCAGCCACCCGAACCGGAATTCCTGAATGCTTTGCAGCAGCAATTCTGCAACTTGCAATCCCTGTTCGGGGGGACAATTGTACAGGAGTACAGCAAACTCATCGCCGCCCAGACGAGCCAAAATATCGGTTTTGCGGATATTTGTTTTAAATAGCAGGCTGACTTGGCGCAGCAGTTCGTCGCCTGCAATGTGACCGTTCGTATCGTTAACTATTTTGAAGCGATCGAGATCCAGGTAAAGCATCACGTGTTCTTGGCCGTAACCTTGAGCGCTGTGCAGAGCGTGTTCTAGCTGATACTCAAATTCGCGGCGGTTGACTAATTGCGTCAGGGGGTCGTGAGTTGCTTGCCAGGTTAGTTGCCGCGCTTGAGTTCGCACTTTGGTGACATCTCGGAACACAACGACGGCCCCGACAATTTCGCCGTTGCTGGCGTGGATGGGGGCGACGCAGTGGTCGATCGCAAATTCGCGGTTGTTGCGGGCGATCAGCAAGCTGTTATGCCCTTGGTCAACAATCCGACCTTCGCACAAAGCAATTTGAGCGATATTTTCGATCGGCATCCTAGTCGTTTCGTCAACTATTCTCAGCACGCTAGCGAGGGGCAAACCTTGAGCTTCCAAGGTTGACCAACCAGTGAGTTTTTGGGCTACTGGATTGAGGGTAAAAATGCAGCCGCCGGCGTCTGTGGTGATTACTGCATCGCCGATCGATTGTAGAGTAACCTGAGCTAGTTCTTTTTCATCAAAAAATGCTTGTTCCATGCGCTTGCGATCGCTGATATTGCGCTGCACGGACACCCAGTGAGTGACCTTCCCCAACTCGTCAGCAACGGGTACGCTGTTGAGTTCCACCCAATAAGTTGAACCGTCTTTGCGGTAGTTGATCAATTCCAAGCGCAGCGGTTCTCGGCGAGAAAAAGCGCGGCGGATTTTGGCAACTTGAGCGCCATCGCTGTCGGGCCCCCGCAGACAACTCGGTGTTTGGCCGATAATTTCTTCGGGGCGATAACCGGTCATTTGAGTAAAAGCTTCGTTGACGTAAATGATGGCGGGATCGGAGATATCGCTGTGCCCCGCATCCATAATTACGATCGCATCGTTAGCGTTGACTACGGCAGATTCTAGCAGTTGCAGCCGCACCTCTGCCTGCACGCGGGTAGCGATTTCGCTTTCCAGTCGGGCGTTAGTCAAGCTGAGGGATGCGATCGCTTTTTGCAATTCGCTAGTTTGTTCTTGGATGCTGGCGTGTAGAACATCGATCGCCCCGGACATTTCCATCGGGTCAAGCACGCGCAGCAAGCTGCTTTGAGTAACTATTCCCAGCAATTCTCCGCCTTCTGCGGTTACTACCAACCTGCGGACTAAACGCTGCTGCATTTCCTGATGAGCTACCCACAGCGAGTCTTCTGGCTTGAGACTAAATAAGGGCGTACTCATCACAGTTTGGGCGATCGTTTCCCACAAATCTAGATCTAAAGCTTGAAATTCCACAATATCCCGTTCTGTGACTATACCTGCGGGAATTGGAAACGGCAAATTCATCGATAACTCTGTAATTACCACGCAGCTAACGCGGTGCTGCGCCATCAACTGGGCTAAAGCCATCACCGACGCGGTGACAGGCGCTTGAATGACTTCTGCGGTCATTACTTCTTTCACGTGCCGCATTTTTAAGATATTTGCAGGTAGCAGCATCGCTTGGCGAATGCTTTCCGGCGTAATTACTCCTAGGAGTTGACCGCCATCTTCCAATATTGGCAGGTGGTGAATTCTTTGTTGGCGCAGCAGAATTAGGGCGCTGAAAATGTCTCGATCTTCATTGTGAGTAAGGGTTGCAGCCGGCTGCCGCATCACCTCTGCGATCGTGACATTTTTTAAATTTTTGCCCGAAGCAATCAAATCGACGAGATCCCTCTCGGTGAAGATTCCTTGCAATTGAGAATTTTGAGCAGATTGCGAGGAGGATTTTTCCACAACAAAGACGCAGATACCTCTGGCATCTCTGAGGGCGCTTGAGGTGAGGGGATTGGCGATTTCTGTTAGTTGCTGGTAGATGTCGGTTGGTGGAATGTCTGCATTGAGAGAGCAACTCGGGCGCTGTTGGCCCATCAAGGTAATTACTTCGGAGAGTGGGGTATCGGGCGCAACTGTCAAGGGGGAGCGGTCAATTACTCGATCTAAAGTCGGCAGATATTTGGAGGAATCGTTTTTGAGCATATTTAATTCATTTTTGCGATCGTTACGCCTCTGCGACATTCCAAAAAAGCGCTGTTTTCCAAGCAGTAGATGGATTTTTACAGTGCTGCGGAAACCTACTTAAAATTTCTTGTTAAAATGCACCCCGATCTTGGGCTGGGGAGCTGACCGTTGACGGCTCTCTCTCTACCTATAAAGTGATAATTGTATCTTTATTTTAAGTGTAAATTTTCTGTGCCGCGATAGTTTTATTAAAATTTATGTATTTGTTTGGAATTTTTGGCAATAGAATTAACCTATAAATGTCATCCATCCATTGCTAATTATATCCATCTTCCGAAATACGCCTCTGTTGGCTGTCCTAGCTAAACTCTAAAAGGTTACTACCAAAAGACACTCTCTTAAGTACGGTAGTGTTAAGTTTTGCGGCAGAAAGTTTTGCAAGCTTTTCGAGACTATGCGTGGGTTGTAGAGGGCAATCGATATCACAGCGAGTCTGTGAACTCGATCGCAACTTCCGAAAACAAGCGTGGTAAAATTGTAGATATAAACAAGAAAAACTTAAACACCGAGTCTGCTGAGGAAAAGGGATTATGAAACGCCATCTATTAGCCGCTACTCTTTTAATTACTCCCCTACTGTTGGCCGCTCCTGTTCGCGCCCAAAATCCCGCTCACGTCAAACAGTTACTCTCAACCGGGCAGTGTTTTCAGTGCGACTTGTCGGGGGCAAATTTGGCCGAAGCTCATTTAATTGGTGCAGATTTGAGAGAAGCAAATTTGCAAGGTGCAAATCTCTCTCAGGCAAACCTCGAAGGTGCTGACTTGACGGGCGCTAACTTGACGGGTGCTAACTTAACTTCCGTTTTCCTGACTAATGCCAGTTTAAATGACGCAGACCTCGATCGGGCAAATCTCACCGCCGCCATCATCAACACCGTAGATGTATCCGGCGCTTCAATGGAAGATATGACCATCACTAATGCCAAAATCTACAATACCCAAATCGGCGTCGGCGGCAGCTACGATCAGTAACTCATTCACAGAATGCAAACAGCCAATTTTCAGCTTTAAAACCCGGTTTCTGCCCAGAAGCCGGGTTTTTGGTTGATTTGTAGGGTGTGCACTGCGCACCTAGCCCCTATAATTCGCGTATCATATCAATTCCGGCTGCGACGGATGACAAGCGAGGACATGGCAATGCCGTTTCCCTACCATGATTAATTCTAGGGAAACGGCACTGCCGTGTCCTAATTTCGGGTAATATTAATTCCGATGCTACTACCGGATTTGAGATCAAACCACTTTTTGCATTTAAATGCTGAACATCTAAAAACCCAAATCCACAGCAATTCGGTGCGCGCAAGCAAACCCAGAAAACGCTACCGCATTTAAACCTTGTCCCGGAAACGTACTATCACCAACACAATACAAACCGGGCATAGAAGTTCGATTAAACGGCATTCCCAACAAACCCATTAATTTTTGTTTCGGAATTGGCCCATAAGTTCCGTCTTCGCGCCCCAAAAAGCGGCGGTGAGAACGTGCTGTCCCAACTTCCATATAATCCAAACCGGCATCTAAACCAGGGAAAATCTTTTCTAATCTTTCAATAATTCTCCCTCCCGCCTCTTCTTTTTTGTCTTCGTATTCCTGCTGCGAAAGTCCTTCCCACTCTTCCATCCAACTCGACGTAAAAGCGTGAACAATGTGATATCCTGCTGGCGCTAAATCTGGATCTAACAGCGTTGGAATAGAAACCAAAATAGTTCCCTCCGGCGCTTCCATTTTGTCCCAATCTTCTAACAAAATGTGGTGACAGGCAGTACCAGCAGGAATGACGCTTGCTTCTACTCCCAAATGCAAACTCAAGAAACTGGGGGCTTTTTGATAGCGCTGCTGCCATTTCTTCTCGCTAGCTGGCATCTCTTCTGGGGGCAGCAATTTCTCGAAGGTATCCCACCGCGTGGCGTTAGAAACTATTCGCTTGGCTCGGTAAACTTCGCCTGTGGCCAACTCGACTCCGACAGCATGACCGTTTTCGGTAATAATTTTTTTAACCTTAGCTTTGTATTGAATTTTGCCGCCGCATTTTTCTAATCCTTCGACTAATTTTTGGGCAATTTGACCGACTCCGCCTTTGGGATAATTTATGCCGCCGTAATGTCTGTCGGAAAATACCATTCCGGCATTAATCATTGGTGTTAAGTCTGCGGGTACTACAGACCAG
>JANNOR010000300.1:0-6655 GCA_031399265.1 Cyanobacteria bacterium SOY_34_metabat_3 | reverse complement strand
GATGGGCGTGCCGAGGATGGGGAACTGCTGGCCCCAGCGGACGGCGTCGGCGAACTTCTCCGTGGTGGCGCGGCGCGTGAGGTAGAACTTCTCGGGCTGGAGGCCGAGGCGCGTGACCATGTCCTTCTTCGCGGCGTCGTATTCGTAGCCGGGGGAAATGGTGTGGCCATCGACGCCGAGGGAGCCGAGGAAGCGGAAGAGCTGCTCGATCTCCGCCATGTCGGTCTCGCGATAGACGGTGGTGTTGGTGGCGACCTGGTAGCCGAGGAGCCGCGCCATGCGGATGGCGAGGATGCATTCGCGAAAGACGCCCTGGCGTTCGACGATGAGGTCGTGCGTCCGCTCGAGGCCATCGAGGTGGACGTTCCAGTAAAACCATTTCGTCGGTGCGATGCCGGGCTTCGCGGAGCCCTGGCGGATCTTCTCGGCGTCCTGCGCGGTGATGAGTTCCTCGCTGACCAGCACCTGGAGCTTCGCTTCGACGAGGCTCGGCAGCCGGGTGTATTCGCCGGCCAGCCACTCGCGCATTTTCTTCCGCATGCCGAGGGCGTTGGTGCACATGTAAACGATCCGGCGCTGCGCGAGGAGCCCGTGGACGAGTGCTTCGATCTGCGGATAGATAAGGGGCTCGCCGCCGCAGATCGAGATCATCGGCGCGCCGCACTCTTCCGCCGCGCCGAGGCAATCCGCGAGCGGCATGCAGTCCTTGATCGACGTGGAGTATTCGCGAATGCGCCCGCAGCCGGTGCAGGTGAGGTTGCAGGTGTGAAGCGGTTCGACGCACTCCGTCCCTTTCTAGTCCCTCAAACTGGCGACGTTCATCAGCAGTAAAAACAGTTGTAACTCCCCCTTTATTCGATATCTGTGCTTCCAACACTCCACGATTGAAGAAAACAACTTCACCGGAACCAAAAAAGACGATCGCCCTAACCCGATCGCCTTTGAGCCAATATCCCACTCCATCTCCCGCTTCCAGCAGGGCTTCTGATGCACTGACAATGGTTTTACCACCATTTGTGGAACACATTATGTAGCTCACATTTTTGACAGTTTTTGTGGCTTTTTGACAGGGTTGAGCCTGAAGTTGTTTCAATTCTTGAGTATAATTTGCCCGATTTGTTACAGGCCTAATTTGATTCAGCAAACAGCGATCGGGTATACCATCACCATCATCATCCATGCGAATATCGTCTTGTTGTCCATCGCGATCGCAATCAATCGCTTGTCCAATCTGTCTGGATGATCCTGCTAGTACGTTGCCTCCGATGACAGAGCTTAATAATATCAGAGCGATCGGCAATAATTTTAAAAATGTCATATCCAATACAGCAGAATAGTTAAGGTTTCTTGTGGCTAATTTTTAGTCTACTACAACGGTTTTCACATAGGTGAGTCCACAAGCAATTTTTTTATTGAATAAAATAAAGAAATAAGGTTAATTTTGCTCAAAGATTGGGGTTTGAGTGTAATGAAGTTGCCCTGAAAGTCGATCGACCTTTCAACATTTGCCATTCGGCTCCTTCCAAATACAGTAGTTTGACACCAGTCTTTTGGCACGAGTGTAAATCGAGCATCATGGTATTTACGGAAAATGTGCGTTACCATAAAAAAGTACATTTACCTGTTTTGTATATAAAAAGACACATTTTATGTTGTCTTTAGAATTGCATCAGATTGTCAACTTCTATAGGGAATCATTCCTGTTTTAGTAAACCTTATGACCTTAACTCAGACTAATTCAGATACGATTACCCACCAAAAAGACCTCTTATCTAGTCCCAACTCTGGATCCAACCCCTTCCGCATTCACGCCCTTGAGCGCACCGATCACGCAATGCAGGTGTGGCTGTTTTCGGGCTTGTTTTGGCTGACAATTGCCATGATTATCGGGATAATTGGAGCAGTGAAACTGTTTTATCCAGAATTCTTGCAAAGCGTTCCAGCCCTTGCCTACGGACGATTGCGTCCAGTTCACGTCAATATCGGTATCTTTGGCTTCATGAGCATGGGATATCTGGGAGCCGCCTTTTATATGGTTCCTCGCCTCACTCAAGCTCCCTTATTTTCAGAAACATTGGGAGCATTGACTGCTTGGGGATGGAATTTTAATTTACTCGGTGGCTGTCTGGCGGTTATGCTCGGATTCAGCAAAGGCAAAGAATATTCAGAGATTCCATTTCCCTTTGATATGGGATTTGGTTTGCTAGAAATTGCAGTTGCAGGTAACATATTCTCTACCTTTTTGCTGCGGCGCGAACAACGGCTATACGTTTCTTTGTGGTATATTTTGTTGGCGATTATTCCATTTCCCATTTACTACACGTTGGGTAATGCGAATCGATTTAGCGGCATCGAGGATGCGATTGTTAACTGGTTCTACAGTCATAATCTATTCGGCATTTGGTTGACAACCTTGGGATTGGCGACACTCTATTATATTGTGCCAAAGCAGGTGAAGAAACCACTTTACAGCCACACAATTTCCTTTGTTGGTTTCTGGACTTTAGCAGCTTTCTATCCCTGGAATGGCGGGCACCACGTGATTTGGGGGCCTGTACCGATGTGGGTGATGTCTGCTTCAATTACGGCTTCGTTAGCAATGTTTGTACCGGTGTTTGCGACGATCGTCAATTTCGGCGGCACAGCCCTCGGAGCGCTGTCTGTGCTGAAGACAGATGTCAGCTATCGTTTTAGCATTTTGGCGTACTTGGGATATGCTGGCGCGTCTCTGTGGGGGAGCTCCTTGGCGATTATGTCCTTCAATGCCAAGATTCATTTTACCTACATGACGATCGCCCACGTGCACTTAGGATTTCTGGGATTTGGAATCGCTGGATTGGTAGCATTTACCTATTTCTATCTGGAAAAATCCCGTAAATTATCATACTCGCAATCCTTGGCAGAATGGCATTTTTGGCTGACTCTGTTGGGTATCATCGGCTACGTCGCCTCAATGGCTGCGATCGGCTTAATCGAAGGAAACGAATGGGAAATGGGAAATTCTCCCACGGGCACAATGATGCTGCGTACACCCTACAACATTGTTCGTGCCATCAGCGGCGGTATGTTGTTAGTCGGACAAAGTGTATTTATTTGGAATATTTGGCAAACCCTGACAACATCCCCAGCAGTTGTTGAACAATCATTATTACCAGAAAATAGTAAATTAGAGGTGGCACAGAAATGAGATACATCCGAGTTTTTCCGATTATTATTGGTTTATCTATCTTATTTGGCTTAGCCTTTAGTGGTTTAGCCGTCGCACCTGCATTTATGTCCTCGATTACCGAACCCAGTGTAGGCTTAGTAGCTTACACACCATCGGAATTAAAAGGGCGACATATTTATACCAGAGAAGGCTGTGTTTACTGCCATTCTCAGCAAGTACGAAGCGTTAAGGCAGATGAGAATTTAGCATCGACGTTCGGGATTTCTAAATCGGGTGATTATTATTACGATCGCCCTCACCTTTTAGGAACCGCTCGCCAAGGCCCCGATTTATCGAATGAAGGGCAGATTTGGAGAAGGGAAATTGGTGCACCTGCACGGGATTATTTAATCGGACACTTTAAAAATCCGCGTAATTATAACCCAATGTCGATCATGCCTGCCTTCGATTACCTCTCCGAACAAGAACTATCTGACTTGACTGATTATATCCAGTCTTTAGGGGCTTGGAAATCACCAGTAGAATCATCGTCGTAGGTTTAACATCATGTTCAATCAATTCATGGTTTCTGCACTTTTGCCATTGCTCGCAGCCACAGATAAAATGACTAGCGAGACAGTCATGCACAGCAGTTGGTTTGGCGTTGGAGATGGCACTGTGGTAATGTGGTCGCTAGTTTGGGTGCTGCTACCAATTAGCTTTTTCGTGATTTTTGGTTTATTGTGGGCTGCTAAAGCAGGGCAATTTCAAGATATAGATGAAATTGCTAGACGACAGCTTGAGATAGAAGATTAGGAGTAAATTGAGAAGTATGAAGATTTTAGTCGCCGCTGATATTTCCCCGAGTACGATCGCCATAGTAGAGTTTTTGCAGGTTTTGTTGAAGGGATCGGAAGTTCGTGCTGAAATGACGATTCTGCACATAACTGAACCAGAATTAGATTATGCAGAATCGGCTCCCAGTCACGAAAATCAATCTAATTCCATGAGTAAGCAAGAACTAAAAGAACTTTTTCATCCCCTAGAATCTCTATGCAATCTTAACTATGTAATCACGACTGAAGAGTTTGGGGATAGCATTTTGAAGCGCTCTCAGAATGTCGATATGATTGTGATGGGGCGACGCAAGCGGGATCAGTTACAAGAAATGTTATTGGGTAGTTTGAGCCAATTTATTCTACACCGCGCCACCTGTCCGCTGTTGATTGTTCCAGAGCCCGATCGAGCAACCGCTCAGTTTTCCCAGCCCAATACTGAGACTCCGGTAATCTCAGGGGAAGCTTTGGCTAGGCTGAAAGTCCTGATTTGCGTTGCCAAAGCAGATGGTATCTTAAATGAATCGGAAAAAGTGCAACTCCGCTCTAGTGCGCGATTGCTGCCGAGGGGGATGATGTGGGATCATTTGTTAGATGAGTCGATCAATCTATCGGCAGAATTAGCCCAAATTACCACTCCCGTCGAACAGGAATTAACTTATTACACAGCCTATCGTTTGATTGCTGCGAAGGCAGAACCTCATCCGTCTGAAAAAACGATCGTTGAGAAAATTAAAGATACTTTCAATTTGGATGCAGACACGATAGAGCAGTTGCATGGCTTAGTAAATCAAAGCTATATAATTGAAGGAGATGGAACTGTTAAACCGATCGAAGATGTTCATCAACGAGCAGAAGTGATCGATCAAAAAATTTTGCACGGTGCGATCGCCACTGCGGTATTAGGAGCATTTCCATCTCCCTTAATGAGTACCTATACAGAGTCGGTAGCCCTTGATATTCAGTTCGCTTTAATTTCGGAAGTTGGCGGACTTTGGGGCTATACGGATCTCGAATCTCAATCGTTGTTTGAGGGAATTGTCGGCAGTTTGGGGTTTGTGTCGGCATGGCTGACTGCGATCGACATCGCCAAGTTATTACCGAACCTGGGCACGAATTTAGGGGCGTCTGATGCGTTTATGGCAACTTGGGCGATCGGCAAAACGATGAATGCCTATTGTCAGAGCGATCGCAAAATGAGCAATTCAGCAATGCGTCAAATGTTTAAGCAAGCTAGAAAAGAAGGGGAAGCAATCTATCGCAAAAACGAGTGGGCGATTGTAGAGCAGCAAAACACTCACAAACTCCCGATCAAAAAGTTAACCGAGGATATCAGGGCTAAGAAGTTAGGATTGGATGTATATAAACGACTGGTTCGACAACAGTTATTTTCAATTCAAAGGTGAAACTAACTGCATTTGTATCTGTGAGGTCGATCTGATATGGGAGCATCCCGTTGTTGCAAATACAGCGTATTAGAGGTTTACACAGTGTAGTAGGGACACGGCATTGCCAAGGAGTGTCAACTTAAGCTGTCAGCCCGCCAAGTTCGTCTGTGGGCCCGCGAGTCCGACAGGGAATTCATTCCCTGTCTAATAGCTAAAGTCCTCTGAAGAGGACTAATGAGTTAAAATTCTTCTCTTCAGTCCTCTTCAGAGGACTTTAGCTTTGAGGCAGGGGTTTCAACCCTTGCCGGACTATTGGTTCTACCTTAAGTTGACACCTATGGGCATTGCCGTGTCCCTACGGGGATTGATCGATACGCAGCCTACAACTAATTCTTGAAGTAGTTGTATAATTAAGTTTTTCCAGATAGCTAAGTTTTGAAAATGTACGATCGCACTTACTACCAGCTAATGGCCGAGTACAATGGCTGGATGAACCAAAATCTATATTCAGTTTGCGAGGCAATTCCTGATGAAAAGCGCAAACAGGATCTGGGTGCCTTCTTTAAATCCATTCACGGTACTTTAAATCACTTACTGTATGGTGACAAAGCATGGATGGGGCGTTTCATTGGTAGCCCATTTTCCGTCACAGTAATTGGACAGGAGTTGTATACTGATTTTAATGCTTTGAAAGCAGAACGGGAAAAATGCGATCGCGAAATTCTCGAATGGTCTATTCATCTCGATTCTGACTGGTTGAATCAACCGTTTGAGTACACCAGTATTGTAGATGGTAAACACCGCGTGTTACCGACTTGGGTTTTGGTGACACATATGTTCAATCATCAAACTCACCATCGAGGACAAGTGACCACATTGATTAAACAAGTTGGCTACGACTCAGGTGTGACAGATATTCCCTTCCTACCCGCCCTCAACGCCACAGTCTAGACAACTCCCGCGAAGCAGCAACAGATATTCCGCCGGAACCTTTCTATCACAGTTCTACAAAAATTAAATTCTGTAGTCTAGGATACATTTATTTGATTAACGATTGTTTACACTTTCCAAGTGTAGATTGTGTATTTTAGATAATTCTCCAAAACCCCACACAAGTGTGTTACTTGGTAAAATGCGATTTCTCGATCGCCGAACAGTGAAAAACCATAAGTAGTTCTGACATGAATTCATCAGAATCGCGATCGGCACAAAACTTTTGAGCTTACCCAGGGTAAAGATTAGCTACTAAAAACGTGTCCCTACAATGTTATTTTCGGTAGGGA
>JANNOR010000281.1:0-37715 GCA_031399265.1 Cyanobacteria bacterium SOY_34_metabat_3 | reverse complement strand
CCCAAAGTAGCGGTTCGTCTTGAAACGGGTAAAGATAGCGGTACAATTCTAAGTAATCTTCTTTCTGCAAATTGCTGGCTGCTTCCCGCCAAATTGCCTTGTGTTTGTTGAGTTCCTCTCCCTCAAATTTGATGGGAACTGGCATGAAATCGCAATAAGTTTTGATTAACTGCTTAATGCGAGTGGCTTCTACATATTCTAGTTCTTCGTCTTGAAGAGTGAGAGTAATCGTAGTACCGCGTTCTGTGCGAGTAGATTCTGATAGTTCAAAAGCGGGTGAACCGTCGCAATACCAATGTACTGCTTGTGCGCCTTCTTGGTAAGAAAGGGTGTCTATATCTACTTTTTGAGCCACCATGAAAGAAGAGTAAAAACCGAGTCCAAAGTGACCGATGATCGCGTCATCACCACTGCCTTGATATTTTTGAATGAATTCTTCGGCGCTGGAGAAAGCGACTTGATTGATGTATTTTTTTACTTCATCGGCTGTCATCCCGATGCCGTTGTCGGTAATTGACAGTGTTTTGTTTTCTTTGTCGATCGCAATATTGATTTGTGGTTCGCCAATATCGCCGCTAAATTCGCCCGATCGCGAAACCATTTTGAGTTTAGCAATGGCATCGACAGCGTTGGAAATTAGTTCCCGCAAGAAGACTTCGTGATCTGTGTATAGCGACTTCTTGATAATCGGGAAAATATTCTCGGTATGGATTGAGATTGTTCCCTGTTCTAAAACTGTCATAATTCTTCTCTCTGATGACTGCTAATTAATCACTATGTATTGATTTTGGGCGATCACGCTACATATTACCGAAGGGATTACCCGAAATAACTGATTCGGTTTCCCTCACATGGTAGCTCACAAAGGTAATCGCAGGAAAAAGGTGCTGCCGCAGCCCAATTCACTGCGGGTGGTGAGGCTACCGCGATGGGCGCGGGCGATGGTTTGGGCGATCGCCAATCCCAGTCCCGAACCGCCAGTATGGCGCGATCGATCGCTATTGACTCGATAAAAGCGATCGAAAATTCGCCCGACATCTGCCGCCGCAATTCCAATGCCAGTATCTTGAACCTGAATTATCGCGTCGGTGTGAGTGCAATCTAAAATAACTGTTACTTTCCCGCCCGCCGGAGTATATTGAATGGCATTCACAATTAAATTAGCAACTAGGCGGTAAAGTCGATCGGCATCGCCGACAGCATTTAATTGCTGCTGCACCCGAAATTCCGATGTTAGCGCTACCCCGCTAGCGATCGCCATTGCCGCCAATTCCTCGACTAAATCGCCAACCAGATCGTTCAAACAACATAATTGAGGGCGATCCTCTTCGTTGGCGCAGCCCCCGTAGGGGCGGGCTGCGCTAACGGCGATCGGTTGATTGTCCATGCACGCCAGCAACAGCAAATCGGCAACTAACTGAGTCAATCGTCGGTTTTGGCGATCGATCGTTCGCAAAATTTCCCGCGCCTCTTTCTCATCCAATTGAGGCATCAACAGCGCCGATTCTACTGTTGCTTGGGAAGCCGCTAAAGGAGTACGCAATTCGTGAGCAGCATCCGCTGTAAACTGTTGAATTTGTCGGTAGGAAGCATAAATCGGTTTCATTGCCAATCCAGCCAACAACCAACTAGAAAAACCAATCAAAATCAATGCTGTAGGCAATCCCAATTTCAAAATCAATCTAACTGTACTGAGATAATCATTGAAATCTTGCAAACTCCGCCCAACTTGAAAATATCCCCAATCTTGCTGATTGTTAGTGTGCAGCCCTACAGAAATTTGGTGATAAATATTGCCTTTGCTGTCAGTTATTGTTTGCCAGTGTTGCGAGTTAAATTTTGCTGGCAACTCTTCGGTATAAGCGCCTGCTGTAGCAATCAAATTACCGGAATTATCAAATAAACGAATATAGTAATAGCTTTCGCTAATAGCGCTTAAAATATGGCGGTTTGGCGTCTGTTCTTTAATCCCGTTAACACCAATTAGGCGGAGGTTGGGCAAAAGTTCGTTTACTATGGGTTCCAAGCGTCCGGGCTGCTGCAACTTGAGTTCTAGGCTGTCGTGCAGCGTCCCTGCTACCGATTCTAATTCCCTGTCTATGGCTACCCAGTGCGCGTGGGCGATCGCCTTATATACCCCAAATCCCAGCAAGCTTAAAATCAAACCCATGACTGCGGCGTAGGAAATCGCTAATTGCGATCGGGTTCGGTTAAATAGTTTATTTTGATTCACATTGAGTCGTTTTTTTAAGGTAAATATCCCAAGGTAAATAATACATTATTTTCTAATTGTACCAAGGTCTCTGGATTAACTTCACCAATTTTATTCCGCAATCTAGTTTTATCCAAAACTCGCATTTGATGGCACAATGCAACGGAATCTTGAGTCAATCCTCCTTCACCGTTAGGAATAAAAACACATGAAGGAAGAGATGCACGGCGCAGATTAGTTGTGAGAGGAATACTGATAACAGTAGTCGTGTATCTCGAAATAGTATCGTTCGGGAAAATAATTATGGGACGTACACCAGCCTGTTCGGAACCTTGTGTAGGATCGAGGGCTGCAACCCAGATTTCACCCCGTCTGATTGTCATACCAAATCCTCATGTTTTAGGAGTTCTGCATATTCGCTTATTCCGAGTTCCGCAAGTTGTCGGTCTTCTTCGGCAAATTCGCCATAGAGTGCAGCTAAGTTAGTTTCATTTACTGCTATATTAGTAACTAATCTGGCACGAAATTTCAGAAAGGCAATAAATTCAAACACTTGTTTGAGTTGTTCTAGATCGAGCTTTTCTAACTCTTGTTGGATTAAATCTTTCATGGCAGTTATTTTTGCGATCGACTTTTCTATATTCTACTCGTTCCCAGGCTCTTTCTGGGAACCAGTTAACTTACATCTTACACAATTCTTAAGAACAGGCAAGATGCCTGTTCCACAAAAATTTAATTTTCTTGTGGGGTGGGCATCTTGCCCTATTTCAATTTCTCATCCGGTATCCAACACCATGCACAGTTTCAATTAAATTCGCGCCACCAACCGACTCAAGTTTGCGCCGCAGCAAGCGCACTTGAGCCGCTACCACATTGCTAAAAGTATCTGCACTAGCCTCCCATAACTGATTCCGAATTTGGTCAGTTGTGACAATTTGATTCGGATGTTTCATAAAGTATTCTAGCAGTTGAAACTCTTTGTTTGTCAGAGAAATTATCTGGCTATTTCCAATCTTGTCGAGCATCAAAACTGTTCGATTGCCGCAGTCCAAAACTAGATTTCCTACCTGTAGCTGTTGCGGTTGAATTTGGGGCGATCGCCTTTGCAAAGCCCGCAATCTTGCCAATAGTTCCGCCATCCCAAACGGTTTAACTAAATAATCATCAGCCCCCGCATCTAGTCCCGCAACTTTATCTTCCATCCTGTCTTTGGCTGTCAGCATCAAAACTGGCAAAAAACTATGTTTGGCGCGCAATCTTCGCAGCAATTCTATTCCCGACAATCCCGGAAGCAACCAGTCAAAAATAGCCAGATTGTATTCAGTCCAATGACTGTCTAGATATTCCCAAGCTTCAGTGCCATCCTGGGCCCAGTCAACTATATATTTTTCTTGCTTCAAAGTGCGATCGATCGCTTTTCCCAAATCTGGCTCATCTTCAACTAGCAAAACTCTCATAACTCTAATTTATAGTGGTAAATCTGTATACATTGTTAGCGATATGCCCCCAACATATAAGCTGACACACTTACATGAAATCAGCATGAAATTTTATGAGTTCGCATAAAAAAATAATAGTTGAGAATTATTGACAACAAGCTGCAAATGTCTTATACTCTAATGCGACAGACTTTGTGAGAAAAATTTTCAATAACTATGGCAGACTTATCCGATCGTTCCGTCATTAAAATGGCGGGGCGCTTGAGTCGCCGTCAACTCCTACAGCTAGGAATAGTTGGTGCTGGGGTAGCGGGCGGCGCGATCGCACTTCAAAACTTGACTCAAAAACGACCAGTAGCCGCGAGAATACCTCCAATTGCCGCCGATGCGCCCGCAGTCAGCAACATCAACCCGATGCAAATTGTGCGCGAGTTTGATTACGGCACGGTAACGCGCGAAAATGGCCGCACGGTGCGAGAATTTCGGATGGAAGCCAACACTTCGATCGTTCAACTTAACAGTGCCGTCACTTTCAACACCTGGAATGTGAATAATCGCGTTCCCGGGCCGACATTAAGGGCCACTGAGGGCGATCGCATCCGCGTTATTTTTTCCAACAAAGGTGGACATTCTCACTCCCTGCACTTTCACGGCTTTCATAGCAGCGAAATGGATGGCATTAAACCAGTGAGAAGCGGTTCGGTATTCATTTATGAATTCGATGCTGCTCCCTACGGAGTGCATCTATATCATTGCCATATTGCTCCTGTAACTCGCCATATCGGTAAAGGACTCTATGGTATGTTCATTATCGATCCGCCAAAACCCCGCCCGAGTGCCGATGAACTGGTCTTAATCATGGCAGGATATGACGTAAACGATGACGAAATAAACGAGCTTTACGCTTTTAACGGATTGCCACATTATTACATGAACAATCCTATTTCTATCTACAAAAATCAGCTAGTTCGGCTGTATGTTCTCAATATGATTGAGTACCAAGCAGCAGTGACTTTTCACTTGCATGGTAACTTTTTTGATGTATATCCCACGGGAATGACTTTAACTCCCCGTGAAAAAGCCGATGTCATCACAATGGGAGTAGCTGAAAGACATATTTTAGAATTTACCTACGGGTACGGGGGAAAATATATGTTTCATCCTCATCAAGATGCGATCGCCGAAGCAGGCTGCATGGGTGTATTTGAAGTCATCACTTAACCGCAATTCTGCTGTCAAAGGTGCGCCAATTATACTGAAAAAAGTATTAAATCATCTACCAAGTTCGATCGCAAATAGGTACAATGAAAAGCTGCCAGATAATTGAGAATATTTCTTAATAACTTGGGAATCCAACTGCACATAACCTCAAAATTAGCAACTGCCATGTTCTCAACCTTTCGCTTATTACCCACAGCCACTGCTACAGCCATCCTCCTTGCTCTGGCCGGTTGCGGTTCAGCCCCCACAGCCACCAACACCGAGAGCACAGCCTCACCCGCGGCCACAGCTAGCCCCGCAGCAACAAGCGGTCACAGCATGAACCACGCTGCCAAGGGTGCAATCAACATTAATACGGGTTTACTCTCTGACTTGGATAAAATCGAAGCCAAGTTAGGAGTGCCAGCACTTTCTAACAAAATTCAAGCCAGCCGCCCTTACGGAAAAGTAGAAGAATTGGTCTCAAAAAAGGTGATCGATCAAGCCCAATTCGACCAAATTAAAGAATTGGTAACTATTCAAGATGTCGTACTCACAGGCGAAGCCAAAGATGTAGACTTCATGACTAAAATGGGATTGATGAAAGGGCATCTTTTCGTAGCCAAAGAACTCTTGGATCAAGGCAAAGCAGACCAAGCAGAACCTCACATCGGTCATCCAGTCGAAGAAATTTATGCCGATGTCGAAGATCAACTAAACGAGCGTAAAATAGCCGAATTTAAGACTACTTTAATTAAATTGCAAGATTTAGTGAAAGCTGGTGCCAAAGATCCGGCTAAAGTGAATGCAGAATTTACCGCATCCATGCAAGCAGTTGATGGATCAATTGCCGGCATTCCCGAAGCGCAGCGCAAAGATCCAAAATTCGTGCTGCAAGTAATTAACGGGTTGCTGGATACAGCTAATTCTGAATACGGAGCAGCAGTTGCCGGCGGCAAAATTTCTGCAATTATTGAATATCAAGATTCGCGGGGTTTCGTGATGTATGCGGAAATGCTGTACAAAGATATCGCCTCGCAAGTGGCGAAAACCAGCCCCGAAACCGACAAAGCAATTGTTGCCAACATGACTGAATTGAAGACAAATTGGCCAACTGCGATCGCACCGCTAGCCCCCGTAAAAACAGTCGAAGAAGTCGCCAAGTTAGTAAAAACTATCGAAGGCGATAGCCAAAAAGTTCTCAAACCCGCCTCCTAAAAAAGTTAATTCTAATCAACGGTAATTGGTAAAATATTTGCCAATTGCCAACACATTACCTCAACTCAAAACATGAATTTTAGCGAAGCATTGCCCACATTTGTAATTACCCTCCGCGAAGGAGTCGAAGCCGCTTTAGTAGTCGGAATTGTTCTAGCTTGTCTAAAAAAATCTGGTCAAAGTTATCTAAGTCCTTGGGTTTTCGGCGGTGTCGGAGTCGGACTGCTCGCCAGCGCTTTGATAGGCGTACTTTTCGGCTGGACTGTGCAAATTTTATCTGCATCCAATCAGCCTTTTGCGCCGATTATGGAGGCGCTGCTAGAGGCAAGTTTTGGGCTTGTGGCGATCGCCATGTTGAGCTGGATGCTGATTTGGATGACCAAGCAAGCGCGATTCATGAAAGCCGAAGTCGAAGGCGCAGTCAGTGCCGCCTTAACCCAAAATTCTCACGCCGGTTGGGGCGTATTTAGCTTAGTTTTGATTGCCGTTTTACGCGAAGGATTTGAAACGGTTTTGTTTGTCGTTGCCAAGTTTCAAGAAGGGATTATTCCGGCACTCGGCGCTTTGGGCGGGATTCTCTCAGCCGCCGGACTTGGTGCCCTGTTGTTTAAATGGGGAGTCAAAATTAATATCCGCCTGTTTTTCAAATATATGGGCATTTTATTGCTGTTTATTGTAGCAGGTTTAGTGGTATCAACTCTGGGACTTTTTGACACGGTGTTCAATACTTTATCCCAAGCAAATCGCGAGTCAGCAGGGCTGTGTTTCTATTATGAAAGATTTGCTAAAGTCCACTCTTGCATTCTGGGGCCGATGGTCTGGGATACCTCGAAAGTGCTGCCAAAAGAACAGTTTCCGGGTTTGCTGTTGAGTGCGCTGTTTGGCTACACGGATAAGCTGTATGTCGTGCAGGCGATCGGCTATTTGATGTTTTTAGGTACTGTCGGTGGGATGTACTTCCAAAGTCTGGCGGGTAGAGTCTTTTTCCCATTCAAAAAGACTGAGGCAATGAAATAGGAAATAAAGTGCGATCGAAATATGGGGTGCATTTATCTAATCGATTATAATTCGTGAAAACTGACTTGATTAACATCAAGGATTTTTTTGAATTGCCAATGGTAGATTTTAAATTGCAATTTAACTAATTGATTCAAGTCTTTTGCAATTTAAAATCACCAAATACCAGCTACATTTAGTAAGTTTGAATTAAAACTGTACCGAGTGGTATTTCTGCGTTTATTCCCACTATTTGACCAGCTATCGCGTACATCCAATTGCGACTGTAACCAGGAGTGTGAATGCCCCGCATATCAATGGATATGGTGGTGTCAGGAGAAACAGGTTGGGAGAAAACCACTGTTGCTTTTTGGTTATTAACAGAAACTTGAGACTCGATTTTTTGACCGGATTGATTTGTTACCTCAATTGAGCCGCGCATTTTAACATCTTCCGGCAAATCAATTACAAGTGCTGAAAGAGCTCTTCCCTGAACGTGAACTTCAAAACGATGAGTAGCACTCTGAAAGCGCGCTCTATTGGGAGTTGCGGCGCTGCTAACAATGTGAGGAACATTAGCATTTCGCATGGTTCCTCCTGCAATAGTAGCGGGGGCATTAGATGCCAGCATGACGGTGAATGCAGCAGCGTAAATTAACTTTTTCATTCCGGTACTCCCTGAAAATTTAACTAATTATTTCTCTTATTTATTAGCTTGACTTTCAGGGATGAAATCTGAATGAATTTTTTACAGAATATTTTAGTCAAATTAACCATAGAGAAGGGTGCGTTATTCCATAATTACGCACTTTAAAATCGACTAAAAAGCCTACCGACTGAAGGTAAATCTACCATCTACCTTTTGACCGTTAATATCAGCAGTAATCTTCATCTGATACTGACCAGCAACTTTTCCAGGCAGCAAAGCTGTATAGTGCTGGTCTTTTTGGTCATAGGTGAAGGTAAGTGTCTTTTGAGTGCGATCGGGCATCTGAATTTGACCTGTTATCTTCGCATTAGGTATTGTCTGGTGGTTGTCGCCTCTTTGCAAATAGAAATCCAGGTGAGTTTGAGCGGCTTCTTTCCCGACTACCAACTCTAAATGATAAGGCCCTGATTCCACGACTTGACCCCCTTTTGATGAGTTAGAATGACCGGGAGTTGCAGCTATTTTTGTAGGAGCATCGTGATTGATTTGAGCCGTGGTTTTTGTCGCAGAAGCATTTGGACTAGCAGCATTTGTGGCTTGCGTAGCATTGCCAGAGGCTGCTACTAACATCAGTCCCGCAGTACCTGCAATGATTAAACCTGTCTTTAGAAATTTCATTTGTTTGAGTCCTTACCTGCAATAATTAAACATCGTGACACGCAAAAATGAAATCAGGATGAAATCTTCAGACTTTAGCTATATATAAATTCCGGTTGTACCGGAATGATATAGAGGACACGGCAGTGCCGTTTCCCTACCGTCATTATTTAGGCTTTAACTACTTTTCCATCTTCAATAACTGGCTGATGTTGTTGAGGTCGTAAAAACTTTCCAAATTGAGCATACAAAGCTGGCAAAACTAACAACGTTAGTGCTGTAGAAGTAAACAATCCTCCTAAAACTACGACTGACAGCGGTTGCAGAATTTCCTTGCCGGGCCCGCCTTCTAAGACTAAAGGCGCTAAACCTAAAGCTGAAGTTGAAGCTGTCATCAAAATAGCATTCAGCCGTTCCATTGAGCCTTTAATAATTGCTTCCTTAAAAGGCATTCCCTCGGCAAATTTAGCATTGTAGTTGTCTACTAATAACAAGCCGTTGCGGGTAGCCACGCCAAATAAGGTGACAAAGCCAACCAGGGAAGCTACAGAAATTATACCGCCAGTCAATGCTACAGCAATTACTCCTCCAATTAAGCCGATCGGCAAATTAATCATAATCATCGCAGTTGAAGCGATCGACTTGACGGAAAGGTACATTAATACTGTAATGACTAAAAAGGCGATCGCGCTAAACACCATAATATTCTGCGAAGCCCTTTGTTCCGCCTCAAATTGACCGCCGTACTGGACAAAATAGCCAAAAGGCAACTGCACCTCTCGCTTAACTTTAGCTTGAATTTCATTCACAACAGATCGCAAATCTCTACCTTTAGCATTAGCCGCCGCCACAATCAACCGGGAAACATTCTCCCGGTTAATCGTATTTGGGCCCGTACCGTATTTTACAGTCGCAACTTGGGCGAGGGGAATCTTGTTGCCGCTGGGAGTATCAACCAACAAATTCTGAATAGTTTCTAAGTTATTTCTCGCTTCAGGCTGCAACCACACAACTAAATCAAAAGTTTGCTGCACTTCCAACACTTGAGAGACAACTTTGCCGTTTAAAGCTGTTTCAACTATTTCAGAAAGTTCTCCGATTTTCAACCCGTATCTACCCGCAGCTTGGCGGTTAAACTTAATTTGAATTTGTTGCACTGGCACCTGCGGTTCCAGTTGCAAATCGACAATTCCTGCAACTGTTTTCATTTGCGCTTCAACTTGCGCGCCGATGGTGCGAAGCTGATTCAAATCCGGGCCAAAGATTTTGACAGCAATCTGACTTCTGACACCGGATAAAACCTCATCCATCCGATGCGAAATAAAACCGCCGATATTCGGTGCAACTCCCGGCAATTTACCAAATTCCTGTCGCAAGGATTCCAAAGTTTTCTGCCGATTTTTCATGCCTTCCTCGCTCAAACCGATGTCAATGTGAGCCAAATTGACACCCGCAGCATCAGCATCACCCGGAGCTCTGCCCGATCGCACTTGCACATACGAAAATCTGGTATCCTGTTTAAGTGCATCTTCGATCGCAAAAGCCGCGCTATTCGTCGTTTCCAAAGACACCCCTGGATAAAGTAGAACAGTATTTACCAAAGTTTGCTCCTGAAACTCCGGCAAAAACACCCGTCCAAAAGATGGCAAAATAATCAATGCCGCCACCATACTAGCAGCAGCAAAAGTTAAAATAATCACCGAATAGCGCATTGACAATTCAATAAAAAAGTGATATATTTTCTTGCAAAATCTCGGCAGCCAAGGTTCTTCAGCACTCATATTTTTGTTAGGCAACAAAATAGCGCAAAGGGCGGGAGATATTAACAGCGATTCCAGACTAGAAATCACCACAACTACCAGATAAGTAATCCCCATCGGCGTAAAAATTCGACCTTCTACACCGGGCAAAGTAAAAATTGGCGAAAACACCACAATGCCAATAACAGTCGCTCCAATTAACGAATCGCGCACCTCCTGACTGCCATCAAAAATCACATCCATCACCGGGCGCGGATGTACAGAAGCCGTATTTTCTCTCAAATTGCGGTAGGTATTTTCGGCATAGACGATCGCATCATCGATCGCAGTGCCGATCGCCACCGACAACCCACCCAAGGTCATCGTATTCAATCCCAGCCCCAGCCAATACATCGCCAGCAGCCCCAAAAGCCAAGTTAGGAAGAAATCGAGCAAAACTACCGTTAGAGTCCGCCAATTCATCAAAAACGGGATCAGGATAACGGTGACAATTATGCTGCCTTCAACTAAAGCCGATCGCACATTTTCCACAGAAGAATTGATATACTCTTCCTGACGGAAAGTAACAGTCACCTTAATATCTTTGGGCAAAGCTTGCTGCACCTCAGCCATTGCCGCTTCTACCGCTTTAGTTACCGTTGGAGTATCAGCAACTGGCTGCCTGTTTACCATCACAATCACAGCTTTTTTGCCGTTAAAACTGCCATCGCCCCGCTTGATACCAGCACCAATCTTGACATCAGCGACATCCCCAATTTTGACGACGGTTCCTTGGCGAGAGGCGATCGCAGATTGCTGCAAATCTGCGATCGATTCAATCCTGCCCACACCGCGAATCAAAGTTTCCTTATCCGGTGTAATTAAATAGCCACCGGGCGCGTTGACATTCGCAGCCGCCACAGCTTCTGATACTTGCTGCAAAGATACATTAAATGCTTTCAATTTGGCAGGTTCTACTAATACTTGATACTGCCTTTGTTCGCCACCATAAGCCACAACTTGAGCAACACCAGTCACAGCTAAAAGGCGATTTGTAACTTGCCAATCAACCAGACGGCGCACTTCCATCAGCGGAGTAGTTTCTGATGTAAAAGCATAGGTAATAACAAGGCCGACAGGTGAAGTTGTCGGAGAAATTTGCGGTACTTCTACTCCTGCGGGGAGCTTGCTTTGAGCTTGCTGCAACCTTTCTGTAATCAACTGGCGGGCTTGATAGATTTCAGTGTCCCAATCAAAGATAACTTTAACAGCAGAAAGACCCACAGCAGAAGAAGATCGCACTGCTGTCACCCCAGGAGTTCCGTTAATCGCACTTTCGATGGGTAATGTTACCAAAGACTCAATTTCTTCCGGTGCTAAACCCGGTGCTTCTGTCTGGATTTCCACTTGCGGGGGTGCGAAAGGCGGGAAGACATCCAGCGGCATTTTCGGGATGATATACAATGTCCAAAGACTAACAATAATCGTGGCGAGAACGACTAGCCAGCGGCGGTTAATTACCCATCTGAGAATTGTGCTGAACATTTTATGATTTGGGAATTGGGCATTGGGAATTTGGCATTGGGCATTGATAAAGACAGCTATCCGTGTATCCGTGACTTCCGTGTCGTGCTGTTACTTTAAACTCTTGACTTCTGTCTCTTGAGTTTTAACGTGATGGTTGTTATTGTGTAACAGCAATTCATCGTCCAAAGCCGATGCAGATGTGGAAAAACTATTATTTGCGGCATTATTTTCAGAATCCGCTGCTACTGCTGGCAATTTGCGCCGATTTCCCCAAAACGCCCCGGCTGCAAAAGTCAAGGATGCGATCGCCATTCCTCCCCCGATTCCCGCCCACAAAGGCACAGGAAAGCTATTAAAATTGGTTTCTTTAGCTTTGGGAGTTTCCTCGGTTTTTGAAGGTTTATTGCCACCTCGCAAAGATTGAGCGTAAAGTTGAGGAGCGCGCTGACTAACGATTAAATCTCCCTCAAACAAACCGCTCTTAATTTCCACTAAATCCCCGGAAGTTTGACCGAGTTCGACTTCAACAGCTTGAAAGGCATTGCCATTTTTGACATAAACTAATTGTTTGCCGTTAGCTTCTACAACTGCTGAAACCGGAATTGCTAAAATATTTGCTGCTGTTTTTTCCGTCAAGATTTCCAATTCGGCAAACATTCCCGGTTTCAAAATTCCCTCGGAATTATCTAATAAAGCTTTCACCGGCACTGCGCGGCTTTCCCCTTCTACTGTCGAGCCGATTAAGCTAATTTTTCCCCGGAAAGTGCGATCGGGCAAACTAGCAATTTTCACCGTCAATTCTTGACCCTCTTTTACCCGATTTAAGTCTTTTTCGTAAATATTTGCAGTGGCAAAAACGCTGCTATCATTTAATATGCTCATCAGCGGTTTTTCAGCCGAGTTGACTGATTCGCCTGGGGTGATTTCGCGATCGGCTATAGTCCCTGCAATGGGAGCGACAACGGTAACAAGTCCTTTTTCGTTGGCAACAGTTCCTAATTGTTGCAGCCGCGCTTGATAGGCTGAACTGCTGAGGCGAATGCGCGACTGAGCTACTTCTAATGCAGCTTTAGTTCGCTTGAGTTGAGCCTCGGCTTCTAGAACTTCCCGGCGGCTCAGAGCTTTGGTAAGCAGAGCTTTTGCTTCTGCAACTTTGCCTTGAGAATCGCGCAATTGGCGCATCGGAAGGTCTACTTGGGCTTGTTTGATTTCGGTTTCGGCTTTGATAACTTCTGGACGGCTTTTTGCCTTAGCAACAGCGGCTTGTGCTTCGGCGAAATGAGCTTGCGATTCCAACATTGCACGCCGTGCGATCGCCCCTGATGCCACTAATTCTTTGTCGCGATCGAACTGTTCTTTTGCAACAGTTAATTCCGTTTCTGCTCGCGCTATTTCAGCTTGCGATATTTCAACTTGACGCTGATAGTTTTCTTTAGCAACTTTGACAACAGAACGATTGTTTACTAATTTTTGTTCTTGTTCGTATTGCTGAGTTACCGCTGTCAGTTGGGTTTTGGCTTGGGCGATTTCTGCGGAGGATATTTGCAATTGGCGATCGTAATTTTCTTGAGCTAACTTAGAGTCAGCTTGCGCCTGTTGCAAATTGCCTTCAGCTTCGGCTCGTTTTGAGAGAGATTCAACTCGCAATTGCCCTAATTCCGCACTAGATAAAACAGCAATGGCTTGACTTTTGGAAACCTTGTCCCCAGGCTTTACTAGCAACTCTACCACCGTACCACTAACAGGAGCCCGAACCTCTACTTTTTGGTTTGGTAAAGTTTCAATTTGTCCGGTAGTTTTAATCCCCACAGACAACCGCTGGCTTTTTACGGGTTCGACTTTAATTCCGATCCGCTTCGATGTTTCAGCATCGACAGAAATAGCAGCAGGAATTTCAGTTGTTTCGCCGCTTTGGTGAAATTCATCTCCGTGTCCCGCGTGTGCTAAAACAGCGGCGGGAGAAGTTAACAGAATCAGGCTTAACAAGCTGACAGAACAACTGCTAATAATTGCGATAGATTGAGAACATTTGTAAAATATCATCGTTGGCATTATCCTTGAAATCGGGTTGAGTGCCAAAGGCTTAGCGGTTGGTATTTTGCCAAAGTAAGTAGGTGAACCCAATTAATTGGAACTACTTATTAGCATTTTCTCAGAAGCGACCGTCAAGCAATGACCGAGAGCTAAAATACTCTCCTCAACCTAGTCTTTCACTGCCAAATGAAATTAGGATGAAATTTCCGTTAGCAACCCAAATGCCCGCCGGTTTCTAAAATACGCATATAAGTTATTCCTAATGCCAAGCGATTTCCCCGTACTTCTTTTTCCAGTTTTGCGATCTCTGCGTGCGCTTCAAGTTCCTCTGTCAATGCGCTCACTAGCTCTTCTACGCCTGCATTAGATTGATAAGTAGTGTTTAATTCCAAGCTGTTCAAGATCATGAACTATCCCCTGTATATTTTTTTTTGCTGACTTCCATACTTTAGACGGATGACTTCTAAGTTGTCTACAGTATTTCTACGTAAAAAAATGAAAGTGACGTGAAGTCGGACAACTGCTGACAGCCGCGATCGAGCTAGATTACTCTTGATACCAAGCTTGCAGCCACTTTTTCATGTCCTCAATTTCTTGCCTTTGTGAAACAAGTATTTCATGAAAACTTGACCTACTGTGATTCATGTCACTCATATTGTGGCTTTATGTCACGTTTTGTTTGTGATGCTAAATTACTGTTTGTACCAAGCTTGCCGCCACTGTTTCATTTGCTCGATTTCTTGCTTTTGCGAAGCCAGTATTTCTTGGGACAATTTCTTCATTTCCGGTCGATTCGACTTTTTCAAAGCATCTTGGCCCATCACCAAAGCTCCTTCGTGGTGCGGTATCATCGCATTCAGAAACCGCAAATCAAACTGAGCGTCAGCAGCACCTAAATCCATGCTCATCATCATACTTTGCATTTGTTCGGGAGTCATTGCCATCATGTGACCCATTTGAGCGTGATAAGCCATCGGCGTACTATCGGCTTTGGGATACCAATTTTTTCGCCACTCTTTCATTTGATTAATTTCGCGTTTCTGAGCGGCAATCATCTCATTTGCGATTTTTTTCATTTCCGGGCGTTTCGATTGTTTGAGTACATCTTGAGCCATGTTTACAGCACCTTGATGATGAACACTCATCCCATCAATAAATCGCAAATCGTAGTTGGCATCGGCTGGGCCTAAGTCCATTGACATACTGTGATCCATGCCACCCATGTTGTGGCTTTGCGCTACGTCTTGTTTGCTGCTGGCTGGGGTTGCAGCCGTAACATTTGGGGCTTGAGTTTCGCTGGAAGGGGCTTTTGAACAAGCTGCAAGCACTCCGCTGGTGAGGACGGTTGCACAGGTTAATGTCAGAGCTGTCAAGCTGGTTTTTAATGAGATTGATTTCATAGTTTTTATATCTTTTAAATTGCCACTTATATTTATATTGTCACATAAAGATGAAATTAGGATGAAATTCAGAAAAATCTAAAATCGATAATTTAAAATATACAATTGACTTGACTCTCTTGCTAACTGGAGACTGTATAATTAAATTAATTCATTAATAAAGCAGGAGTAGTTTCTGCTGAGGTTGCAATTATGACTCTACAGTTAAAAGTTCCGACAATGGCTTGTTCTGCTTGTTTGAATACGATCGCACAAGCAGTCAAAACCCTCGATCCAGCAGCCGCTGTTGAGGCCGATCTCAAGACTAAATTGGTGACAATTCAAACTGTGAAGCCGGAAACTGAAGTCAAATTTGCGATCGAAACGGCTGGCTATCCAGTCGCTTGAAAGCAGAATATTGCCAATTCCCAGATCCCTATTTCAGAGTGCATATATGGACAATCTCACACTCAAACTCCAAGGCATGAGTTGCGCCTCCTGTGCTTCTTCTGTTGAACAAGCAATTAAATCAGTTCCTGGCGTAATTGAGTGCAATGTCAACTTTGGCATGGAACAAGTAAGCATCAAATACGACTCCCACAAAACTAGCTTAGCAACAATTCAAGAAGCTGTTGATGCAGCGGGGTATAAAGCTTTGCCACTTCCAGAAATGGCTGCGAATGAGGATGATGCCGATCGCAAAAATCGCCAAGCTAAATCTCAAAACTTGCACCAAAAACTCTGGATATCAGGTATCATCAGTATCCTGCTACTTGTGGGTGGTATTCCGGCGATGACTGGCCTGCACCTGCCATTTATTCCCGCATGGCTGCACAATTTTTGGCTGCAATTAGTGCTGACAGCACCAGTACAATTTTGGTGCGGCAAATCGTTTTATGTGGGAGCTTGGAAATCCCTAAAACGGCGGGTAGCCACAATGGATACCCTGATTGCTTTGGGTACGAGTGCTGCTTACTTTTATTCTGTATTTGTGACATTTTTTCCCGATTTTTTCACCGCACAAGGTTTGACTCCTAGCGTTTACTACGAAGTTGCTGCTAGCGTTATCGCCTTAATTTTGTTGGGAAAAACCCTTGAAAATCGGGCGAAGGGAGAGACTTCCGAAGCCATTCGGAAACTCATGGGTTTGCAAGCGAAAACTGCTCGAATTCTTCGCAACGGTAAAGAGTTGGAAGTGCCATTAGCCGAAGTGGAAATTGGCGACATCGTGCAGGTGCGGCCGGGCGAACAAATTCCCGTAGACGGAGAGGTAATTGAGGGCTATTCAACCATAGACGAAGCAATGGTAACGGGGGAAAGTTTACCCGTTAAAAAGCAAGTTGGCGACGAAGTTATCGGAGCGACAATTAACAAAACGGGCAGCTTTAAATTTCGCACTACTAGGATTGGCAAGGATACATTTTTAGCTCAAATTGTCAAGATGGTGCAGGATGCTCAGGGGTCGAAAGCACCGATTCAAAAGTTGGCAGACGAGGTGACAGGTTGGTTTGTCCCCGCAGTAATTGCCGTCGCTTTAGCTACTTTTATTGTCTGGTTTAACGCGACGGGAAACTTGACTATGGCGACGGTGACAATGGTGGAAGTGCTGATTATTGCCTGTCCCTGCGCTTTGGGTTTGGCGACTCCGACTGCGGTGATGGTTGGTACGGGTAAAGGTGCAGAAAATGGAATTTTAATTAAAGGAGCCGAGAGTTTAGAATTGGCTCAAAAAATTCAAATTATTGTGTTAGATAAAACTGGAACTCTCACGGAAGGCAAGCCGACTGTCACTGATTTTGTAACAATTAAAGGAACGGCAAACAGTAATGAATTACAATTGCTGAAGTTGGCGGCGTCTGTTGAGAAAAATTCGGAGCATCCTTTGGGGGAAGCTGTTGTGAGATACGCTCGATTGCAAGAGGTGAGTTTAACAGATGTTAAGGAGTTTGAGGCGATCGCCGGGAGTGGCGTACGCGGGATTGTAGCCGAAAAGTCGATCGCCCTGGGAACGCTCAGGTGGATGCAGGAACTAGGCTGTGATACTGAATATCTGGAACTGCGCGCCAGAGCTTTGGAATCTGCCAGCAAAACGGTTTTTTGGATAGCTGTAGATGGGAAAATTGAGGCCATAATGGGCATTGCGGATGCCTTGAAATCGTCGTCAACGCAGGCGGTGAAAGCCTTGCAAAAACTCGGTTTGGAGGTGGTGATGTTGACAGGAGACAACCGCGCGACTGCGGAGTCGATCGCACATTCTGCTGGGATCGATCGCGTTTTTGCGGAAGTTAGACCAGACCAAAAAGCAGCTCAGATCAAGGCACTGCAAGCACAAGGCAAGATTGTAGCGATGGTGGGAGATGGGATTAACGATGCACCGGCTTTGGCAATCGCGGATGTCGGAATTGCGATCGGCACCGGCACAGATGTGGCGATCGCAGCCAGCGATATTACCCTAATTTCAGGAGACTTGCAAGGCATAGTTACAGCCATTCAACTGTCGCGCGCCACCATGCGGAACATCCGCGAAAATCTGTTTTTTGCGTTTATTTACAACATCGCTGGAATACCGATCGCAGCGGGCATTCTGTACCCAATTTTTGGCTGGCTGCTCAATCCAATTATCGCCGGCGGAGCAATGGCTTTTAGTTCATTTTCCGTACTGACTAATGCTTTGCGATTGCGTAGTTTCAGACCCAAATCTATTGCCTAAATTAGGAGAGATTAGATCAATGTTATATCATCGTCAAATTTGGGGGACTCTCGCGAGTTTAGGAATTGCGATCGGAATGGCGTCGGGAGTACAAGCTGCCGAAATGTCCGTCGAGCATCCTACTTCAACAACTCAATTCCGCAGCATTGAACAGCCGCTAGGTTTAAAAGTCGGTGTCACAATAGGTGGTTTGACATTAATTGGTTTGGAGTTATGGTGGTTTTTGTTCAATAAAGCTAAAGGACAAAAAGCTAAATTTACGCAGGGAATACAAGAGTTGACTATTACTGTAGACGGCGGTTATGAGCCTGCTACCGTAGTTGTGAAAGTTGGTGAATTAGTCAGGCTCAATTTCTTGAGGCGCGACCCCAATAGTTGTTTGGAAAAAGTGTTGTTACCAGATTTTCACATTATGCGAGAATTACCTCTAAATCAGGTAACGGCTGTTGAGTTCACCCCTCACAAACCTGGACGATACCCATTTACTTGCGGTATGAATATGTTTCGGGGTGTGGTAGAAGTACAGGGGTAAATCAAATAACAGTCCGAGTATATTTCGTATACGACGGTTGCGTCGCGAGTTTTTTCAGCAGGATCTCGCTAAAATTGGAGAAAGCTTAAAAAATTTGGAGTAAGCTAAATGCAATTACTACACACGATGCTCCGAGTCGGCAATCTGGAAGAGTCCCTCAAATTCTACACCGAAGTGCTCGGCATGAAACTGCTGCGGCAAAAAGACTATCCAGACGGTAAATTTACGCTGGCTTTTGTCGGTTACGGCGACGAATCCGACCGTACTGTTTTGGAATTAACTTACAATTGGGGTGTCGAGAAGTACAATTTAGGGGATGCTTACGGCCATATTGCGATCGGCGTTGACGACATTTACGGTACTTGCAATGAAATCAAAGCCCGCGGCGGTAAAGTCAGCCGCGAACCCGGCCCGATGAAACACGGTTCAACTGTCATCGCTTTTGTCGAAGATCCAGATGGATATAAAGTTGAATTAATTCAACTGGAAAATCGATGTGACTAATCCAAGAAACCGGGTTTATGCGACAATTTTCGCATCTTAACCGAGGTTGAGTAAAGAAACCCGGTTTCTGACTCCCACGATCAAATCACTTCAGAGCAGAAGGGAACGATTATGCAAACCCAAGAAAAACCAGCAATCGCCAACCAATCACCAACGGAAAAACGGTATTACACGCCAGAGGAATATCTCGCTTTAGAAGAAAGTGCGAACGACAAAAGTGAATATCATAATGGGGAGATTATACTAATGACAGGTGGAACCGCAAACCACAACAAAATCGCACTGAATTTTTGCCGAAAATTCCCCTTGAGTGTGAATGATCGAGATTACGAAACATTTATCAATGATATGCGCCTGTGGATACCCCTAACTCGCCGCTACGTTTATCCCGATATCATGGTGATTCAAGGAGAACCACTATATCAAGGAAGTAACAAAACAATTGTCACAAATCCTCTGGTAATCGTCGAGGTTTTATCGAATTCAACCAAAGACTACGATCGCGGTGGCAAATTTCTCACCTATCGTTCAATCCCTGAATTTCAGGAATACATTTTAGTAGATCAATATAGCTATCACGTTGAGCAATTTGCCAAAAACTCTAACGGGAAATGGGTATTAACAGAATATGATTCAGAGGAATCTGTATTAATCCTAGAATCGGTAGAGTTTCAAATGCCGCTGAGAGAGATTTACGAACGAATTAATTTTGAAGTTAAAGCAGAGGAAGTAAGTCAGCCAACAAGTGATATTGAAGCATAAGATCCGCCCATAGTCCAAGAAACCGGGTTTCTGCGATAATTCTGGCATCCTCACGCCCGATTTTGTTAACAAACCCGATTTCTGACTCCCAATCGGAACCAGTTATTAAAGTTTAGGGTTTCTTTTTCGGAGCTTTTAAAATTTTGTCTTTCGCCATTTCATCAACGATTACGTCGCTGATAATTTGAGCGCCGTGGGAAGTAAAGTGTACGCCATCATTAACTTTTACATAGCCTCGTTTCCCCAATTTATCAGCAACTACGGGGACAAATTTTCCTGCTTCTGCAAAACGATCCCAAGTAGAAATGAATTCGATTTTGGATGAAGATTTGCTCGCAGTTTTATAGATATCGTTCATGATGGGAAAAGCTTTAATATACGAAGATTTGTTAGATATCGATTGACCTACCCAATACACTTTTCTGACAGACGACGAATCAAGTAACTTGGCGTATTTTTGGACTCTTTCTTGATAAACTTGTTGCCATTCGGGGGTCAGGATTGCCCGGTATTTTCCTTGAGAATCAGTGATATCTTGAGTATCATTGCCTCCGAACAAAACTATGACTACATCCGGTCGGTAATCCTTGATTATTTGGCTGGTTCTGGCATACCAATCATAATAATCTATCCGATTTAGTCCGCTAGATGCTTTGTAGTCAATTTTTGTATCGGCGATATTGTATTTTTCTTTTAGACTGTACTGGAGTTGAGTTCCTAAGTCGAACATTACTGAGTCTCCAATAAATAAAAACTTGCGATATGGTACGGTTAATTTTGGTTTAGCTGCGGTTGTTTTTTTAGCAGGTTTTTGGGGTAAAACTGTCGATTGTGTTGCGGTTTTAACTGGAGAATTTTCGGATTTTTTCGGGAGGGTATCGAAGTTGATATCTTTAATTTTGCTCCAAAAATCTTGTTCTGATTTCCTGAAACCGTCTATTTCGATCTGGCGCGCTGCTTGTTTAATTTCGGGACTGGCGAAAGGAGTTGAAGAAAAGCTTTTTAGAAATAAGGATAAGTTGGAAAATATTAAAGTGAGAATTACAGAAGTAACGATCAGCAAGATTTCTCGGTCTCTCATCTTTCTTAAAAATTAAAGTAAATAAAAGGGGGAACGGTACTCGGCCCCAACATCAAGATAGCATATACGAATAGCGAAACTAAGACAACCCGAAAGAATATGTTTTTTAAGGAAAATAGGGTTTGCAATTGCTGGGAAATGCGATCGCCCCACAAGTTGATCGCGCCAATTACGGCAATGACTAAGTACAATTGCCAAAAGTTGAATTGAAACGTTGCAGCCGAAAAACGAAAAATTCCCTGAAAAAACATCACCGCAGTTTCCCAGTTGGGAGTGCCGAAAAATACCCAGCTACAAGTAACAAAACTAAATGTCAACAGCCAACTCATGAATCGGGCAATTCTCGGAAAGGAATAGTTTAATTTGAGGTGGATAGCTTGGGGAATATCCCTGGATAAATGGTTGACAACTAATCCTAAACCGTGAATTGCTCCCCAGACGATAAAGTTTAAACCTGCGCCGTGCCAAAATCCGCCGATCGCCATTGTCATCGCTAAATTTAGATATTTCCTCAACTTGCCGTATTTGTTGCCGCCCAAGGGAAAGTAAACGTAATCCCTCAGCCACTCGGAAAGACTGATGTGCCACCTTTTCCAAAATTCTTGCAAGCTGAGCGATCGGTATGGCATATTAAAATTGGCGATCGGTTTGAAACCCAGCAAGCAAGAAATGCCGTTTGCTAAGTCCGAGTAGCCGCTGAAATCTGCGTAAATCAAACAGGAATAAGAAATTGCCGCCAAGATTAAGTCGATGCTGCTGTACTGCTGGGGAACTTTGAAAGGTAGTTGAGTGAAGTTAAACAAAAAGCTCGATAAAGTATATTTTTTAAACAGTCCAGACAAAATTAAAACTATAACTTCTTCGATTTCATAGTTATATTTCTGGCGTGAATTTAGCTGCGCGTAAAATTCACTCGGTCGCGAGATTGGCCCGGAGGCAATTTGAGGAAAGTAGGTAATGTAGGCGGCGTAGTCGATAAATTTCGGACAGGGGACTTTGTGCTGATAGCAATCAACTAAATGGGAAATCATTCTAAATGTGTAGAATGACACGCCGACGGGGGCGATTATTTGCAAAACTTGAAAACTAGCTGGAATTTGTAGCTGGTTCAGTACCTCAAATAAGGAAGTTACAAAGAAATTGCAATACTTAAAGATGCCGAGATTGGCAATGTTGAAAATCAGACCGGAGATCAAAGCAAGTTTTTGATATTTACCGCTGCAAACAGCGCGGAGAATGATATAATTGTAGGCAGTAGCTAAAACTAAAAGTAGTAAAAAGTCGAAACTCCAGAAAGAATAAAATAATAAACTGGAAAGCAGCAAGACAATTTTATACAAATGTACTTGGGGTTTCAAAGAGACGATCGCGCTAAAAATAATTAGGAAAAATACTAAAAACTGGTAAGTGGGAAATAGCATGAGTCTTGGCCGGTAAAAATTGGCAACTGGCAATATAGATATTTGGTAGGGACAGGGCATTGCCGATTAGTGTCAACTTAAGCTCAAACCCATTCATAGACTGCTGTTTGACTATTAGGCCCAGATCTCCCTGGCGCCCCCCTTAAGAAGGGGGGGACAGGAGTCTTTTCAAAGTCCCCCGACCTAAGGGGGATTTAGGGGGATCTGGACTCGGATATAAACGAGATTTATCAAGGGTTTTAGGCTTAAGTTGACAATTCTTGGGCACGGTACCGTGTCCCTAGTTGAGGTTTTGGCAAAAAGTCAATTATGTAACAAGTTCAATGGGTTAACCGCTTTCAGAAGTTCACAACCCCGTTTAAAGATTAAGATGGTTGTGAGATTATATATTCAGGGATAAAAGCAGAATTCCCTATGATTGCGAGGAACCATGCAGCCAACAGACCCTAGCAAATTTACAGATCAAGCCTGGGAAGCCATTGTCAAATCCCAGGATGTAGCCCGCCGCTTTGCCAATCAGCAGCTAGAGGTTGAACATTTAGCGATCGCCCTTCTCGAACAGCTTGGGATCGGTAACAGCATTCTGGGCAAAGCCGGAGTTGATGTCCCCCGCTTAGGGCAACAGTTAGAAGCTTTTGCCAAACGACAGCCCAAAGTTGCCAACGCTGAACAACTATACCTCGGCCGCGGCTTAGAAGTAATGTTAGATGCTGCTGAGTCTGCCAGACAGACTTGGCAAGATAATTTTATCGCCGTTGAACATTTATTAATAGGGTTCTTAGAAGATGAACGAGTAGGCCGCCGCTTGCTGACTAAAGGCGACGGGCCACCGGGCCGCCCAGGTTACGATCGCAAACCGGCCCCAGGTACGATCGATCGCCCAAAACTCGAAGAAGCAATCAAATCAGTCCGCGCCACTCTTAAAGTCTCAGAAAAAAATTCCGAAACCGGAAAAACCAGCCGCAGCAGCGCGAAAACCCAAGATGGAGAAGGCGAATCCAACTCCGACGCCCTCAGCAAATACGGCCGCGATTTGACAGAAGCAGCCAAAGCCGGCAAACTCGACCCAGTAATCGGCCGCGACGAAGAAATCCGCCGCGTAGTACAAGTTCTGTCCCGCCGCCAAAAAAACAATCCGGTGTTAATTGGCGATCCCGGAGTCGGAAAAACGGCGATCGCCGAAGGTTTGGCCCAGCGAATTGTCAACGGCGACGTGCCGGAATCTTTGAAAAACCGCCAACTATTCAGCCTCGATATGGGAAGTTTAATTGCTGGGGCAAAATTCCGAGGCGAATTTGAAGAACGATTGCGATCGGTGTTGCGAGAAGTCATCGATTCCGACGGACAAATAGTCCTATTTATCGACGAATTGCACACCGTTGTCGGCACAGGCGGCGGCGGGAGTTCCGGTTCGGGAATGGACGCCGGAAATTTGTTGAAACCGATGTTAGCCCGGGGCGAATTGCGCTGCATCGGCGCTACAACTCTCGACGAATTCCGCAAGAATATTGAAAAAGATCCTGCCCTAGAACGGCGGTTTCAACAAGTATTTGTCGGCGAACCCAGCGTGGAAGATACTATTTCGATTTTGCGCGGTTTGAAAGACCGTTACGAACGCCACCACGGGGTAAAAATTACCGATTCGGCCTTGGTAGCTGCTGCAACTTTGTCTTTTCGCTATATTTCAGATCGCTTTTTGCCGGACAAGGCGATCGACCTTGTAGACGAAGCAGCCGCCCACTTGAAAATGGAGATTACCTCCAAACCCGTGGAATTGGAAGGGATCGACCGCCGGGTGATGCAGTTGGAAATGGAAAAATTGTCGATCGAGGGCGAGGGAAAAGGTGCTTTATCCCCAGGAATCGGCCCCCGCATCGAACGCATCACATCTGAGATTGATATTTTAAAAGTCAAGCAGGAAAAATTATCTTCTCAGTGGTTGGGCGAAAAGCAGTTGTTGGATTCAATCAATAAATTGAAAGCAGAAGAAGACCAATTGCGAGTCCAAATCGAACAAGCAGAAAGAGCTTACGATTTGAATAAAGCCGCGCAGTTAAAGTATGGCAAGTTGGAAACTGCGGTGCGCGATCGCGAAGCTAAAGAAGCGGAACTTTTGAAACAGCAAGCCCAAGGTTCTTCCCTGCTGCGAGAAAAAGTTACTGAGGGCGACATTGCGGAAATTGTGGCGAAATGGACGGGAATTCCAGTCAATCGGTTGTTAGAATCGGAACGCCAAAAATTGCTGCAATTGGAAAGCCATTTGCACCACCGGGTAATCGGTCAACATGAGGCTGTGACAGCGGTTGCTGCGGCGATTCGGCGCGCGAGGGCGGGTATGAAAGATCCCGGAAGACCGATCGGCTCTTTCTTGTTCATGGGCCCCACAGGCGTCGGTAAAACCGAGTTAGCGCGGGCGTTGGCTGAGTTTTTGTTTGATAGCGACGATGCGATCGTCCGCATCGATATGTCGGAATATATGGAGAAGCAAAACGTTTCCCGGTTGGTAGGGGCTCCCCCCGGATACGTCGGTTACGATGAAGGCGGACAACTTTCCGAAGCAGTGCGGAGACGCCCTTATTCGGTGGTGCTATTTGACGAAGTGGAAAAAGCGCACCCGGATATATTTAACATTTTGCTGCAAGTGTTGGATGACGGCAGAATTACCGATTCTCAAGGTCGATTGGTTGACTTTAGAAATACCGTAATTGTGATGACTAGCAATATCGGCAGCGACCACATTTTAGACGTGTTTGCTAAGAAGGAGAAAACCGCTAAAAAACCTGCTAGTCGCAAGCATGAAACGAAGGATTTGTCAATTCAAAAAACAGATTATAAAGTTGATGCTGATGGTACTGTTGAGATATCAGCATCGCGAGTTTCTGATGCTGTAAGTTCTCCAAGTTCTCAGGAAACTGAAAGTGTATTGACTCAAGAACGGGAGACAGATCAAGAGTACGAGCAAATGTTAAAACGGGTGATGGGAGCTTTGCGATCGCACTTCCGGCCGGAGTTTCTCAATCGGGTTGACGAGACAATTTTGTTCCACACTTTGAGCAAGACGGAACTACGCCAAATCGTCAGCATTCAAGTCAAGCGCCTCGAACGGTTGTTGGCGGAACAAAAAATTACTTTGGAACTGTCGGATGCTGCGAAAAACCACATTACAGATGTCGGTTACGATCCGGTTTACGGTGCTCGTCCTTTGAAACGCGCCATCCAGCGGGAGTTGGAAAACCCGCTGGCTAACAAGATTCTGGAAAATACGTTTGTGGAGGGTGATACAATTACGATCGACTGCGAAAATAACACTTTGCAATTTCGCAAAAAAGATTCTCGCCCGGCGCTAGTTGGTAACAGTTTGTAGGCATTACGGAGGACACGGCAATGCCGTGTCCCTACCCGGAAATAATATTGTAGGGAAACGGCACTGCCGTGTCCTGACTGCTTGATATAGCAGTCCTAAATCAGTCACAAAATCGATCTCTATCAGAATCCTTGTAGTGCGAGCATCTTGCTCGCGTACTATTTTTCAAATCATTTAGGATTGCTATATTACGAATTGCCGATCGTGCGGCTGCTGTAAGCATCCATGCTGTAAGCGGGTACGCGAACGCTGTAGTCAATCTCTGTTGCTGTGACTGCTACAGCCAATTTTTCAAAAGCTTCTGAGTTCCAATTGCGATCGTGGATGGGCTTTGACTGTTCGCCCAAAAAATATGCTTGAGTACCAATCAGTGCTGCTGCGGCCCAACCGACGATTAAAAGAGCGATTACAATAGTCATTTCGGCTTTTTCTTTAATTTTTGTTACTTTATGTAAACTAATGTAACAATAGCTAGCATTCAGCGTCAAGCTAGTGTAATGTCGTGACAACCGTCCGACAGGTAGTAAAAACCGCCCCTAATGCTGAGTATGTAGGGTGTGCACCGCGCACGGGTCTTTCGGGCGTGCACCGTACACCGCGCATTTGTATCGGAATTGTGAACTGTATCCGAAATAGCAAAACAGACTCTTGAGATTTTATAATTAAGAACTTATAACTTTTACGATAATAAATTACGATTAAAACTCTGTCACTAGCGTGACTAATCGTGGCAAAATTATAAGTTATGATTTATCGGTTTAGATTTGAACTAACAAATCTCAATTGTCAAATCCCAATTAGCAATCATCCATAAAAAATCATGACAAACTCAATGTTAAATAACGATCCCTTGTGGTTCAAAGACGCCATCATTTACGAAGTGCCAATTCGCGCTTTTGCCGATAGCAACGCAGACGGTATCGGCGACTTTCAGGGACTCACCGAAAAACTGGATTACCTGCAAAACTTGGGAGTAACAGCAATTTGGGTGCTGCCTTTCTTTCCTTCGCCGCTGCGAGACGACGGCTACGATACATCTCACTATACCACAGTCAACCCGATTTACGGCACATTAGACGACTTCAAAAACCTTTTAGAAGCAGCGCACCTGCGGGGAATTAGAGTCATTATTGAGTTGATTGTCAACCACACTTCCGACCAGCACGCCTGGTTCCAAAAAGCGCGCCGCGCCCCGAAAGGAAGTAAGGAAAGAGATTTTTACGTGTGGAGCGATACGCCGGAAAAATATCAAGATGCTAGAATTATTTTCCAAGATTTTGAGACTTCAAATTGGGCTTGGGATTCGGTAGCAAAAGCTTATTACTGGCACCGTTTTTATTCCCACCAACCCGATTTAAATTATGACAATCCAGCCGTCCGTCAAGCCATTTTGGATGTGGTTGATTTCTGGTTAGAACTAGGAGTTGATGGACTGCGGATGGATGCCGTGCCTTATCTATACGAGCGCGAAGGTACTAACTGCGAAAACTTGCCAGAAACTCACGTATTTCTCAAGCATTTGCGGCAGCACGTAGATCGGAAATTCCCGAACCGGATGCTGCTTGCTGAGGCGAATCAGTGGCCGGAGGATGCGGTTGAATATTACGCGGGTGGGGATGAATGTCACATGAACTTTCATTTTCCATTGATGCCGCGTTTGTTTATGGCTTTGCACATGGAAGATAGCTTTCCAATTAGCGATATTCTCCAGCAAACTCCGCAGATTCCTAATAATTGTCAGTGGGCATTATTTTTGCGAAATCATGATGAATTGACGCTGGAAATGGTGAGCGATGAAGACCGAGATTATATGTATCGGGTTTATGCTCAAGATACGCAGGCGAGAATTAATTTGGGTATCCGCCGCCGCTTGGCTCCGCTGATGGGAAATAACCGTCGCCGCATCGAGTTAATGAATGCTTTGCTGCTGTCTCTTCCGGGTACACCCGTCCTTTACTACGGTGATGAAATTGGGATGGGTGATAATATCTATTTGGGCGATCGCAACGGGGTGAGAACTCCGATGCAGTGGAGCGGCGATCGCAATGCTGGTTTCAGCCGCGCTAACCCGCAGCGACTGTACGCGCCGCCAATTGTTGACCCGGAATATCACTACGAATCTGTTAATGTGGAAGCGCAGCGGGGAAATCCGAGCTCTCTTTGGTGGTGGATGAAACGGTTGATTGCGGTTCGCCAGCGCTTCCAAGCATTCGGGCGTGGAACTTGCGAGTTTCTGTACCCGGAAAACCGCAAAGTTTTAGCTTTTGTGCGTACTTATCAAGATGAACACATTCTCGTAGTGGCTAATTTGTCGCGGTTTGTGCAGACGGCAGAATTAGACCTTTCACCTTTTAAAGGTGCTGTTCCTGTAGAGATTTTCGGTCGCGCTGAGTTTCCAACCGTTGGCGAGTCACCTTACTTTTTGAGTCTGAGTCCTCATTCGTTTTACTGGTTTACTCTTACTATTAAACAAGAAGAATTTTCGGTGCATGGTTTTCAAACTAATTTGCCTAGTTTGGCTGTTACTGGCAATTGGAAAAATGCTTTTGCTACAAGTCAGTTAAGCGAGATGATGCTCTCACTTTTGCCGAATTACTTGCGGTGCAGTCGCTGGTTTATCGGTACAGATAGGACAACTCAATCACTAGAAATAAGCGAGATAGTGCCTGTTGAATGTAAAGATAGTGCCGGGGAAGAATCTACAGTTTACATTCTGTTTTTGCAGTTGAATTATACTGAAGGTATGCCGGAAACTTACGTTTTGCCTGTAGGTTGGGGGGAGATGAAAGGCGATGTGGACGATCGGGCGATCGCACGCTTGCACTTCCCAGAAACCAACGAAGTGGGGGTGCTATTTGATGCTGCTGGGGACAAAGGCTTGCTGAGCGAGCTCCTGGGGGCGATCGCCAATTCTCGCAGTTACGCAGGTAAAACAGGTCAACTGCTAGGAATTGCCGACAGTCCATTCAACTCAGAACAAGATTTATCAAACCTGGAACCTCACCTGTTCAAAAAAGAACAAAGCAATACATCCGCTGGTTACGGCGATCGTTTCGTCCTGAAAATCTTGCGGAAAGTCGAGGAAGGAATCAATCCAGAATTAGAAATCGGACGCTTTTTGACCGCTCGCAACTCGATCCAACACTACGCTCCAATTGCCGGAGCATTAGAATATCACACAGCAGGAAAACAAGTAATTACAGTCGGAATACTGCAAAAACTAATTCCCGACAGCAGAGACGCTTGGTCTTATACATTAGACACACTGCGCACCTATTTCGAGCAAGTAATGGCAGTAGAAGCCAAGTATTCCGGCGAGAGTTTATCTACTTCACCAGAAAACTATTTGCCGAGTGCTTTTACCAGACATATGCAGCGACAGTCAAACTCGCTAGTAACAGATTTATCCCTAGAAATTCCCGCCTTAGCTCGCGAACTCATCGGCTCTTATTTAGCATCAGCCGAACTCTTAGGTCAGCGGACAGCCGAACTTCACCTCGCCTTAGCTTCAGACACCGAAAACCCCGCTTTTGCCCCAGAAAACTTCACCTCATATTACCAGCGTTCCATCTATCAACACATGAGAAATCTAGCAGGAAGAACTTTGCTGCTGCTGAAAAAGCGGCTGTCAAAACTGCCACCAGAAACGCAAAAAATGGCACAAAATCTGCTCAACCGCGAAGAGTTGCTGATGGAACGTTTCAAGTCTATTTTGAACTTGAGAATCACCACCGATAGAATTCGCTGTCACGGGGACTTTCATTTCGGGCAAGTTCTTTACACAGGCAAAGACTTCATAATTATTGATTTCGGAGGAGAACGGAATCGACCGTTAAGCGAGCGGCGGATGAAGAGGTCACCCCTGCGAGATGTTGCGGGAATGCTGCAATCTTTCAATTATGCTGTTACTTTGGCACTCCGCAATGAAGTAGAAAGCGGCATAATTCGCCCTGAAAATCTCGTGGAGATGCAGCAGTGGGCGAACGTTTGGCATCGCTGGGTCAGCCTCACTTTTGTGAACAGCTATTTAGCAACAGCAGGCGATGCAAATTTTTTGCCAAAATCTATACCGGAATTACAAGTTTTGCTGGATGCTTACATTTTGGAAAAAGCAGTTTCCGAGCTGGCCTATGAACTCAATTACCGCTTGGATTGGGCAGAAATTCCGCTCCAGCGAATTCTACAATTGCTGAAATTCAATGGCAAGCCGTAGCTAATTTGTCAGGGCGGATTTTGATATCAAATCCGCTCTTCATCGGAATGATATTAAATCCCATGCCACCGGATTTGATATTACCCACAGTCAGGACACGGCAGTGCCGTTTCCCTACAATTAATCGGGCGATGGTTACATATTTCCCTAGCGCTCATGATTATTTTGGGGTCTCGAGACGGCACGGTGCGGTGTCCTCCGTTGCTAATAGCTAACTATTACTTAAAGTAGAGAGCTGCTTGATATAAGACTTGCTCTTGATGGGTTAACAAAGTGCAGTCTGAAGTCGGGTACGCCACACAAATAACAGCGTAGCCAGCTTGCAATTCAGACGGCTTCAAAAACTTTTGTTCGCTTTGGTTGATTTCGCCGCTAAGCAGTTTGGCAACGCAGGCAGAACACTCTCCTTGCTTGCATCCATTGGGGAGGCGAATGCCTGCATCTTCTGCCATATCTAGGATATACTGATCGTCTGGTACGGCGATCGTGCGATCGAGCGATCGTTCCTGATTCACCAACCGAACTTGATAAACTGCCATTTTTTCCTCTGTATTCGCGAAAGTAGGGTGCGTCTGACGCAGTTCTAGGGTGATAATTCAAGGTCTTGGATCTGACGCACCCTACTAATTATGCTTGTTGATAATCGAGATTTTCATCGAGATAAATAGCCCGAATATCTTCCGGCAAATTTGATTCGAGAGTTTGATATCCTTTTTGCAGCAAAGTCTTTACCTGAGCGGGCGAAATAGCTTCACCTTCAGCTTGCAAATAAGCTGCAATTCGAGTTTCGCTCCAGCGGAAAGTTTGAGCCATCAACACAACTAAACGCGGTAGTGGTGCTAACAATTCTAAAGCTTGTCTGACGTAACACCATAGAGGAGGCGACGCGGATTGCAAAGAGTAGTGAATCGTTTCAACAGGAGGCAATTCGGCTTGATTGATGCAGATAGCGGTGACATTAATCAGCCAGTTTTGGAGGCTGAGATTGCCGCCATCAGACTCTTGGACTTCCCGGCGCAAATCAAGGCCTCGGAGTTCGTGGTAGATGTGCTGCCAAGTGTGGGCGAACAAGTAATCGCCTTGTACGGGCGATCGTACGGAATGACGAATCAGCGAGTAAACTATTTGAGAGTAGCGGCAAAAAATCGCAGTAAAGTATCTACCCTGATCGGGATAATTTTGAAACAGGGTTAATAATTCCTGATCGCTGTGATGGAACAGGGATTTGACCACAGGATGGTTGAGTTCGGAAAAAACAGGTGCTTGCACAATTGTTCTGGTAATATATGCTATTGCAGCCCGATTCTACACTACGATCTGCATTTGCTGCAAGTGATGAAAAAATATGCGATGCTGAAACTTTAACAATGCGTTTTCTACAAATTGCGATCGCAAAAGTTAGAGCAAACTTATGTTTTGATCCGACAATCCAAACCCTCCACCCCCGGGAGTTTCAACAACAAAAACATCCCCACCCTGCATTTCCACAGTCGCCGCACTCCCCAAATATTCAACTTTTCCATCCAATCTTTCAACATAATTTCGCCCAACTTTCCCCGCTTCTCCACCCTTCAAACCGCAAGGATAAATCACCCGCCGCCCCGATAAAATCCCCGCGGTCATCGCTTCCAGAAAACGCACGCGGCGAATTACCCCATTTCCGCCACGAAAATGCCCCTTCCCGCCACTATTAGCCCGAATTGCAAAACTTTCCAACAACACCGGAAACCGCCATTCCAACACTTCAGGATCGGTTAAACGCGAATTAGTCATGTGAGTTTGCACTGCATCCGTACCGTCAAAACTTGCACCTGCACCCGAACCGCCGCAAATAGTTTCATAATATTGATAGCGCTGATTTCCAAAGGTAAAATTGTTCATACTTCCCTGGGAAGCCGCCATCATTCCCAGCGCGCAATACAAAGCATCGGTAATATTTTGCGAAGTTTCCACATTTCCTGCAACTACGGCGGCTGGATACTTAGGATTGAGCATACAGCCTTCAGGATTGATGATTTCCAGAGGCTTCAAGCAACCTGCATTTAGAGGAATATCGTCATCTACTAAGGTGCGAAAAACATACAAGACAGCGGCTTTACAAACTGCTGCGGGAGCATTGAAATTGTTGGTTTGCTGAGGCGAAGTGCCAGTGAAATCTATTTTGGCACTGCGGGCAGATTTGTCAATAGTAATCGCTACTTTAATCTGTCCGCCGCTATCCATCGGATAAGTGAATTCGCCATCTTGCAAAACATCAATCACTCTGCGTACGGATTCCTCTGCATTGTCTTGTACGAAGCCCATATAAGCTTGTACTATTTCCAAGCTGTAATGTTTTACCATTTTGATGAGTTCTTCAGCGCCGCGCTTGTTGGCGGCAATTTGTGCTTGCAAATCGGCTAGGTTTTGTGCGGGATTGCGGACAGGAAAATTACCAGTTGTTAGAAGTTCTAGTAATTCTGTTTCTTGAAATTTACTCTGACTTACTAACTGAAAATTATCGAGTAATACGCCTTCCTGAGTTACGCTTGTACTGTTGGGAGGCATGGAACCGGGAGTGATGCCGCCGATATCGGCATGATGTCCCCGCGAGGCTACATACAATAGAACAACAGAATCTGTATTATCAAATACTGGGGTAATAACAGTGATATCTGGTAAGTGCGTGCCGCCGTTGTAGGGATTGTTGGACACGTAAACATCCCCTGGTTTAAGAGTAGCAGCTTTGGCGAAAATTAAAGCGGAAATACTTTCGCTCATCGAGCCTAGATGGACGGGAATATGTGGCGCGTTAGCAACTAATTGCCCGTTTTGGTCGAAGATTGCACAGGAGAAGTCGAGGCGTTCCTTAATATTAACAGAAGAACTTGTGTTTTGTAAAGTGATGCCCATTTGTTCGGCGATCGCCCTAAACAGATTATTGAATATTTCCAGCAACACCGGATCTGCTTCAACAGCCGATAAACGGGAATGATCTGCGCTTATTTGCGTGGATCTGCGATTCAAAATGAGTTCGTTTCTGGAAGTTAATTCCGCTTCCCATCCAGGCTCAATGGCATTCGTTCCCGTGGCTTCTACAATCAAGGATGGGCCAGTAATTCTGTCGTGCGATCGCAAATTCTCCCTCTGATAAACTGGCGCTTCCCGCCACCCGCCGGAAACATACATTTGTACTGTGGAAATTGGTTGCACAGGCAAGATTCTCGTGCCATTAGAGGGGGAATTTGTGGATGCTTCCGGCACATCCATTGTTTGTACAACTTCCACCGAAACAGCTTCCACAATTAGCGGTTTTTCCGGCATGATAAAACTGTAACGCTGTCGGTGCAACGATTCAAATTTTGCCTGCATCACCTCAATATCTGCATCGAAATTTACAGCCAAAACCGAATCAGTTCCCTGATATTTTAAATGCAGCTTCCTAACAACTAAAACCTCTGATTCCTCCTGTGCGGCCTCTGCGTCTGGGCGGTTCAATTCCCTCTTTGCCTCAGCCTCCAATTGTGCTAAAATAGGATGCAGATCCGTAATTAATTCCAGATTTAATTGTTGCTCGATCGCAGTTTCGCGCATTACCCGCACATCAGCCAAACCCATACCATAGGCGGATAGTACCCCCGCATAAGGGTGAATAAACACCCGTTTCATGCCCAAAGCATCGGCGATCGCACAAGCGTGTTGTCCCCCCGCACCGCCAAAGCAGCACAATGTATATTCCGAAACATCGTAACCGCGTTGAAGCGAGATTTTTTTCACCGCATTAGCCATCTTTTCCACGGCGATCGCCAAAAACCCCTCCGCCACCTGTTCCGGTGTCCTCTCGCCCCCAATTTCCGTCGCTAATTGGACGAATCTTTGCTTAACTATGTCAAGGGCGATCGGCAAATCTCCATTCAATCCAAACACTTTCGGGAAAAAATCAGGCTGAATTTTGCCCAACATCACATTGCAATCAGTCACCGTCAAAGGCCCACCATTCCGATAGCAAGCAGGCCCGGGATTCGCCCCCGCAGATTCTGGCCCGACGCGATAGCGTGCACCATCAAAAAACACAATTGAACCGCCACCGGCTGCGACAGTGTGAATTGCCATCACGGGCGATCGCAATCTGATACCAGCAATTTCTGTCTCGAATTCGCGTTCGTATTCGCCGTTAAAATGGGCAACATCTGTCGAAGTTCCACCCATATCAAAGGTGATAATTTTCTCAAAACCTGCAATTTTACTGGTTTTAACTGCGCCGACAATTCCCCCAGCCGGGCCCGATAAAATACTGTTTTTTCCTTGAAATTGGGCGGCGTCTACTAAGCCACCATTCGATTGCATGAACATTAGTTTGGGGAATGGGGAATGGGGAATGGGGAATGGGGAATTGGAAATTGGGAAATCGCGAGGGGGCGGGTACGGGGAGGGCGGGCACGGGGGCACCGCCCCTACAGATAATTTGCTGGTTATTTGTTCGACGTATCGGCGCAAAATCGGAGATAAATAAGCATCGACAACCGCAGTATCTCCGCGAAAAATTAGTTTCATCAACGGGCTGACTTCGTGAGATACTGATATTTGAGTAAAGCCAATTTCTTTTGCTATTTTGGCAACTTGTTTTTCGTGTTGCGAGTAGCGGTAGCCGTGCATAAAGACGATCGCACAACTGCGAATTCCCTCATCGTAGGCTTGCTGTAACGACGGGATAAACTCAGGATTTACAGCAATTAATTCTTCGCCTTGGGCGCTGTAGCGTTCGGCAACTTCAATTACTCGATCGTACAACATCTCGGGCAGCACAATGTGACGTGCAAAGATATTCGGGCGGTTTTGGTAGCCAATTCTCAGCGCGTCGCCGAAACCTTTGGTAATTAGCAGCAACGTACGATCGCCCTTGCGTTCCAGCAAAGCGTTTGTAGCCACCGTCGTCCCCATTTTAACCGCTGCAATTTCAGCGGCGGGTATCGATTCGCCCGCAGCAATTCCCAAAATATCGCGAATTCCTTGGACTGCTGCGTCTGTGTAGCGATCGGGATTTTCCGACAGCAGTTTGTGAATCACTAACTTACCGTCAGGGCATTTAGCGACAATATCAGTAAAAGTGCCACCGCGATCGATCCAAAATTGCCAGCGAGTGCGATCGGCAAAAACAGCATTCATACCTTTATCTCTCATTTTATCTGATCTTCCTTAGCGCCCTTAGCGCCTTCGCGGTTCGTTAAAATAAATTGCTATAAATGTCGAATAGCCTCAATTAACCCCTGACAAACACCTGCAAAAAAATCTAAATCCAAAGTCTCAATTTTATCACTTTTACCATGATAATGCGGATTCCTCATGTTAGCAGTATCCGTCACCATAATCGCCGGATAATCATTATCCCAAAAAGGAACATGATCGCTGCGTCGAGTATCCGGCACAACCAAACCTCGATTCGGCACCGGCAGCCACTCGCACAACTGACCGGATTTGCGAATTTTACGGCTCAAATTAATCATATCTCGAACAGTCCGCAAATTGCCAATTAAAGCAATAAAATTGCCACAGTTTGGATAAAAATATTTCAATCCCGCCGGATAGCTTTGAGAGTTGGGATTATGGTTGCAATAACCCAACATTTCCAAAGAAATCATCAACCGAATTGACTGTTGCTGTTGCTTGTATTTAGCTGCATGATGACTACTTCCGAAATAACCGTATTCTTCCATATCGAAGGCGACTAATTGCACTGGATATTTGAGGGGACGAGAGGCAAACTCTGCCGCTAATTCCAACAAAACAGCGACTCCCGTCCCATTATCATCTGCCCCAGGAGTACCGGGTACTGTATCATAATGAGCACCAATTACGATCGGCCTTTCTTGCTTCTTTTCTTGCTTCCCCGCCTTAGCAAGGGGGCGACTGAGGGGGGGTAAATCCAAGATCAAATTGTGATGAATTCGCCCGCGCACCGCAAAATCATCAATTTCTACGATTCCCCACTGTGCGAATTGTTCACGGATGTACTGCTGCACATAGAAATGCCCTGCTGATGCGAGGTATGGATTGCGATCGCGTACAATTTGAATTAGATGGCTGTGCAAGCGTTCCTTGAGATTCATGACATCCGAGATACAATGAGTACATTCAGATTATAGGGGATTTAATTATGATTAAAGAAATCAGAATTCAAAATTACAAGTCTATTCAAAAGCTGAAGCTAGAGTTAGGACGAGTCACTATATTCATTGGTGAGAATGGTTGCGGTAAGAGCAATATCTTGGAGGCGATCGCCCTGGGTTCGGCAGCAGCTAATGATAAACTAGATAATGAGTTTCTTGCTGCACGGGGTATTCGGGTTACAGAACCTCGATTTATGCGATCGGCTTTTGAAAAGGAAAATGCAGATCAAGATATCAGCATTGAATTAAGACAGAATGATAAAGAACAATTTAGTTGTATTTTACAAAATGATAATTCTCCCTATTCTCAGTGGATTAGTAAAAACTTTTTAGCCAATACTGAAACTTCTCTAAAAAAGGCTGCTATGTTACTTTTTCAAAAATATGGAGGAATAGAAAAATGTGCATCTGTTTTAGAATTAAAGTCAGAGCTTTCAGATCAAGAAATATCAAATTTGCTAAATGATTTAGAATCATTTGTTCCGATAATTAGCTTAAATCAATTCATAATTTATTCTCCCGAAAACCAAGCTTTGCGAACTTTTGAAAAAGAAGGGCAAATTCAACCTTTAGGTATTAATGGTGAAGGCTTGTTTAAACTTATAAATATCTTGAATGTAGATAACCCAGATAAACTCAATCAAATCAAAGAAAAGCTGCGATTGATAGATTGGTTTAAAGATTTTGAAATTCCTCAAAATCTATCAGCGATGCAAACTTCTCTCCAAATCACAGATAGGTACTTAGATACAGATTTAAGTTACTTTGACCAAAGAAGCTCGAATGAAGGCTTTTTGTTTTTACTTTTTTACTTTACCTTGTTCATAAGCGATATCACACCGGGATTTTTTGCAAGAGATAACATTGATGCTTCTCTCAACCCCAGATTATGTCGCCGATTAATCGAAGAATTAGTCGAACTAGCAAAAAAGAACGATAAACAAGTCATCTTGACAACTCACAACCCGGCAGTTTTGGATGGTTTGGATTTAGATGATGATCAACAGCGGCTGTTTGTGATTTCCCGCAACCAATTAGGTTATACTAAAGCTAGACGTATTCTCAACCCCGAACCTTTGGATGGACAAGAACCTGTAGATTTATCAGAGGCATTTTTGAGAGGCTATATCGGCGGACTTCCTAAGAATTTTTAATATGAGTCAGGTTACTATGTCCTATAATAAAAACATAGTTATCGGAGATTACCATGCAAGCATACAAACTTAGAGGTAAAATCGATGCAACTGGCAATTTGGTAGTTGTGGAACCCGTGAATATGCCGCCGGGAGATGTAGAAATCATCGTCTTGCAGCTCGCTGATACGGTTAAACAAGCCAGCGTGTCAGAAAATGCGATGACGGAACCTGAAACACTTAAAAAAAAGTTTAAAACTAAGGTGAAAGCATTTCAAGGTTTATTTGATCGAGATCCTGTACCGGAACCGCTCGATTTTGACGATCCAGACAAACAAGCAAAATGGGAATATTTAAAGGAGAAACATAACCTTTGAAAGTCTTGATAGACACCAATATAATAGTAGATGTTGCGCTCGATCGAGAACCTTTCTTTGCTGAGAGTGAGCGCATTTTAACTTTTGTGGAAGAAGGCAAAATTCAAGGCTATGTTTCAGCCTCAACTTTTAGCGACCTTTACTATATCATTCGCCGAGACAAAGGTCGCGATTGGACGCTTGATTTTTTGAAGCAGTTAGCTACATTTTGTCAGGTGGCGACAGTAGATGATTCCATTATTTCAATGGCACTAGCCTGCAACTTCAAGGATTTTGAAGATGCGATTCAGTACAGCACTGCTGTCATCAATCTAATTGATGCCATTGTTACCCGCAACCCGCGAGATTTTCCGGTTACTACTCCTAGGATTTTAACTCCAAATCAATTAATTCAAGAACTAACCAATTCTCCCTAAATTTCT
>JANNOR010000127.1:0-4858 GCA_031399265.1 Cyanobacteria bacterium SOY_34_metabat_3 | reverse complement strand
TTTTTTTTATAAAAATTTCGGTTTCAATGTTAAATAAAAAAACCCCTAAACCTGGACCGGGATGTGCGTGGCCCAACCCCATAAAATTTTGTCGGCACCCGCCACTGCCGTCTCCTCTATCATTCCGGCACAGCCGGAATTGATATCAACTACTGACAACTGCCAATTGCCTACTGACTGTTTTGATTCATGAACTGTTCGACGAAATTGGTGTAAACTTCGCCGCTGAGGAATTCCGGGCTATCCAGGATTTTTTGGTGGAAACTGAGGGTAGTGGGAACGCCGGTAATCGCGCATTCCCGCAATGCCCGTTTCATCCTGCGAATGGCTGAAGGTCGATCGCGCCCCCAGACGATCAATTTACCAATTAAAGAATCGTAGTAAGCCGGTATTTCGTAATCGGTATAAACGTGAGAGTCCATCCGCACCCCAGGGCCGCCAGGAGGCAAAAAGCCGGTGATTCTGCCGGGATGGGGTCGGAAGTTGCGATCGGGGTCTTCAGCATTGATCCGGCACTCGATCGCATGGCCGCTGAGAATTACTTGGTTCTGCTTAATTTGCAGTTTTTCACCTTGGGCGATCCGAATTTGTTCCGCGATCAAATCGAGCCCCGTAATCATCTCCGTGACGGTATGTTCTACCTGAATCCGAGTATTCATTTCCATGAAGTAGAACTTGCCCGATTTGTCAAGCAAAAATTCCACAGTTCCCGCACCCGTGTAGTTGATGGATTTGGCTGCGGCAATGGCGGCGTGACCCATTTGATCCCGCAGTTTCTGGCTGAGGGCGGGGCTGGGCGCTTCTTCCAGGAGTTTCTGGTGTCGGCGCTGAATCGAACAATCTCTTTCGCCGAGGTGGATCACGTTACCGTAGTTGTCGGCGAGGATTTGGATTTCGATGTGACGCGGTTTTTCGATGAATTTTTCGAGGTAGACTCCGGGATTGCCGAAGGCTGCATCGGCTTCACCTTGGGCTGCTGAGAATAGTTTGGGGAGTTCCGAGGGTTCTCTGACTAGCCTCATGCCGCGGCCTCCACCGCCGGCTGTGGCTTTGATCATCACAGGATAGCCGATCTCGCGGGCTATTGCTAGAGCTGCGCGATCGTCCGCCAGCAATCCAACACTACCGGGAACTGTGGGAACTTTCACCCGCTGCATGGTTTCTTTTGCTGTGGATTTGTCGCCCATCGCGCGCATCGCAGCCGGACTTGGACCGATGAAGGTAATTTGATGATCCGCGCAGATTTCCGCAAATCGGGCATTTTCGGCAAGGAAGCCGTAACCGGGGTGAATGGCTGCGGCGTTGCGCGTCAGGGCGGCGGAGATGATGTTGGGGATGTTTAAATAGCTTTTGCTGCTGGTGGGGGGGCCGATGCAAACGGCTTCGTCTGCCAACTGGACGTGCAGGGCGTGTTTGTCTACAGTGGAGTGAACGGCGACCGTGGCAATCCCCATTTCCTCGCAGGTGCGCAGTATGCGGAGGGCGATTTCCCCCCGATTAGCGATTAAAATTTTTGAGAACCCCATCTTCGCTGCTTAATTCATTCAGTATTCTGTAGAATAGTCCCTTTCGGTATGTTCTGGATAATGGTTTTGCAGAAATTGTTCACAAAAATTTATTTTACATTTTGGTGGTAGTCGTGCTATGGTTTTAAATCGGCGGTCTCAAAGGGCTAGTCACGAGTTAAATGTCAGGAACCTCAGCCTGTAAATCTTTAACTCGTAACGCAAAAAATCCCAGAGATTGTCGGAAAGAGCGGATGTGGCGGAATTGGTATACGCGCACGCTTGAGGTGCGTGTGGCATTATGTCCTTGCGAGTTCGAGTCTCGCCATCCGCATTGAATATGTAAAACAACTGCTGACAGTTTTGACTGCTGGCAGTTGTTTTATTTGTGATGAGTGAGTGGCCAGAAACCGGGTTTTTTCCAAATTCATCAGCGTACATCCGCCATCATCTGCGGTTCAAAAAACCCGGTTTCTTAGATTCGATCTTAAATATATCTATTTCGGCAGCGGTTCACCAAAATTAATTATTTGCTGTTTTGGTGTAGCTGGAACGACTGCGGGAACAACAGTTATCCCCCGACGCGGTTCTTGTACCGCAACCCTGACTAAAGGTACTGTTATCGGTCGGATTTGGTCGTTTTCGGTTCTCTGCTGGGCAGGATTTGTTCTGTAAGCTTCCACGGAAGGTTCGACATCGGTTGAGGGGGAGGCGGTTGTCGATCGATCCTGCGGTACTTCTGATGTCGATGCAGGTGGCGTTGCTGCGGTTTGGGTAGAACTAGGGGCGATCGCGGGAACCAACACCCAGCGATTGGCGGCGCCGACTTTTTGGAAGACAGTTCGATCGGACACTATAGCAAATCCGGGCGCTAAACCTAGCACAATTCTCGCCTTTCCACCTTGAATTTGAGTGATTCCGACCGATCGCACCATGCCTTCAGGATACAACTGAGTTGCATCTACGCCGATCTCGGTATTGGGCAAATCCACAGCAATCTGAGTGGAATTTATAACAGAATACTTAGGCGTAGTTCCCTCTGGGAGGTTAATTACGAGCTCGTTTGTCGCCGGATCGAATTGCCAAGTTGGGGCTGTAGAAGCGTTGGCTGGTTGCTGTCCGATTTGCATCGAAACTGCGGCGGCGACGGCTAAACTCAGAGTCAGTGACTTGCTGGCAAACAATCGGGATGCTAGAGAATTAACAGTCAATTTTTGTAAATCTGCCCAAAATTTTTGGTATTGCATGGCTGGGTGAAAGTTTTGATTTAAACTAGATTTAAGAAGAATTTGCTAGGACATAGGGAAAAGTGTGTTATTGGCTTGATGGTCGAATCAAAGTATTATAACTATTTAACCGGAATTGCGATCGCCTAAAAATTCCTGCCGTCAGAACACCTATGGGTTACAGTAACAGCGAACTTGAGGGAAAATCTTTTGATCAATCCGAACCTTTAATCGCCAGATAGAGGGGAATCATCCGAGATTATCCCGAAGGCGTGGGGATTCTTAAAGAATTAATTCAAAATGCTGACGATGCGAAAGCGACGCGGGTAGAAATAACTCTCGATTGGCGCAACCATCTGGTGAAAGATACCGTAGGGTGTGTCGCTATCGACAATCTATCCATAGACTCGAAAATCTCGCAGCGACGCACCCTACAAGATTATAAACCGATCGCACAAAAGGCTCCCCAAGAATAAACATCGCCGTAGGGTTTTACGGTTGGTTTATAACGTCCTAGATATTCTGTAATATCTTCTTTTTGCTCTGCATCGAAACTCTCCGAATCTTCCACCCATTCTAGCAAATCAGAAGTAGTGGCAGACTTAAAGCACCGCTGGGTATCATGGAGCGCTTGACCAATGCTAACTCCAGGTTTTAGTACCTCATAAAATTTTACCATCATCAAGGCTGTCGAGAGGTCATTGACAGCCCAAAGACTGGCCAAAGTTCCCATTGCTCCCGCGTAGAGAAATCCCGTCGGTAATCCAATATAATCGGAGCGATTCTGTGTATCAATATTCACGAAAATCCTCAATGGTATAAACTGTTAAAGCCGCGTTATAAAAGCCGATCTAGTTTTTTGGGGAAATTTTCGGTTAACTCGGCGAGGTAGGGGGCGATCGCCCTAGTGCTAGTTAAGTAGGGTTGCTAAACTTGGAGGCTAGATATTATTATTTTTAATAAATAATTTTGGACGGACATTCACAATGACCAGCTTTTTACCTTTGTTACAATTTAATAACTTGACAGCAGTAGGTTTATTCGCGACACTATGCCACAGCCCTAATCTAATTGAGTCTATCCTGATTGTTGCCGCAGTAACAGGAATGGTCGGAGGGCTGGTAGGTTTGGTTCCAGCTAGTGCAGTTTCAATGGTATTTCTGGCAACCACAATCGTACACATGATTATGACTGGTGCAACACTTGAATCTATAGCGGCTGCAATAGCAGCACAGTTAGGGGCTGTTGCTATGTCTTTGGGATTGGTGTCACAGCTTGTAGAGCAGATTAAAGGGATTATGGGATGCTAGACACTTTTGTAAGGAGTGTAATATGGGATCGCCTGTTCCAGATCATCCGCCCGCGAATCGTTGATTCTCTTATTGTAGGCATTACCTAGGTTATTTTGAGTCAATGCCCATTTTTCAGGGAAATCTTTACGAGTATAAACAGTTAAAGCTTCGTCATAAAGTTCGTTAGCGGAGCCCTCGAAGAGGATCGCCCGTTACAGATTTTCCGCCAGCGAACCGTTGATTCTGTCACTGTAGGCAGTAGCCAGATTATGTTGAGTTTGAGCAAACTTTTCACTCCCCGGTTCCCGATTCTTTAAAACTATTTGATAACCAATAATGGCAATTTCAATATTATTCGCTCTATTCCCACGGGGAAATTGATTAATATGAATACTCAAATTTTCAATGAGGCCGACAATTGAGCTAATTGTTTCTGGATTTTCGCCATCAAGTAACTTCTCGGCTACTTGCTGTAAAGTTTCGGCAAAACGGGCATTGAGGAGATGTTGCCGTTGCTCCAGCATGGGGAAAATTACTTTAACATCGCCATTACTAGCTTCTTCTGCTTGCAATAATTCTAGGAAAAACTTGGCATACTCTTGGGAATTTTCACCTTCAGAGTTATTGCTATCTCCGTCATCGTTCATATCGATGAATTGCCCTAGCTGACTGGCCAGATTTCGGAGGAAATTAGCGCCATTTTCGCCTCCTTGTGCTGCCAACTTTGCCGCTACTGACTCGCAAGTTTCCAGAAATCGGCGATCCAATAATTCTGAGTTATCTTGTAATATCTGCGGTTCGTCTCCGTTGGGGCAATTCAGCAGGGTGTGAATTA
>JANNOR010000248.1:0-29979 GCA_031399265.1 Cyanobacteria bacterium SOY_34_metabat_3 | reverse complement strand
ACACGATCGCACAAAACAAGATTTAACCAAACTCTTGCAGCAGCTAACCGACTGGCGACAGCGCTATACCGAAGGCGGCGAATTCTTCCCCCAAGTACAAATTAGTTCCAATCTTTGCGATTCCTGTCAATTCGCCACTCGTTGTAACCGAACCCAAGACACCAAACCTTCCTCGCCAAATTTTCTGGCAGAAAGCCCCGCAAATTGGCTGCCAAATCTTGCTATCATCGAGGAAATGTCTATTTAATTCAAATTTTGTACTACGCCAACTATTAGTGGGGGCGGGTTTATAGATATTATGGATGTGAATAAAAGATTGTTGGTGAACCCGCCCCTACAGAAATTCATGAAATAACCGATGACAGAAATACTTCAAAACTGGCAAACTCAGCCCTTACCCCAACCTCCAACTTGGCTGATCCAAGCAGTCAGAAACCACGCACCAGAACTCCCGGGAAACTATGCTGCTGCACTTCTCTGGTATAGAGGAATTCAAAATCCCGAACAAATACCCGGTTTCTTAAATCCCCAACTTTACCAGCCAGCAAGTCCCTTTGAATTCGGACTAGAAATGGACTGGGCGATAGCCAGAATCCAGCAAGCACGAAACAGCGCCGAAAAAGTTGCTATCTGGGGAGACTTCGATGCTGACGGGATTACCTCAACCTCAGTTTTGTGGGATGGATTGGGAGAATTTTTTGTTCAAAATGACCAACTAATTTATTATATTCCCAACCGATTAACCGAATCTCACGGACTGAATATTTCAGGAATAGATGCTTTAGCAAAATCTGGAATTAGCTTAATTATTACCTGCGATACTGGCAGTACAAACATTGCCGAAATCGAATACGCGACCAGCTTAAATATTGATACAATTATCACCGACCATCATACATTGCCGGACGATCGCCCGCCAGCGACAGCAATCATCAATCCCCGCTACTTTCCCCCCAACCACCAACTGTTTAACTTGTCCGGCGTCGCCGTAGCTTACAAATTAGTCGAAGCATTATATCACACATTTCCGGATATTCCGCAGCGCCCGCTGACGGATTTATTGGAATTAGTGGCGATCGGGCTAATTGCCGATTTAGTCCAACTTACAGGAGACTGTCGCTACCTAGCACAACTGGGAATCGAACAATTGCAAAAACAAACCACAAATCCCACCCGCCCGGGAGTTGCCAAATTGCTCGAATTGTGCAAAAGATCGGGCGATCGACCAACCGACATTTCCTTCGGCCTCGGCCCGCGAATCAACGCCGTCAGCCGCATTCAAGGCGACGCCAACTTCTGCGTAGAACTCCTCACCAGCCGCGACAAAAAACGCTGCGAAGAACTAGCAACTCTAACCGAAATTGCTAACACCAGACGCAAATCTTTACAAAAAGATGTTGCCAAAGATGCAGCCCACAAATTAGCCAAACTCGACATCTCAACCACCAGCGTCATCGTTCTCAGTGACCCTCAATGGCCAGTAGGAGTATTAGGATTAGTAGCAGGACAAATCGCCCAAGAATACGGTCGCCCCGTGATTTTATTCAGCACCGAAGGAACCGAAGAAATTAACGAAAATCCCCCGGAAACGCAATTTATCGATTCCTTGAATCCAGAATTATCAACACTCCCCCAATCCCCAATCCAAAATCTAAAATCTAAAATAGCTAGGGGTTCCGCCCGTTCTGCTAATCAAATTGACCTTTATAAATTAGTCAAAGACCAAGCACATTTATTGGACAGATTCGGCGGTCATCCCTTCGCGGCCGGATTAAGTCTCCCTGTTGAAAATATTCCTTTATTTACCGATGCGGTAAATCAGCAACTGCGACAACAATACAGCACAGACAGTTTGACAGCCGCCCCGGTTCAAAATGACCTAAAAATTACTGTCTCCGAATTAGGCAAAGAGTTATTTCAAGAACTAAAATTGCTGGAACCCTGCGGCATGGGAAATCCCGCACCCAAATTGCTGATTGAAAATTGCTGGTTTGATAATCTCTGGAATCAAAAAATCAAGGATTTAAAAGGACAAAAAGTAGAATATATCAAGACAGAATTTACAATTTCGGATGAATCTACTAATACGGGATTTCCCGGGATTTGGTGGGGACACTACCAAAATGAAGTTCCTCAAAGCCGCTGCGATGTCACCGTCGAACTCGATTTTAATACTTACAAATCGCGGTATGAAGTGCGCCTCATAGCAGTGACGGAACGCACGGAAGATAGCCAAAGCAATTCCCCGGCTAAAATAGATTGGATCGTAGACTGGCGCAATAGAAATAATGATGAAGAGTTGTTAGCAGCCAACACCAACTTCGCATCTCAAATGTCAGCGGAAAATCTAGTCGATAATGTAGAAATGGTCGATCGCCAAAACTCGATCGTCCTTACAGAATGCCCCGCAAGCTGGGACGAACTGCGCATCTGGTTTCGCCAAGCACAGCACAAGCAACAAAAACTGGCGATCGCCTACACATTACCCCCACCCGTGCCCGCGCAGCAAATCTGCCAACAACTAATCGGCATCGCCAAATACCTCAGCCGTACCCACAAACCCGTCACCAGACAACAACTCCGCCAAAAACTCGGCATCAGCGACACTTCCCTGCAACTGGGGTTCAAAACCCTAACATATCTCGGTTTCAAAATCAATTACCGCGATCGAGCTTTCCACATCGCCAGACAACCCGAAACCGCGCCAGAGCAAATTCTCAAACCCTTATTAGATAACCAATCTATCCAATTCTCAGAACCAAATTCTCCCATCGCCACCCGTTTTGTAGCACAATTCCTAGCAGCAGTCTCCGAAGAACAATTCCGGCGGAAATATTTCTGTGAAGTGCCCCTTTCCACCATTGTGTCGATCGCCCGAGAGACAATTTTCAAAGAAGATTCTACCGCAGATCTCTTTTAACTGAATATTTTCCACCATGATTAAAAACAGGCTAGTTCCGGCCTGTTCCACTCATCAGATAACTTTTATTGTAGGCCCAGCACGCTATTGTAGCAGGTGGGGCGGGCTTTTGAGCTGTGAATTGACAGATGTTTTTGTGGAGTTCGCTTGCCCGATTCCTGACACGGGTGCAACATCTCAGTTCTAACTGACAGAAGATCACCATTCTCAAGAAGCTGTAGGGGCGGGTTCACCAAAAGCTTTCAAGCTTGCAAACAGGTTCTATAAACCCGCCCTCGTCCCCTACTCCCCACGAAAAATCCTCTTATTCACACGGGTGCAAGATATCAGTTCTAAGAAATATCTTACTTATGAATCCATCCCGATAAAATAAGGTATACGACAGTGAGAGTTATCCGTTGCGAGTCTGGCCCAAAACTCATAACGAATAACTCACTACCCCCAACCCAAAACTCCTCCACCCTCAAACTCGATCGCCAATCTCCCATTTAAAACCCCTATGCTCCTCTGTCCCCGCTGCCAATTTGAAAATCCCAATCTAAACAAGTTTTGTCAACAATGCGGAAATTCCCTAACTTACAAACCTTGCCACCAATGCGGAACCCAAGTCCCTGTTAGCGCCGAAGAATGTCAAAATTGCGGAGTCGCAACCGGTCAAGTGTGGCGGGCGATTATCTGCGGTCGATCGAATTTTCCAGCAGTCGAACCAGCCGAGTTTCCACAAAAACTAGAAATTTTCCCAGCAACCGCATCGGCCCAAAACTCCCCTGAACCAATAACAGACGCCATTAAAACAGAAATTACCGCCGACGCATCAAGAGCAGCAGCCGCACCAACTTCTCCGCAGCCCGGTGCTGCGGAATTCAGCAGCCCAGAAATTATAGACGCTGAAATCGTCGTGGGGGCGATCGGAGTAACATCCTTTCAAACAGACCAAAAGATCTCTAATACAGCACCAGAGCGCGAAATAACCCCATCTGAAAACAACTCCACAACCGCACCACAACCAGAAACCCAGCCACAAACCAACAGCCCCGAATCCGCAGAAGTCTCCGTCCCCAATTCCGAATATGTAATCCCTTCCCAGCCAGCAGGATCTTATTTAGACACCCAGCAGCGCTACCAACTCCTCGAAACCCTGCCAGCGAGAAAACCCTCAGAGACAGTAGCCGTAACAGTATTGGACTGTCAGCCGCTGCAAATGTCGCCCCTCAAAGCAATGCTAGCAGCCAACTCTGCCAGCGTCGCCAAACGAACCTCTCCCTACACCGCAGCAATCAACAGGGGAGAAAATTCGACCAATTTCGCCTTAGCAGAGCTTTGCCAAGGCATAGCTGAGCCTTATCTGGCACTCCGGTGGCAATTCTCTCACAACCTGCCAGTCATTCACGATAGCTGGTCGGACAACAAACAGGCAGTGCTGCTGCTAGAAGACTGCTCCCAATGGCCGCTGCTAGTAGAACGGTGGAGTCAACCCGAAACCTCCACCCAGCAAATTGTATACTGGCTGCACGAAATGACCGAACTCTGGGCTGCCCTAGAACCCTGGCGCTGCCGCCAAAGCTTGTTGGAACTGACAAATTTGCGAGTCAACCCTGACTCTTCCTTTTCCTTTGCCTCTTTGCGATTGCAATACCTCTATCCCGAACCCGCCGGCTCAAACCTGCAACTGCTAGATTTGGGGCAACTGTGGCAGGCGATATTTAACCAGTCCGATCGTACTCAGTTTGGCGCATTGCTCGAACTGCTGCAACAAATGTACAGAGGCGAGATTAACACGATCGAAGAATTGCGATCGCGCCTAGAAACCGTTCCCCTGGAACTCCAGCCCACACCTCCACCAACCTCAACCCCCGAGAACGAGCATTACCGCAGCCCCGACAAGTCGCCCCCCGACGTTGTTGGCGAAGTCTTAACCCAGCCCATGCCAGTCCAGATTTACAGCTTAGAAGACGCAGGTCTCACCGATGTCGGCCGCACCCGCGAGCACAACGAAGACTTCTTCAGCATCTGGACTCAGCTCAACAAACTCGAAACCTCCTTCGGTCGGATCTTTCAAACCAAAGGGCTATACATTCTCTGCGACGGCATGGGCGGACACGACAGCGGAGAAGTAGCCAGTCAATTAGCCGCTGAAACCCTCAGAGAATTCTTCCAAACCAGTTGGGAAAATCAACTGCCCAACTCAGACACCATCCGCGAGGGAGTGCTGCTAGCCAACAAAGCCATCTTTGAAATCAATCAAAAAGACGGCCGCTCCGGCAGCCATCGCATGGGCACAACCCTAGTCGCAGTCTTAATTCAAGACACCAAATTCGCCGTAGCCCACGTCGGCGACAGCCGCCTCTACCGACTCCGAAAGGGACAGCCCCTAGAAAAAATCACCTCAGATCACGAAGTCGGGCAGCGCGAAATTAAGCGCGGAGTTGACCCAGAAACTGCCTATTCCCGTGCCGACGCCTATCAGCTAACTCAAGCCATCGGCCCGCGAGACGGTAGTTTTCTCAAGCCAGACGTGCAGTTTTTAGACTTGTGCGAAGATACTTTATTGATTTTGGCCTCCGACGGCCTGACAGATAATGATTTGTTGGAAACTCACTGGCCCACCACTCTCGAACCCCTGTTCAATCCCCAAACTAATCTCGACGAGGGAGTTGCCAAGTTGATTGAACTGGGCAACAAACACAACGGTCACGACAATATCACGGCAATTGTCGTTCGGGCCCAGGTAGGCCCATTTCGATTTTAGAATTTGGGTGCTCTCAACTTTTTCTTGCCCGCCACCAAGCCGGCTACCGCCAAAGTTAAACCTGCAATTGTTGCAGGTTCGGGAACAGCCTCTGAGTTTTCAGAGCAAGGCTTGACTTCCTCTGCTATTACATATCCGCTGTTGAGGTACCTTCCGTTTGATTGGGGACCATTTTGCAGCCACATCATTCTAGAGCCTGCCCTGTCGCTATTCCCAAATATTGCCAGATTTGGAGGTCTTCGTATATTTCCAAAAGCCCACTGTGGCGGTGCGACAGTGGGTTCTTCGGAACCGAAAGGGGAAAAACTTGCCGTAACAACTTTTAATTGAGCTCGATCGAACGGTGCCCACAAGAAAGGTGAAAGCATAGTAGCCCTGTCGCCAACGGTAGCCCTGGATAAATTCCACGACAGCCCGAATATACTTACCGCAAAGTCCTTTACGACAAACCATTTATCGCTGGCTTTAATTTCTAAAGGAGGTTTTCCCAATCTGTTTGATGGAAAAATAGCTTCATAAGGAGTCGATTCATCATAGCTGAAAGAGCCTACAGCTACAGGAGTATCCAGACCCTGAAAAAAAGTTAATTTCACTGATGCAGCCTCTGCTGATTTGACGGCGATCGCCCCCAATCCCACAATAGTAGCAGCAGCAACAGCCAATTTTTGCCAAATTTTAGTCATGGTTATTTCGTCCTTAATTTTGATATAATTAAGTAGATATGCTTGGCTAAAAAACTATATCTATTTATCAATAATAATACGGAAACTATTTTCTAAAAATGAGATGCCAATAGCATCTTTATGCAATCTTTAATAAAAAATGTGCTTTAATAAAGATTTGATGAAGCTAAGGGCTGAAATCATTGTAATAATACCTATTTCGCTAACAATGCAACAGATAGAGGTCTAGTGAATTTACGGTTAAACGGTGCAACAGAGCTAGTTATTACTTCCTCGTTCAATAGCCAGCTATTACAGTTGGCGCGGGCAAAACAATTACCCACCCAGAAGCGGGGCAATTCCTGCTAGTTATTAGCAGATTAATCACATCAATCAAAAATGCTGCTGACTCTTTTAGATCCAGAAAAACAGACCCCCATGCAACAGTGGAGTTTCGAGAGCGAGTCCATTGTGCGCATCGGCCGCTCTCCTGAAAATCACGTTGTGATCCCCAATGCTCTAGTGTCGCGAGAGCACTTGGAATTGCAAAGAGTTAACAGCGGCACGTCTAGTCAGTGGTACTTAGTCAATTCCGGGACAAATGGCACTTTTGTTAACGGTATTCTCATGTCTCAGGGTTGGATATCCGACGGTGTTCTGATCCAGTTGGCGCGGGGCGGCCCTACTCTGCATTTCCAAGCTACTACTATTGAAGTCGGCGGCAAAATTGAGGCGAACCCCAGCCTCAGTCTCGCCGCCCCGAGGTGTACCCACGCGGGAAACCCGCCTGGGAATTTATTCTGCATCCACTGCGGCGAACCGATTAAGGTCGATCGCACAGTCCGACACTACCAAGTGCTCCGAACTTTGGGCCAAGGCGGTATGGGGACAACGACTTTAGCCTGGGATCGAGAAAAAGCGAAAGCTCAAAAACCCGGAAGTTCTCCCGCAGCTTCTCTGGTAGTCCTGAAGGAAATGAATGCTGACATGGCTCAAATAGCCAAAGCTCAAGAACTGTTTGAACGTGAAGCTAAAACTCTCAAAGCCCTCCACCATCCGGGAATTCCTCAGTTTTTCGACTTTTTTGTGGAAGGGGGCAAAAAATACTTGGTGATGGAAATGCTCCACGGCGAGGATTTAGAAAAACGCATCTACAACCGCGGGCCTGTTGCTCCCCAACAGGCGATCGAGTGGATGATTCAAACCTGTGAGGTTTTGGAGTACATTCACTCTCAAAAACCCCCGATCGTCCACCGGGATATTAAACCTGCTAATTTGCTGGTGCGGCACCGCGACAATACCATTACAGTGCTGGATTTTGGCGCCGTTAAAGAAATCGGCACTCCTCCGGGCACCCGTATCGGCGTTGAAGGCTACACCGCACCAGAACAAGACCGGGGACAGCCTCTCCCTCAGTCCGATTTATATGCTATTGGGCCTACTTTGATTTTTTTGCTGACGGCCCAAAGCCCTCAAAAGTTTTACGGAAAAATAGGTCGAGGTTACGGCTTTAATCTGGAAAATATTCCGACGATCGCACCGAAGCTGCGGGAGACCATTTTGCGAACCACAGCAGCTAAACCTGGGGATCGCTTTCAAACTGCTCCCCAATTAGCAAGAGCTTTAGCAGCTTGCCTTTAACAGAAGCAAGAAGTCATTGGTCATTGGTCATTGGTGATTAGTCAGTAGAAAGAGGGAAGAGGGAAGAGGGAAGAAGTTAGGAACGGAAAACTTATGAAAGAAAATCCCAGCCGATCGCCTCTTGTTTTCTCCCAGACACAGCAATCCTGCGCCTGCTTTCCTATTCCTCGTCCCAAGCTTCTACAGCTATCAACTCGCTAACGGGGTCTTGCATAGAAAAATCAAACTCTAGCAATTGCTGTTTCCAGTAAGGCCATTCGTCGCCATAAAGCAGAGCAATTTTCCAAATGCTGTCTGTCGGCTTAATAATGTCAGACGTGACGAGAGAATGCACCTGACGCTGGAACTTAACCATCGGCTGTATAACCTTCTGGCTCATAATACCTCTTGAATTGTTTAAATCTTTTCTAATTACAACTTCCCAGCTCACACTTTTTACCGCAGTTTCGCCAAGAACAGTCTCGCCAAGATACGTGTAGATTTTTGTCGGGAAGCTACATATTCAACTTGTATCTTAACACAGGTTGTTTTGACAAGTGGCTATAAGCAAGACTGAAGAGTCAAGACAGACTTGAACGAATTAATGATCTTTCAAATGTCCTGCTATGTGCACGGCTGATCGGCGGTGGGAGGTTTGCCGCTTCGATTGTTTCCACATAGTAACAGATGCAAGGACTGCGTTGGGCTGGTTTTTGACTCGTACCCAAGAAAGCGAGAAACTGCAATTACTGCTATGCGGCTGCTACAGCCGGAATTTCTGCTTCGGGGCGAGTAAACCGTACCTGTTTCAGCTTCTTCTGCTTCGACGCTGGCGAAAGCTGCGAGAGTTAGGTCTGAGCTGCATGGAATAATTATAACTCGACTGACGGCAAAGGTGGTCAAAAATTGTTGGATACTGTTGATCGGAATCCGGCTGATGGTCGATCGAACATTGTCATTAGCAGAGCGGGCGTACAAGGAAGTTCCAAACCTATCATCCATCCTATATTCAGTAAATCTCAAATCTAAAATTGTATGACTTGGACAAGGCGACACATTCTCACTCTGGCTGATTTTACCTCAGACGAATACGACACGGTGCTGCAAACTGCCGCCAGTTTTCGGGAGGTGCTCGGCCGCCGCACCAAGAAAGTGCCAGCCCTCCAGGGTCAAGTGGTCGCGAATTTGTTTTTTGAACCTTCTACCCGGACTCGCAACAGTTTTGAATTGGCGGCGAAGCGGCTGTCGGCGGATACGCTAAATTTTACCCCTGGCAGTTCTTCTCTGACGAAGGGGGAGACTATTTTGGATACAGCTAAGACTTATCTGGCGATGGGAACGGATTTGATGGTGATTCGCCACGAACAAGCTGGAGTTCCCAGCACCATTGCTTCGGAAATGGATCGCTTGGGTTCGAGAGTCAGCGTTCTCAATGCTGGAGACGGCCAGCACGAACACCCGTCGCAAGGTTTGCTAGATTTATTTACGATTTGTTCTCTGTTAGATGCTGAAAGTCCGAGACTAAAACTTTTAGCGGGCAAAAAAATTGCTGTGGTGGGAGATATCTTGCATTCGCGGGTGGCGAGGTCTAATATTTGGAGTCTAACGGCTTCCGGGGCAGAGGTTCATTTGGCCGGGCCGCCGACTTTGCTGCCGCTGTTTTTTGCCGAGTGCGGCGATGGTACAAACGGCAAGTTATTTTTGCACTGGCAGCTTGAACCTGCTTTGGCTGATGCTGATTTTGTGATGACTTTGCGGCTGCAAAAGGAACGGATGACCGAGAATTTGCTGCCTAGTTTGCGAGAGTACCATTCTTTGTACGGGATTACGCGCGATCGGCTGAAACTCTGCAAGCCGGATGTGAAGGTGTTGCACCCGGGCCCGGTTAACCGCGGCGTGGAAATTAGTTCGGATTTGATGGACGATCCCCGCTTTAGCCTGATTTCTCAGCAAGTTACCAGCGGCGTGGCGGTGCGGATGGCCTTACTGTATCTGATCGGTGGCGGTAAAGTTTAGACTTGCTGCCCCCTATTGTAAGATAATCGTTACCAAGCTGGGCTTGGTAACGATTAAAACTCTTTCTAGAAATGTAAACTGTTCCAGTCAAGAATTAGGAGAGCCACGACGCAGACACCCAGCCGCCGCCTTTGAGTTGAGCCCAGCCGTTTCTGTAACGACCGGTCAATTTGATGTGGTCTCCGTGGTATAGCTTACCGATGACATGAGAACAGCCATTGGGTCGGTGGCGGATATTCAGTCGGCCACCGTTGGTGGCTACATGGCCGTAGCTGTGATGGCTTTTATGGCCGCAGCGTTTGTACCCGCAACTTGCTTGCGCTTCGCCAGCGAAACCCATCACAGATAGAGCTACTGCCATACCTGCAACGCCTACCAATGCAGAAGTAGGAATTTTCAAGCCCAGCTCGTCTAACGACTTGAGTTGGAGTTCTGACTCTGGAGATTCATAAGCCACAAAAGAGTGGCTCAATGCTAGTGCTTCCATAGTTTCCTCGTGATGATTATCAACGTTTGTCGGTGCAGACTCAGGTCAAAACCTCAATTAACAGGCAAAACCATTAACTTATGTGTCAGAAAAGCCACAAGAGGGCGTTACGGTCTTGTTGTTACCGAGTATTAGCCAAATTGCCTGAACCCTGCACAGGTATATCATGCCATTGATGTAGCTTTCCGGAACTAAAACATAAATAAAGTTTACATCGGCTGCTAAAAATTTGAGCGGCGCGGATAAGTAGGGAGGCAAAATTACACTTAAACTGTGTCATTAAAAAGGGAACGAAGTAATCGCTTGGGGTTGGAAAGTGCTTGCAGCGAGTTGGGAATGACACTGCTTATTTTGTTGTGCTTACCGATTGAGTTGCTACAGCCCGATCGCCTTTTATGATATCGAACAAGTCTCCTGCTCATCCTTAAGCTGTTAATTTTGTTTGAGCGAGTTATATTTGGTTCGATAGCACTGATGCAGAAATTCGGGGTGAGGGCTCTGAGTCATCGCCCGCCCTCAAAGATTTTGTTCTCGATTCGCCGGAACAGTTTTCCAGACAAGGATGCAAGATCGATCGCGCCTTGATTTGTGTCAAGATCAATTAACTGCTCGACTCACCACTTGTTTCGCAATGAACTCCTTTGCTGCACTTTCGATCGGCACAATTCCTCAATGCCATGAATTAGATAGTTTTGCCATTACCATTGCCCCCTTATCTGTAGGGGAAATCTACACTTTGGCAGATGACGCCAGTAACGGAGCCGTAGTAATGATGAGCGGTACAGTCCGCAACCAAACAGACGGTCAAGCTGTAGTTTCCCTAGAATATCAAGCTTACGAACCGATGGCCGTGCGGGTATTCCAGCAAATCGCTACTGAAATCCGCCGCCAGTGGCCAGACGTGAATCGGGTCGCCATTCACCACCGCGTCGGACACTTGCAGGTGGGAGAAATCAGCGTACTGGTGGCTGTTGGCTGTCCCCACCGGGACTCAGCCTTTGCAGCTTGCCAGTACGCGATAGATACGCTCAAACACAATGTACCGATTTGGAAAAAGGAACATTGGGCCGACGGTTCTAGCAGTTGGGTTAGTATTGGAGCGTGCGAGGCCCTCGGGCATTAGTTGATCGATGTTTGATTGAAGAGGGAACTTGTGGCGATCGGCAAACGTCAAAAATTGTGGAATGTTCGATGAGCCAATTCCACCCATGAGCGACTTTATTTCTGTGTCCTGGTCTGCGGTTGTGGCGACCGTTCAAAGAGTGCAATTGCCAGCCGAAAAACTCTCTAATCATGACTTGGTGTTGCGGTGTCAGGAAGGAAATCGACCTGAAGGTACTGCTTTTTCAGAACTGTTAAAGCGGTATCAATCCCACGTTGACCGGGTTCTCTATCACTTGGCCCCTGACTGGCAAGACCGAGCAGACTTGGCTCAGGAAGTCTGGATTCGAGTCTACCGCAATGTTAACCGCTTGCAAGAGCCTGTGAAATTCCGGGGCTGGCTGAGCCGCATTGCCACTAATTTGTTTTACGATGAGTTGCGCAAGCGCAAGCGGGTGCGAACTCCGCTATCGCTAGATGTACCGCGCGCTCTCGAAGATGGGGAGATTGATTGGGAACTTCCGGCTGACAGTCCGGGGCCTGATGAAGATTTGACGACTAGAGAATTTTACGATGAGTTGCGATCGGCGATCGCCGATTTGCCGGAAGTATTCCGCACGACAATTGTTTTGAGGGAAATTGAAGGTTTAGCCTATGAGGAAATAGCGGAAATGACCGGAGTTTCTCTGGGAACTGTCAAGTCGAGAATTGCTAGAGCTCGCCAAAGATTGCAGTTGCAATTGCAAAAATATATCGACGGTAATTAGCAAGGGTGATTTCGGAGGCGAATCGAGAAGATTTGATGATGTTTGCTGTGACATCAAAACTTCTATTTTAAAATATAAATAAGCAGTAAATCATCTGTCGGGGCGAGCCTGTGCTTCCCCCAAATTCAGTAAGTGATGTGAAATATGAATTCTAACTTTGAATCCGATAAAAAGCAGAATCAGCAAGGTCTTGGGGATTCACTCGCTGAAACTAACACTAACAACAATTATCCCCAGGGAAATCTAACTACTATGATGCGCGATCGCTTTGAATTGCTGAGTGCCTACCTCGACGGTGAAGTGACGGCGGCCGAACGCCGACAAGTGGAGGACTGGCTGACAAATGACCCTGTGACGAAGCGTTTGTACTCCCGACTGCTGATGATGCAGCAGGGTTTGCAGTCAATGCCGGTGCCTGCTGCGAAACAGTCTGCACAGGAGTTGGCAACGAAGGTTTTGCAGCGGGTTGAACAACGTAAGACGAAACGGATTTGGCTTTTGAGTGGAGGTGCGATCGCAGCTTTGTTGATTGCGGCGGTATCGGGTGTCCTCCTCGGCCGCGAATCGTTTGTACCGCAGTTTGCTCGATCGCCCGTTCCTGCTGAATCTGACGGTTTGATTGTGGCTTTGAACGAGCCTTTAGTCGAGATTGTCAATCCCAACGATTTGATGCTGGGAGTGAATGCACCGATAATGGATATTCCCAAAGCTGCTGTAGCAAGCCCTCAAAAATCATTACCAAAAGCACAGTAGGATTTATGTTTTGAGAATAACACAAGTTGCTAAGCTCCCTAAACAAGGGAGCTTTTTTTGTGAAGTAAAGCTAAGAAATTAGTATTGAGCAATTGAGATAAAAGTATGAGTTTTGAATCGCGAATTGTGGGGCGATCGCCTTTTAATATCCGAGTAGATTGCTAGTAAAATTAGAGCGGGCGATCCTCTTCGAGGGCTTCGCTAACGCATTTTTTGATATTGGCGATCGGCAACAGCAATGTTTCCTCAATTTCCTGCCGCACAGCAGGAGATACATTACAACCGCTATTGAGGCAATCTACCAGCAATTTATTAGCATCGTAATACTTCCTCAGCAATGACTTTTGCTCTTGGCTGAACTGCCAATCGTGACCTATATTGCGATAGGAAATTATGATTTGCCTTAATTCCCTAGTCCAAACTTGTCCGTTAGCTTGCCACCATTGCCTAAATATTTCCTTATCACCATCTGGGTGAGGTAGTTGTTTCTTAAATTTTTGCAGTGCTTGCATCAATTCAGGTTCAACAACAGGGATAAGAAGAATGTCGTGGGCAAGACTAAGGGCAGGGTCAATAGCACCGTCAAGTACAGGCAAAATGGCAAGGTCAAGAACAAGGTCAAGGGTAAGTTCAAGAGCAGGGTTCAAGGTATGTTTAACGGCAAGGTAAAGGTCTGGATCGAGGAAACGTTCAGGATTACGATTAAGAGCAAGCTCAAGGGATGGAAGAAGGGAAAAGTAAAAGAATCTAACTGCCACAGGTTTGTAGGGAAAATCAACAGAAAGGGATTTTTGGTTTACCCACAGTAAGAATTGTTGTAACTGCTCATCCTCAGCTACCAGTCCATCAACTTGCTGCTTCATTAACAGCAAAAAGTTATCAGCTTTTTGAAACATCCCAACTGCCAGGAAAACAACTTCTCGCCAACGCTTCTCGGTGATGTGATTGACCAGTTTTTCCAAAGCTTGTGCCTCAGAATTATCAACAATTTCTCTGGCAGTGAGATACTCTTGAAATGTTAGATGAGAAAACGAATAAATCCCTCTTGCCCTCTCGACTAATAACCCATGTTGTGCCTCGATCGCCTTCAGGACAACCTCACTATCCATTTCTAACTGAACGCGGTAAGTTTTCGCATCTTGCAAGTTGCGTAGATAATTAGCAATCAATTTCTGAACATTGTTTTTTTCAAAAAAGTAATCGCCCCGATCGAAAGTAATAGCTGCCACAAAAGCCAGTAAATCTTGCTTCTTGCACAAGTTTAAATCGCGATAAACTTTATCCCGTTGAATGCCTCTAGTTTCATCCCATTTTCTGAGCATAATTTCCAGTCCTTCCTCATACAACTTGGCTCTGTTGGATGGAAAATCTGCTTTGGCTTGGAATACTAAACAAGTCAGATTCAGCAAAATTGGCGTTACTGCCAGTTCTTGGATTTGCTGATTTTTTTGCAGTTTTAGCTTCTCTACAAATTGAGATGCTAAAGCTTTCCCTGCCTCCAGATTCTGGGAAAATGCCACAAACCAATTGCGAGCAAAGGCAGCAATTTGCTCGACATTAAAATCGGCTAATTCAACATTTGTGAATCCTTCTTCGTGAAATCTGTACTTAGAAGCGGCAATTCGACAGGTAATAATAAACTGATTGTTGTAATACTTTTGGACAAACTGACGAATCTGTCTGACGACTGCATCGCTATCTGATTCTGGCACTTCATCTAAGCCGTCCAATAAAATCAAGCCTCTGCCTTGACTGAGTACGAATTCAGTTTGCGATCGCCCCTCAACTCCGCAAGTGGCAAATTCGTCGCTGATATATTCTAATAAGTCAAGATTAGCAATTTCAGCAAAGGTTTTCAGAGGGATAAAAATCGGTATTTTGTTTGCTTCAAATTTGGCGCGATCGCACTGAATGACGATATGTTTCAAAAAGGTAGTTTTACCGGAACCAGGTTTGCCGAGTACCATCAGTTTACAGTGAGATTTCACCGCGTCTAATCCTGGTACTCTTTTCTGGCATACTTTACCTAATCCCAAGCGGTTAAAGTTATCCGCATCTGGGTTGAAGTCTCTGAGTAAATCGCTAATTTCTCCCGGCTGCCAACTGGTAATTTCCTCTAAAATGTTGACTTCAACGTAAAGGTTGCTGACATCAACGGGCTGTGCAATGTCCAACAGTTGCATTTTGCTGTAAAGCTGTTGGATTTTGCTGTGGCATTTTTGCCGGATCTCTTGCACTACCGAATCAATGTCTAAATTCGGTGGCTGCGGATTTTCTCGTGGAGAACGATCGACAATTTCTTGCCAATTCAACTGCAAAACCGTGCAGAAAGCCTTGAAAGCATGGGCTTTAATTGGTTCTCTGCCTGCTAAAAAACGTCTCCAAGTTGGCAACGAGACGCCATCGGCATAGGGCCCTGCCTCTGTCCAAGGTCGATCGGGTTCTAATTCTTGACTAGCTGCTACTAGCCATCTGGGGTCTTCTATCGTCCATCCCTTCTCTCTTCTAGCTTGCTGAATTCTTACTAATTTTTCCTCAGAGGCTTTGAGGCTGGTCATTATATAATTTATTTGTCTAATTGTCAATGTCAGTTTTCGCTCAGTTTAGCGATCGCAAACTGAGTTTGTCAAGACCCCGGTAAAAAAGAGAAAATGATAAGGAGAACAAAAGGATAGCAAAATGAAAGATAACATGGATGAAATCCCGTCAGGTGGGATAGGTATAAAATTATTGGCTAGAATTGCCGATGAGCTAAGCTATACCCGCACTTCTGACGATAGAAGAAACTGTTTGTTAATTGTCAAATATTTTCACCCTATACCACCCCAAGATAGCACTAAACCTGGGTTTTTTAAGCGGTCGATCAATGTTTTAAACAGCTTTAACTGGCTTCCAGAGCAACAAAATAAGCAATTCGATCCAAGTTTTAACCAACCCTTTCAAAAAATCAGCAAACTTCAAGTAAATACTGATATCAAAGCTGTTGCTCAAGTTTTATCCTGGGTCGAGCAGTTAGAGAATCTACCCATTCCCAAAACAGTTTTTGAGCAATGCAAACTTGCTGCGATCGAAGGGTTTACGAATGCTGTTCGGCACGCTCACAGAAATTTGCCTTTGGAAACTCCGATCGAGCTGGAAATAACCGTATTTAACGAACGCCTAGAAATCAAAATTTGGGATTGTGGAAAATTTTTTGACTTCCAAGCTAAGTTGAAAGAAGAATTGCCAGAAGAATGTCTGTTTAGTTGGAATGAGCAGGGATTTACGACTAAAGCTGTTCTATAATTGCCAGATTTTAACAATAGGAAGAAACTTTTTTGTGATGACTATTGATATTACCCCCAAAATTATCGTTGTGGATGATGACCGAACCATCCCCAACGATAGTTTATCGCTTTTTGAATCAGAAATATCAAGTAGATTCGGCAGCAGATGGCGATCGTGCTCTAGCATTATTTGACAAAATTATCAAGTTAACAGCCTTGGAATTTAATATCTTGTATTTTTTGGCAAGTCATTCCGGTCAATCTTGGAGTCGCCAACAGTTAATCGAAAAAATCTGGGGTGGAACTGCGACGACACAGGAGAAGAGCAAGTTGTTAGCGTACATATCGGTCAGATTCGCAAGAAAATGATTCAAGTTGATGCTACTGGGTCGCAGTTTATTAAAACTATTCGGGGTTACGGTTACAGGTTCGATCGCTCCGATCGCACGACAATGGCAATTTACTAACCTAAATCGGCATTAACCACTTTATTTGGTCAAAAACCGATTTTCCCACGTGCCGTGGGGCAGCCAGATGCCTCCTAGGGAACGGACGCGATCGGGTAACATGAAGTAAGCCCAAGCCGTGCCTAAAGACTGGAAGTTGAGATCGAAGATTTCGATCGACTCCCGCTGATATTCGTTTCGTGTCGGTTCCCGCAGCGGATGATAGTCTTCAAGTCTGTCTAAATCCTCCAAAATAGCCGAATTTGCGAAATAGAGCAGAAATCCGCAGACGTAGCCTTCTCCGGCCACCATCGCAGGATAGCCGATCGGCAGCGCAAAAAGTTGACCCCGGGCGATCGCGGGGCAAGCATCCACAACCTTTCCTTCACAGTAGCGCAGGTAGTTGCACTCCCCCGGTTTGAGAGTGCCGTAGACAAAGACTTTCATGGGGCGGGGCTTAACGGCTAGTTTTTGCTAACATAGATGGCAAGCTAATACTTTAAGTCTCGCGGGCGATCGCGACTGCAATCTTCATAAATTTCGTTGTTTACCCTTCCTTATAATTCATGACTCTAGTAGTTAGTTTTATTGCTTTTGGACTTCGGCCTTTGTACTTGAGCTCTTTCTTGCCCTCCCTGCCTCTAGACAGCCTGTTTTCGACTCAGGGGATTATGGTGATGCTGCTGGCTGCCTATGCGGGGGCGATGTGGATGTTTCTCACCAGTGCTCCGAAGGTACACACGGTGATGGTATCGGATCTCGGGCAAGCCAGAGAGTTCTATGAAGGTATGCTAAGCCTGCCCGTAGCAGAAGTGCCACTGCACTACTACTACAATTACGAGCAAACCTTGGGGACAACTGGCATCGATCCGCTGTATTTGTCGCCGAATGTCGGGAGAGCAACGAGCTCTCAAACGCTCGGGAGTCCCGAGGGTTTGTGGTATCAGTTGATGAAAAATACCCAACTGCACATTATTAGCGGGGCTGGCGTAGGCGAAAAAAATCGCGAACGTCATGTTTGTTTCGATCGCGATTGTTTGGATCAGCTATTAATGAGGGTACAAACTCGCGGCATTAGTTATAAAATTCGCCGGGAAAAGCCGCTGAATTTTTTGGTCAAGGATTACGACGGCCGCGTGATTGAAATGGCTGAGGTTAGTAATTAGTTCGGAGTTGAGAGTCGGCGGTTGAAACTCGGCGGTTGAAACCGCGTCTATACAAACGATGTCCGCCTCCGCGGACTGAAGAAGGTAACGTAATTTTAACCGCCCGGGCTGTCTTCAACCCGCTCCCGTCGGGTTTTGTCTGTGTGCCCGTAAAACTCCGCAGTTTCCAACCGTCCGGTTTTCTGCGTTTCTTCTTTGTCAATTAATCTTAGCTTCAACGCTGGATTTTTCCACTGTCGCCGCTGCTTTAATCTCTGGAATCGCCTTGCGGCTGAAGATTTTGAAATAGAGAGAAACAAAGAATTCTTTAACCGGAAAAACGATAAATGTCAAAGGATTAATTGTAACGATGATGTTTCTAGCATCGGCTTTAGCTTGTTTGACAATTTGCTGCGCTACCCAGTCAGGAGACATAATGCCGATCGGGTTTAAGTTGCTTTTAAACGGCCCTAAAATCAGTTTGCGAACGATGCAGGGTGCATCCAGCCTGCGCAGGGTGACTAAATCTCCCAAGGCGCGCTTGCTGAGTTCGTACAGAGGACTGACAGCGGGAATTACTTCGGCTTCGGAAGTGTTGATCCAAACTTCTTTATTGGCTATATTTTCGTTAGTGCGAACTGTTAAGAAAAAGAGTTCCATCAAGCGCCACGCGGAAAAAGTGTTAATTTCGTAGGAATTGGCGATCGCCTCTCCGCTTCTATCTCCCTGTACATTAATCCCATGATTGATGACCAGAATATCGATTTTTTCTAACAATAGGGCTAAGTCTGCCTCTTGGCCAGCTTGCCAAGTTACGGTTTTTATAGGCACATTTTCGCCGTCTACATTCAAAGTAATTTCCTCATTTCCAGAGGAGAGGGCGATAACTTTTGCACCAGCTTTGTGCAGGTGTTTGAGAAGCAAACGCCCTAAAGTTCCCGATGCACCGGTGACGGCTACGGTTTTGCCTTTGAGAGAAAGTGCTGTGCCCATAAGTTTATCTATTAAGGTGAAAGTACCGCAATAGTAAGCATTTTGATTATCGAAATGATGCTTCCAGTGGTAAGGTTTATTCACAAACCAGTTGCCGGGGGGAGTCAGGAAGTCTCCGGGTTGGTGGGTGATGTCGGTTAATTCGTCTGCGCCTTTGATGCCGATCGCCCGGGCGATCGCGCTCAACAAAAAGCCTAAAATATAAATACAACCGGCTGCTGCGCCCCAGTGATATTCTGGTAGCCCAAAATATGCTAAAACCCACAGCAACAAGCCTAAAACCATCATCGCCGCCGCTTCGGGCACGTCGTGACGCCAGTGTGCTTGCTTGTAAATTTCCTCGCTGACAGCCGTCAAATTCGGGCGGAAAACGCGGTGATGCCAAGTGTGCAGCTTTTGCAGGGGCGACCAATAATGAGACGCGACGTGATAAAAGTCTCGGATGATTTCTGCCCAGCAGACAGAAGCTATTGCCACAGCGCCGACTATCCAGTAATTTACCATGCTCGCACCAGTTTGAAATTTAAGATATTAGATATTGTCTGCTTTGAAAGATAACTCAAAATGGCTTTTATTGCTAGTCTGGAAGTTGACTCAGGCGTTTTAAAATCTGCAAAACCCGGTACAATTCATTGCCAGGATTGGAAATAACAAATTCAGCCGATCGCGCATACTGCGGAGTTTCCCCTCTGACTAACTTGACAAAACTGAAGTTAGCACCTGTGGAAATCATCCCAAAAGTAGGAGTTTGGGGATTTGGATCTGCCAGCATATATGTCAGGAGTTGGGAAAGTGCTTCATCTGTGGAGAAAGCAAGTTGTTTGGATTCAATTACTGTCACCCACAAGTTTGCTTTCACGATCAGGATATCTATTTTGCCTTCGATGATTCTACCTTCGTCATCTTCTTCTTCAATGGCGATGGATTTTTCGGCTTTGACTTGAAAGGAAGACTCAAAGAGACCGGCAATAAACAAAATGGGGCTGATGATGGTTAGCTTGACTGCATTTTCCAATACAGGCGGGGAGTCTACGAGGTTAAAGTATATGTCTTGGACGCGATCGAGCAATTGTTTCTCATAGTCAGTTACTTCCGGCAAATTTTCTTGCCATTGTCGGAAAAATTCGCTGTTGCGAACTCGCTGTAAACCGTAGTTATCGATTAAATAGCGGATATTGATATCTCTTGCTTGTAGTTTTTGCATGAGAATTGATAAAAGTTTTTATGGTTATTCATAAGTTTAACATAATTTGGATTTTTGACCGCAGATAACAGCAAATGAACGCAGATGAACGCAGATGAACGCAGATGAGATAGGATGTCTGTTTATGGGGATTTGCGATCGACATTTTGCTGTAAATTATTGTATTTTGGGGCCAATATACCCAATAACTATCTTTGCGGGCCCTAATTCTGTGCAGAAATGGAGTCGCCAAGCTCCGGGTGTCATGCGGATGTGCAAACTGAAAAGTCGTTTGTTTTCATCAGGACACTGAATATTTAGTTGCTCTCTAAACTGCTTAAGTCTTGACTCACTTTCTGGAGATACTTTGCTAGGAAGATTATCTAAATCCAGCGATCCGTCTGTCCATTTTTTTGATAATTCATCAAGCTCAAATAACTTTCTGACAACTTGTCGTAACATTTTGGGATCGATAAGGTTTTGTATTTGTTCGCTAGTGCGATCGCAAAATTCCAGGCTGGAGAATAACTCAGTTCGACGGTTCCAAAGCTCCAAACCGTTAGCCACTGATGTTTGTTGATGTTTCTGAATCCAATCAGCGTGTTCGATAACGTGGTTTTTCTGACTAGCATGAATTACCTCTACACTTTCTTGTATCAGCTCCCCATTGTCGTCAATTTGTATTAGTTCTAACTTGATGCGACTACTATTCCACAATGACTCTGAATTCAGACTAATTGCCAATGTTTCAAGGTAGTAAGCAAATTTAAAGCCTTCTGCTTGGCTACCCTCTAAACTCAACTCACAATCAAGATTTTCAACTTTTATTTTAATTTCTCGATTTGGAATATCAACGGATAAAGGATTTTTAGTTGCTAGAGTTCTCAGAAAAGTCCGCTCTTCTCTATTAACTTGAGGATCGTTGCGCCAACGAGAAAGAGGATAGTTTTCTGCAAGTACCATTGCATGAAAATCTGCTTGAGTACGCATTGCCTTCAATCCACAGCCTTTAGCTGCAACCATCGTCCTAATCAATTCTGACATCCATTGTTGTGCTGTAGAAATATCAGGAGCAAAAGTTCGCGCGGACAGTTCATTAAACACCATCTCCAAATCCATCGCTTATTCTCCTTCCACCGCAGGTTCCAACAAAATCTCCAAACTGTTGTCCCACTCATCAAAAAAACCATCCGGCCAGCGATCGATTCGTCCGTTGCGATCGATCTTTGGCGATACTACATCAGTTTGTCCTTCTTTATTTTGACGCTGGAAGTAATGCAACTGAACATCCTTCGGGTCAACTTTGCCAGCGTGAACAGCAAGACGAATCCCATTTAAAACATGATCGCTGTGAGTTTCTATCACAACTTGAACGCCACCGCTAGCTGCCAAAGCTAATAATTGACCCATTTTAACTTGTCCTTTGGGGTGGAGATGCGCTTCAGGATTTTCAATCAAAATAATTGTACCAGGTGTTGATGCAAGTGCCGCTACAATAATCGGTAAAGTGTAGCTAATTCCAAATCCCACATTAGTTGCACGGTAAGGATTGCTATCTCCATAAGAATATTGAAAACTCATCAAATCGACATCTGATTTGGCATCAATTTTAAGGCGCGTACCCGGACTAATTTCTCCCATCCACGCCTCAACTTGGTCGATTAAATCCATTGATTTTGCCGAAGATAGGTCTCTTTGAGTCTTTAATTTTACATCGGGATGGCTGAGGCTACTATTTGGAATAGCTTTCTGTCCATTAATAGCAAGGAAATGAGCAGCATATTCACCCTTGATACCCAGTTGACCAAGCTGTCGTACTTGGTAATCTGACATTTCATTAAATGGGCGCGGCCCGATCCGTTCGGCCTGAAGGTAATGAAAGTTATTACTAAAAAGATTTGACTTATACACTTCCGAAGTAACTGGTTCCGAGTCAATGCTCAATACATCTACCTCTCTGTCATATTTGAAACGCCATACCGCTTTACTGTTCTTTTCCAAAACAATGCCAAAACCAATTAAGTCTTCTTTTGCTCCCTCAAAAAGCGCATCCTGAGCAGTACCAATATTCACGAAATCGCCATTAAGCGCCAACCCTTTTTCGGGCAATAACCCCTGTTGATAAGATTGTCGCAGCAGCAAGAGTGATTGCATAACAGAAGATTTACCAGTGCTGTTTAAGCCAGAAAACAAAGTAAGTTTTCTGAATTCCAATAACTGATTTGCAAAAGGTTTGAAGTTGAGCAAGTGTAGCGAAGTAATCATGCCAGAACCTCCTTAATTATTTGTTCAATTATCATAAATCTGTACTCGATCTTTTCCGTTGCTTGAGAGATAGAAGTCGAAAAATTTCGATCGCTATCTACATAATTTCTAAATCTTTCAATCAAATTCTCCTTTCGTTGCTTCAAAATGTCAATTTGGTCATCGCTAAGCAAACTGAGATTAACAGACCAAGCTTCAAATAGTGCTTTATTAATTGGAAACTTTTTTGTTTGATGTTCGGATATTTTACGAAAGGCATTTTTTCCGAAAATTTCCCATGCTGCAAGCATAGCTTTTTTGAAATCACTTTCAATTACTTCTAATTCTAGTTCAGGCATATTATTGACTTTAGATAAAGCCTTACTCAAAAACAAATTTCTTTTATCTGATTGATCGTTTTTATAAGATGTAAGTGTAAAGGCTAGAAAACCGAGTATAAATTCCCGATCGTCCATCCGCATTTTACGCAACTTACTCAGATTAGTCACTTGCTCGAATTCATTAGATGTAGCAAGTTTCGCTAAAAATTTTGTTGCCTTGCCGGGGTTAAGAGCATGGCGAAGTTCTTGGGGGGTCATGGGTAATCCCCCTGTATTAATGCGTTTAAAAATGTTATATTTAACTTCAGGAGGCGTACCTTTTTCAATCAAATAAACTGTTACCTGAGTTTCTTGAATGCGACGCTGGTATCGGCGTTCTATTTCATCATAAGTTTTGCCGTCAAGATTGGTTAAATATTCTAGTTCGCATAACCTAAGTGTTTTATCGCTCATAAATTGCTTGAGAGCAGATAAGCGCTGCAATCCATCCACAACCAACCATTTATCTTCATCAGTTGCATCTATATAAAAAGCTGGTAATGGAATCCGGATTAGGATCGACTCAATCAGTCTGCTTTTAGCGCCATCTCTCCAGATGTTTGCATGGCGCTGAAAGTCCGGTGCTAAGTCAAGAGCTTCCTCATCGATTCTTCTTAGGAGTTGCTCAATGGTAGGTTCTTTCGTAAAAATATTAATTTTTTCGGGGTCATAGATCAATCGGTCGGTTTCATAAGGTTCATCATCGTTATCTTCTTCTTGACTCAAATTTAAGTCATCAATCGAATCTTGGTTGGATGATTGCTGATATGGTTGTGGCTGACTTACCATAGGAAATACTCCTTTATGTTGAATTTTATTATAATCTCGTATTGTCCTAATAAAACTTAGATGACGCTCCGCTCCTAACAGAAAGGAACATTTTCAAAAATTATCGCACAAATTGCCTCTTGTAGAGACGCTAGAAACCGCATCTCTACAAATAATATCCTTACAACCGACAAGTTTGCCGCGCCCTTTCATCCTCCGGTTCTTGCCACCCAAAAGAAAAATGGCTTACCGCATTAATTTGTGGCGTTGCAGACCGAATTGCCTGCATTTGTATTTCCAAAGATGGTCGATTTTTCAGAGATTTTCCCCAATCTCCGGCGATCGCCGGAATGATTTTTGCTCCCGGAGGTGCTAGACTCAACGTCCGCTGCACCTGCGGTACAATACAGCTTACATTCCCACAATTTCCGTAAGACATCGCGTGGAATTCTACAGAAGCAGGAAACCTGTCCCAAGGCTGCAATCTCGAATCATATCCCCCTTGATTGATCTTTTGATTTCCATTTGGAAAAAACACTGCTCCTACAGGAATTCCCATCCTTTGAGCCGGTTGAGTTGCCATTCCGAAAAAATCTAAAATTCCTTGAACTGCGTGACCAATACTCAGTTGCCAGAGGTCTTTTTGCAGAATGCCAGTATCGGGAAGCGGTCGTGTTGGTGTCGGTTTTGGTGTGGGAGTATTAGTAGCGGGAGTTTTTGAAGCTGCTCTCGATGTGGAATTCTCCTTTCTAGAAACTGGAGTTGCTACGGGTATCGGGCGGGGAATTCGTCCCTGCCAAAGAGGTTCTTGCTCGGTCGGATATTGTTTTACTACTGCTTGAACGTCATTAGTATTGATAAATCCTTTAGTTAAATATCGCTGGATTAAATCTCGTCCTTGCTGATTGCTCGCCCGCTGCAAAAGCACTTGCTGCGATGCTGAACCGTAAATCCACAAGTCTTGAACTTTGGTAGCAACTGAAGCTGTTCCGACGCCTCTTACATAGCGAATGTAGTCGAATAACATTCCTTGCGGCCTGCGCTTGACTATTTGATTTACCAACAAGGAATAGTCTTGCTTTGCTTGGGGGTTGTAGGGGTCAACAAAGGCGTGTGTGGCGTGACCTTCTCCTGTTTGGTCGTCTAAACCCGCGTCTTGAATTACTGTTAAACTTGTCTGATTTTTTCCGTTGCGGGCGAGGGTTTGCTGTCTGTCGGAACGCTGAGCGTAGGTATAGCCAAAGTTCATGGTAAATAACCAGGCGTATACTTTTAAACCTCGCTGTTTGCCTTTGGCGATCGCCTTTTCTAGCAAGTCGTATTTCTCGTAGCCGCGATTTCTCAAAACCGAAGGCCAAGCAGTTGGGTTGTCCGCTACTGGAAGCAGCACTTGACCGTCGTAAAATACCTCGACATAGACTTGGTTGTAGCCTTTATTCACAACTTTGTCTAATACTCGATCGATTTCTCCGGGCCTGACATCGCAGGGATACAAACGCAGCCAAACTGCTTGGGTTTGGGGCCAAGTTTTTTGGCGGCATTCTGCTGTTTCGCGCGCGTGTTTGCTCAAAACGGCGAAGTATGCTTGCTGAGATTCCGGTTTTCCCGACAGCGCGGCGCGACGCAAGTCTTCTTTTTGATTGACTTGCTCTTTGGATAATTGGCAATAGGCTGATGTTTGGGCAAAAGCTGGTTGATTTTCGAGAAAGGGCCAAACAAGCTGGCTGATGAAGCTACTGGTTAAAACAGCAGTTACCGCACTTAAAAAGCGTCGCTGACGTTGCAATTTCGCGATGCGAGTTGGTGCAATTTTCATGGGATAATTAAATGGGGTTTTCTGGTTTAAATGAGGTGGCGATCTCCTGTCAGGCGATCGCGCTCAACAAGCAGCTACAAATTTTCTACTTTTTTTGGTTGACTGAGACTATTTTCAATTTAAGATTTTGGATTGCGATCGATTTGTGGAATCCAAAATCGTAAATCCAAAATTGGTTGACCTAGTTATGGCACAAGTCGATCGCACAATGCAAATTTTGGATGGCAGCAATTTATGAATTCTGGCATATAAATGTCTCGTGATTTGCAAATACGGTTAAGGATACGGCAGTGCCGTGTCCCTACAGAATATATTACAAATTAAACATACAAATCAAAGAAACCCGATTTCTCGAAGAAACCGGGTTAAGAGAGAAAGTAATACCAACTTCCTCCTTCAACTCTGAGCAAACAAGAATTAAGACCCTCTGTTGAGAGCAGATTCTACCTGCTGAAATTCTGCTTCGAGACGCTTTTTCAACTTTTCAGGAACTGGACGGTTTGGATAGGAACTGTAATGTCCTGCCAAAGAGTTCAATGCCGTACGCATTGTGGTAAAAGATGCTAGCTTGGTAAGAGCGGGATCGCGGCGGTACGCAGCAAAAAAATCGTTGATACTGTTGCGAGCAGCGGATTGAGCGGCTGCTTTTTCGGGGGCGCCCTCTGGCAAAGTGAGCGCTGTTCTCAAGCTGCTGACTAATGCTAATGTGTCTTTGCTGTAATCTCCGCTCAGAGTGGCCGGAACATTGGTACAGCCTGCTACGCCGATGACAACAACTAATACCAGAGCTAACAGACGCGAAATGTAATGCTTCATAGGTTTAGAAAAATGGAAGCGAAAGCGGCAATCAAAATTAACCTTTATCCTATCTCGAATTGACTTAATAATGTCAATTTTTCAAAACTTTTGCATGGATACCATGAAATAGAAAATTTGTCAATCTCAAATTGAAAATCTAAAATCTAAAATTGATGGATTTGTCCGCTAACGACGGAGAGAATTTGGGTTTGCCGCAGCCACTGACTGTCAAAAGCGCCTAGGTGAGTTGTTGTAATTAGAGTTTGAAATCGTTCTTGAATTGTTTCTAAAAGTTGATTTTGGCGGCTGAGATCGAGTTCTGCAAGTACGTCGTCGAGTAACAGTAAAGGTGCTTCGCCGACGACTTCTTCAATAAGCTGCAATTCGGCTAATTTTAAGGCTAGTACGAGAGTTCGCTGCTGACCTTGGGAGGCGTATTGGCGAGCTGGGGTATTGTTGATTGTAAAGGTAATGTCGTCGCGGTGGGGGCCGACTAAAGTGGTTCCTTGAAACTGTTCGGCGATCGCCCTTTGTTGAATTTTCTCTAAAAATGCTTGCCGCACTCCTTCGAGATTGTAGGAAGCGATTAATTCTGGGCCTACTTCAATATTAGAATCATATTTCACATCTAAAATTTCTGCTGAACCGCTAATTGAACTGTGCCAATTTCGAGCTAAAGGCATCAAACGCTCCAAAATTCGATCGCGCCTGCGGATCACGCGAGCCCCGGCTGTCGCCAACTGCGCATCCCACAAAGCTAATTCTGAACTGGGAATGGGGGATTGGGAGTTGGGAATTGGTAAGTCTTGTGCATTTTCGGGTTCGGGATTTTCGGCTTCCAGAAATCGCTTTTTGTCCAAATTTTGGGAAAATTCTGCTTTCCTGACTTCTCTAGATTGTTTCAACAGAGCGTTTCGCTGGCGCAAAATTTGGTTGTACTGCTGCAAAATGTGAGCGTAAATCGGTTCTAATTGGATGACTAGCCGATCGATCCAATTGCGCCTTCCTTCGGGCCCGCCACGCACTAATTCCAAATCCAAACAAGAAAACTGCACTACATTTAAGACGCTCAAAAAGTCTAAATGGCGGCGCAGCGGTTCGCCGTTGAGCTTGCAGGTGCGGCGCGACTGGGAGCGCAGAGTTAAGGATAAGTCGATCGCTCCGGTTTGGCGATCGAGTGCAGCGTCAATTTGCCCGATCGGCTTTGAGTCGAGTATTAAATCGCGATCGCGCCCTACCCTGTGGCTTTTTAATGTGGAAAGCAATTCCACTGCTTCTAACAAGTTAGATTTTCCTTGAGCATTATTTCCTACTAAAATAGTTTTGGGAGCGTCAAATGCTACCTTTTGATCCAAGTAGTTCCGAAACTGCCGTAGGTGCAGCGTTTTCAAATACATAGTATTGGGAATTGCGAATTGGGAATTGCGAATTGCGAATTGGTTATCGTAGGGTGTGCATTGCGCACCTTACCTGTTGCTGATTTGGAGTATGATTTGTCTGCGAAATTTAGCAATTCATGAATTGCCCCTACGGGCAATTCATGAATTGCCCCTACTCTAAATTTCAGGGATTGCTATAGCGAGTGAGTCATACTTACATTCAGCAACGCCAAAAATTGCTCATTATCCGTCAGCCGTTAACACTATTTTCTAGCTTTGTACAAGCGCACAAACACTTTTTCTAGTTCAATCCAGACAAACATCAGGGCGCTGAAACCGAAGCAAACCAGCAATTCAAAGGGGGACAAATAGTGAGTTCCGAAAAATGCTCTCAGGGGCGGAACGTAAATCAGCATTAATTGCAAACCAGTAGTCACAACCACAGCTCCCCAAACAAAAATGTTAGTGAAGGGATTTAACTCGATCGTTAGCTGAGTGTTAGACCTAATTGCGATCGCATGACCCATTTGCGCCAAACAAAGAGTGGTAAATACCATCGTTTTCCAGGTATCTCGATTGCCTTGATAATCGGCAGCGTGAGTGTATCCGTAAGCCCAGGACATCATCGCGATCGTCAAAATCGCAAAAATAATCCCGACCCGCACCATGTAAGAACCTAAACCCCTGGCAAAAATACTTTCGCGCGGACTAAAAGGAGGCTTTTTCATCACGTTCGGTTCAGCGGGTTCCACGGCCAAGGCCAAAGCGGGAACGCCGTCTGTGACTAAGTTCATCCACAAGATTTGTAGCGGAGTTAGCGGCACTCCTCCCAAACCCATTAAAGGTGCGGCGGCAATTGTCAAAACTTCGCCGATGTTACTGCCCAAAATGTACTTAATAAAGCGGCGAATGTTGGTATAAACCACTCGCCCTTCTTCAGCGGCGGCGACAATAGTTGCGAAGTTGTCGTCGAGGAGCACCATATCGCTAGCTTCTTTGCTGACATCGGTGCCGGTAATGCCCATTGCGATGCCGATATCGGCTTGTTTCAAGGCGGGCGCGTCGTTAACGCCGTCGCCGGTCATGGCGACAAATTCGCCTAAACTTTGCAAAGCTTGGACAATCCGCAATTTGTGTTCGGGGGAAACGCGGGCGTAAACGCTAACCTGTTTGACTTGCAGTTTGAGTTCTTCTTGGGTAAGCTTTTCTAATTCTTGACCGGTGAGAACTCGATCGCCCTCTGTCGCAATACCTAGATCGTAGGCGATCGCTTTTGCAGTCAACTGGTGATCTCCGGTAATCATCACCACCCGAATTCCTGCATCGCGGCACTTCGCCACTGCTTCCCGCACTTCCGGACGCGGGGCGTCCAGCATACTGACGAGGCCCAGCCAAATCATGTCTTGTTCGCTGGTTTCCTCAGAACCGGATGGCGGCACGTTTTCCCAGAGTTTGTAGCCAAATCCGAGGACTCGCAAACCGCCACTTGCCATGTTGTTGTTTTCAACAAGAATGCGATCGCGCATTTCCTGAGTTAAAGGTTCAACTCGATCGCCGACTATAATGCCTTTGCAGCGCTCCAAAGTCAACTCTGGAGAACCTTTGGTCAGCATCAAATAATTGGATTCCTGTCCTTGTTCTGCGGGAAAGCCCGAATGGCCTGAATGTCCGGGGACTTCGCAAATCACGCTCATCCGTTTGCGTTCGGAAGAAAAAGGAAATTCCGCAGTCCGCTGTAGCAATTGAGACTGTTTTTCCTTATAAATGCCTGCTTTTGCTGCTAAAGAAAGCAGAGCTCCTTCAGTGGGATCTCCCAAAATCTTCCATTCTTGCTCTTCATGTTGCAATATTGCGTCGTTGCAAACTGCACAAGCAATTAATAAAGATTCGAGTTCTGGATATTCCTCTAAATTATCAATTTTGGTTGAGGTATGCCGATCGGTAAAATCTCCGATCGGGGCATAGCCTTCGCCCGCGACGGCGACAGTGCAGTCACCCGTAGATAGTAGCTGAACTACCATTTTATTTTGAGTCAGAGTACCTGTTTTGTCGGAACAAATAGTAGTAACTGAACCCAAAGTTTCTACAGCAGGAAGTTTGCGAATTAGGGCGTTTCGCTTCACCATCCGCCTAGTTCCGAGCGCCAAAGTGACTGTTACGACTGCTGCAAGTCCTTCGGGAACCACAGCCACAGCCATGCTGAGAGAAACTTCTAACAGTTCTTCAAACCTGCTGGTATCGAAACCGATGCCGCCGTTTTTGAAGGTAATCATGCCGCCGATGACGACAACTGCGACTAAGGCTAGGGCGCCGGAGACTAGAACATTTCCTAACTGGCCCATCCGCTGTTGCAGGGGAGTCGGTTCGCTTTCTACTGACTGAAGCATGGCGGCAATTTTGCCTAGTTCAGTTTGCATTCCGGTGTTGGTGACGATCGCCTTAGCCCGTCCCTGAACAACTTCTGTTCCCTGAAAAATCAGGTTAAG
>JANNOR010000236.1:0-3989 GCA_031399265.1 Cyanobacteria bacterium SOY_34_metabat_3 | reverse complement strand
CCCGATCGGTCAGAAACCTCTTTGATCGTCCAGCCTTTCTCACCAGCAAATTCTCTAACCCGCAATCTAATTAAACCCATTGACAGACCACTAGATTTAGTTTTTTATAATTTTATCGTAAACAGCGATCGCTCACTCCTGCACAATTTCCACCAAGTCTTCAATCATTACATCAAAGGTGCGAGCCAATTTGTGTATAGAAATGAAATCAATAGTTGACACTCCCGGACAGCGGGCGTAGTGTCTGACGGTGCTGTAAATTACTCCCGATCGCTCTGAAACTTCTTTCAGCGTCCAGCCTTTCTCGCTAGCTAGTTCTCTGACTTTTAACCTGACTAAACCCATACTTGACAAATGATGGTACACCATCATAGGATGGTTTTATCGTAAAAAGCGATCGCCCCAAGGCCTGGAAAACTCAAGGACGATCGCCTATCAAAGTTCAAATCCCATCAACTGGGATTTATTAACCATTTACAATTCCCATTAAGTGGGATGTATCAACCATGTTAGCAAGCTTTCGACCAAAATCAACCCCCAGACACAGATTGAGCCGGTTTGTGACAAAAGAGGCGATCGCACGGCTGCTAAAAATCAAGGTAGAACAAATATATCGCTTCGAGTTCTGGTCGCACATCCTCTACGTGCACGCCCAAGGGATGAGTCGGTTTGTGAGTTATGCCGACTTTCCGCCAGTGGTGGGAGAGGAAGCGCCCTCTGGTTTAGATTTTGGTTATTGGAAGCGGCGGATGGCGAGTCTGAAGGAGAGATACGCGCCGGATTTTTGGGTGGATTTCTATGCGGAGAAATTTCATCAAGCTGTTTCTGTTGCTGAATTGTTGGAGTGGGGGGAGTTGGTGGGAGTGGTTAAATTGATGTTGGGGGCGATCGGGCTAGAGTCGCTGCGAAAGGTTTACGCGCAAGAGAAATATTTGCTGGAACATTTTTAACAAGGGCGATCGGCTAAAAATAGCGGGCAAGAGTCGTAAAATATTGATTGAAAACAGGTAAAGGAATAAGAACAATGACAACCGAACGCTGGACAGATTAAATGGTGGATGATTTGGCTTCCACCGTAGAGCAAACGACTCGGAATATCGAACAAACCAACCAGAATGTCGATATGCTTGTAGGTGCTGTCAATGCTATTTTAGCAAGAGACAGTCAACGGGATGAAGAAATGCGGCGGCGAGATGAGGATTTTCAACAGTACAAAATAGAAAACGACCAGCGATTTAATACCCTGCTCGAAGAAGTCAGATTTTTAATCAGAAAGCTGGGAGATAATCAAGGATAGACTAGCAAGGAACATTTCTAAATGCTGTGGTTTCTCCTACGCCAAACCCTGCGATACAAATCCAGCCCAATAATGGGGACTGACAAAGGGCAATGTTTCCCGACAAAGCAAATCTAATCGCAATCGCACATTTTTGACAAGTTCTGCTTGCTGTTCTCCTTTTTGTTGCTCAAAATAAGCCTCTAACAGCGGTTTATATTTACTAGATAACTCATCACCTGTCAAGTGGCGGAGCTTAAATTGTGCTTTTCGCAGCGCTTGCGATCGGCTATTATCCTGCTTTTCCTGATAGTATAAAATGCAAAATAAAGCGGTTGCTAAATCGTCCACAGCCCACAAGGTACTGACCACATTTCGCGCACCCGCACAGAGGAAACCGCTAGCAAGGGAGAGCGGATCGTCGGTAATGTGGGTAAAGGTTACATTGGTTTCGCAGCAGGAGAGGAACACTTCGGCTAAGTCGGTAAATCTCCAGGTAAAAACACGACCGAGGTTGATATCGCCATCAAATAAATGCAGTTTTGATTCTAGGGAATTATTCAGATCGGAACTGGCGTGATGGCTGGAATGGAGGACTTGCACTTGGTTGAGTAAATTTTGATAATTGCCGATCGTCGCTTGCTCATATTCGAGGCGGGAATTTTTATCAATTTGGTGCATGGTTGCCAGGGTTTCGCACTCGTAGCCAGTGAAAACGAGGTCGCCTGTGGCATTTTCCACGATTCCCATTGTCGCAGGTTTGAGGTTGCCTCGCTGGTGGCAAAAGTTGAGAATTTGGCAACTGGGAACGATGCGGAGGCGGAATTTATCGCTGAGGTACTCGGGTTGTTTTTGGGGTGGGGTTTTGGCAGGGGTGATGGTGGGTTTGCTGAGAGGTTTTAAGCCGCGTGTTCTGTCGGAGGCCTTGCTGTGGGGAATGGGAAGCTCGTTTAATGGTAAGGCAGCAAAGGGGATTTGATGCAGGTACAGGTGAGGGATGATAATCAGTTCTTGAATGCCGTTGAGATGTTGGGAAATTAATTGATTAATTTGCAGGCGATTGGCGAGTTCGGGGAGAAATTCACCCATTTGATTTTGCCATGCGGTTGGGTTTTATTTATAAGGCTTTAACCAGTTGTTGAATAGCCAATCTTGCAAGGTTTCAATTCCTTGACCTTCGCAGGTGTGGAGTTGGGTTGATTGATTTTGGCGCAAGATGAAAATGTGGGTATGTTCGCCAGTGGTGTAAAAATTCAGGATGGCGGTTTCGGCATCGGGAATTAAAGCTTGCATATCCTTGACATAGAGGAGTTCTGGTTGCAATTGACCTGCCAAAACTTTGTCTTTACTGCGAATTTTCAGCCAAACTTTTTGTTTTTCCTCTTCTAATTCTTCAATCTTTTTGATGATCGTGTCGCCGTTGGGGGTTGGTTGGCGAGTGGCTGGGAGTGCTTTCATTCCGTCATTGTCAGAAGAACGCAAGCGATCGCTTTGCTGTTGCAGGCGATAGTATGCTTCGACTTCGGGCGGAATTTCGCCTTGGGGGTAGAGGTCTTTGCTAGCGAATAAGTCGGCGAGGTGGCGCGATCGGGAACGATCGGCGGTTTCGACGGCTTTATCGTATTTTTTGAGGTTGATGTAGCATTGGACGGCGTTGGCGTAAACTGAGAGGGCTTCTGCAATGATTTTTTGGCGGCGATCGTCGGTGGTTGAGCCTTTGCGGAGTTGTTCGACTGCTTTTATGGCGGGTTCGTATCCTTCTAAGGCGAGATGCCAGTCGCCTTGAGTAAAGCCGATATTACCGAGGTTACGACCTACTTTAAAGCATTCGGCTGGCATGGTTTTGGGAGTGACAATTTTGAGGGAGTCTCGATAGTTCTCAATGGCTTTCTCTGGTTGCTGCAATTGGCGGTAAGCATTGCCAAGGTTGTTGAGAGAAATTGCTTCCCCTTGGCGGTGTTTGATTATCCGACTAATCGCTAAAGACTTTTTGTGACAAGCAATCGCTGGTTCCAATTGTCCCAGAGAATAGTAAGCATTGCCTAAATTTCCCCATGAAGCCGCTTTCCCTCTGGGGTCTTTGATTTTCCGACTAATATCTAAAGACAGTTGATGGTATGCGATCGCTTGCTTGTAATCTCCAAGAGAGTAGTAAGCGCTACCTAAATTTCCTAGTGAATTTGCTTTCCCTCTACGGTCTTTGATTTCCTCTTTAATATCTAAAGACTGTTTATGGTATGCGATCGCTTGCTTGTAATCTCTAAGAGAGTAGTAAGCGCTGCCTAAATTGCCTAGTGAATTGGCTTGTCCTTGGCGGTCTTTGATTTCCCGACAAATGGCTAAAGAATTTTGATGGGACTTGATTGTTTGTTCATATTCTCCAAGAGAGTAGTAAACGTTGCCTAAATTTCCCAGTGAAATCGCTTCTCCTTGATGATCTTTGATTTCAATATACATTGCTAAAGACTTTTTTTGGTATGCGATTGCTTGTTTGTAATCTCCAATAAAGGCGTAAGAGATGCCTAAATTTCCTAAAGAATTTGCTTCCCCTCCGTGGTCTGTGATTCCATGTTGGGAGCATCCCAATTTTGCAATCAGTATAAATACTCAGACAATTGTCTGGGTAAGTTGATGGCATAATAGAAAGCAGATAAATTACCATAATCCAAGTTCGCATGACTCCAGAAGAACAGCAGAAGATCAAAATAAATCT
>JANNOR010000233.1:0-8972 GCA_031399265.1 Cyanobacteria bacterium SOY_34_metabat_3 | reverse complement strand
TTCGATCCGCAGTCATTGGGGCATTTAAAATAGCTTACATTGGACGTTAGATGTTACATTTCGTGAAGATGAAAGCCGGATTCGGAAACAAAAATCTCCCGAAAATTTTGCACTTTTACGTCGATTAGCTATAAATTTAATGAAACCAGAAAAAATTTCTAAACAAAGTCTTAAAATGAAACGGTATCGAGCCGCAATGGATAATAATTATTTAGTTCCAATTTTAAACTCTGCCAGTTAACGCTCGAAATCTAATCCCAATCTATGAATAAAAACTATCCGGCTTTAAGAAGTTCAGAAAATCTTAAGGTTCTGGTTTAATCGGCTCAAGTGGGGTTAAAGTTAAGGATTTTAAGAAGGTTTTTTGAGTTATTTAGGAATGCACAAGATTACGTTTTTGTCAAATTAATTTAGATGGTTTACCCTGTAACGTGGGCAGAGGCTCAGGCTCTGATTATGTATAGAGATGGTAAGCCCGAGAATCAGTGTGGAAATAAGTATTTGCAAGTTGAACTCCCCTGCTTTGATGTTCCATCATTACTTGACTTTTTTGCTTTAGATGAGAGTGCGATCGACGGAAGCCAGCACTCCTGATAAGACTTTGGATTGATGAGCGATACAGACGATCGCCCTGGGAGCCACAAATTGCAATAAATTTATCAAAGTCACAAACTCCAGTGGAGAACCGGGGTATAATCAAAAGTGAGGAGTCAAAATTTTGAGTTGAGAATTGACTGTGATTCTAAAATCTGACTTCGGAGTTGAAAATTCTGGTATTTTAACGTGCAATTATGGTAGAACTCTCGTGTAAAAGCGAATACGCAATCTTGGCTTTGCTGGAGCTTGCCGATTGCTACTCAGAGGGCGAACCCCTGCAAATTCGCCAGATAGCGGCTCAGCAAAATATTCCCGATCGATATTTGGAACAGTTGCTGGCTACCATGAGGCGCAGCGGGCTGATCCGCAGCCAGCGAGGAGCTAAGGGAGGTTACATCTTGGCGAGGGAACCCTGGAAAATTACGATTCTAGAAGTTCTCAACTGCTTAGAAGGCTCTGAGTTCGATCGCTCCGAAAAAGACTCGCCCGCCCAAACTGTAGAAAGTGCGGTGATTTGGGAAGTTTGGCAAGAAGCTCGATCGGCAGCCAACTCCGTTTTGCAAAAATATACGCTACAGGATCTGTGCGAAAAGCGCAATGGCAGGCGGCAGCTCGATATTATGTACTACATCTAGTTAGTATTGCCGACTAGGAATTAACATTTACCTTCAACCACCAACTGACAAAGATTATGCGTATTGCTGGCGACATTACAGAATTGGTAGGGCGGACGCCCTTGGTGCAACTCAACCGCATTCCCCAAGCCGAAGGCTGCTTGGCTCGGATTGTGGTAAAACTTGAAGGCATGAATCCGGCAGCATCGGTGAAAGACCGGATTGGCGTTAGTATGGTCAATCAAGCCGAGGCCGAAGGGCTGATTACTCCAGGAAAAACGGTTTTAGTAGAACCAACTTCTGGAAATACCGGAATTGCTCTGGCTATGGTGGCGGCAGCTAAGGGCTACCAGTTGATTTTGACTATGCCGGATACAATGAGCACGGAACGTCGATCGATGTTGCGCGCTTATGGAGCCCAACTGGAACTAACACCGGGAATTGAGGGCATGACCGGCTGCATCCGCCGCGCTCAAGAGATTGTAGACAAAACGCCGAATGCCTATATGTTGCAGCAGTTTCGGAATCCAGCCAACCCGGAGGTTCACCGTTTGACAACGGCTGAGGAAATTTGGGCTGATACAGATGGCGAGATTGATTTCCTGATTTCTGGAGTCGGCACTGGCGGTACGATTACGGGTATTGCAGAGGTGATTAAGTCGCGGAAACCTGGATTTAAGGCGATCGCCGTTGAGCCTGCCAACAGTCATGTACTGTCGGGCGGAAAACCTGGGCCTCACAAAATTCAAGGTATCGGTGCTGGTTTTGTGCCGCCGGTGCTGAATGTGAATGCGATCGACGAAGTGATAGTTGTTACCGATGACGAGGCGATCGTTTACGGACGGCGCTTAGCGCGAGAAGAAGGACTTTTGTCTGGTATTTCCAGTGGTGCAGCATTGTGTGCAGCCCTGAAAGTAGGCAAGCGTCCCGAAAATGCTGGTAAATTGATTGTGATGATTCAGCCCAGCTTCGGGGAACGCTATCTCAGCACTCCTTTGTTCCAAGATCCAGAACTGAATCTGGCGATGGCGCTCAACTAGACTAACTGCGGATTAGAATCGCAAAAATTAAGAGCAGGACGTACAATAAACGCCCTGCTCTGCTTTTAGAGTGTATCAAGTCTGAATTGTGGGCGATCGTAGTTGTTTGTAGTCAGGACTTTAGTCCTGATTAACTAAAATTCGCAGAGAGAGGACTGAAGCCCTGACTACAAACCTGCAAAAAATCAATGTTCTTATAAAATAGATTTATGCTAATTTAAAAAGTAAGGTTTTTTACTTACAATCTTTGACATTTATATCAAATAAATACTTAATACATTAGCAAATAATGATATTTTTGTCAAGCACTTTATTGCAGATTATCCAGATTTAAAGGAAATAACAGCGTGTCTTCCGTTACCAATCACTACAAAACCCTAAAGATTAGCCAAACAGCAACCCAAGCCGAGATTAAACAAGCATACCGCCGTTTAGTCAAATTATTTCATCCAGACAGCAACAGCTCTACAGCCGGTCACGAAGAGATTGTCCGCCTCAATGCAGCCTATGAAATATTAGGAGACGCCGAGCACAGACAATCTTACGATCGCCAATTTTGCCAACCAAGCGAACAGCCATCATCCTACACACCAAACGTCGCCCGCCAGCAAAAACAAACTGGACGGGAAGCCGACGAACAAATGGAACAGTGGCTGATTAAAGTATACAAACCCGTCAATAGAATGCTCAACAGCATCTTGAAGCCGCTTAAAAAGGAAATAGACGAATTATCAGCAGATCCCTTTGATGACGAACTGATAGAAAAGTTTCAAACTTATATTGAAACCAGCCGCGACTTTCTCAAAAAAGCTCATAACTTTTTGAAATCTGTACCCAATCCATCTAATTTTGCCGGAGTTGCAGCCCATCTCTATTACAGCATCAATCAAGTGGGTGATGGCATAGAAGAATTGCATTTATTTACCCTAAACTACGACGATCGCCATTTGCACACAGGTCAAGAACTGTTTAGAATTGCTGCTAGACTGCGGCGGGAAGCACAGGAGGAATTAAAAGCAAGATAGAGGAGAGTGGGAGAGTGGGAAAGTGGGAGAGTGGGAGAATTTTTGCTTTCCCTAATGACCAATGCCCAATGCCCAATGCCCATAACCCATTCCCAATTCCCAATTCTCCAATTATCAAATTCCAAAAAGAACTTGAATTCGCTTGCGAATTTTAATAAAAGGAGTTTGTCCAATAGAGTCGCCATCTAACAATCCCAAATCTCTCAAAGCTTGCTGGCGTTCCGACAATTTTTGAGCAATCTGATCTGCTAAATTCGGCTGTTCTATTAAAAGTTTTTGTAAGTCATGGCGTTCTACCACAAACAAAATTGCATCTTCTCTAGTTTTGACAGTCGCCGTTCTCGGAGTTCCCAATAATAAAGATATTTCTCCAAAAAACTCGCCCTCGTGAAGCGTCGCAATATACTGATCCGCTTTTTGAGAAAGAACTTCTACAGCACCAGAAAGAATAATATAAAAAGAATCGCCTGGGTCATTTTCTTTACATACAATCTGTCCCGCTGGAAATAGTTGCCGATAGCCGTATTCAATTAACTGTCGCAGTTCTAAATCCGTACACTGTTCAAAATAAGTTACTCGCCGCAACAAATCTCGCAGCGTCCAATTATTAGGCGATTTAGAACCTGAATTTTTATGCTCCGAAACGGTGGAATTAGATTTGAGTTCGGCTGAATGTTTTGCATTTTGGGAAAAAACTTTGCCGTTAGAATTATCGTCTTTGCGATCGTGAAAAAGTTTAGTTATTTCTTGCGGGTTTCGCAGCCATAAATCCCGCTGGGGAAATGGGATTTCGATATTTCGGTGGCGGAATTCGTAATCTATTAAAAAATTGACCGCACTTTTAATGGCATCGCTTTCTTGGGGCTGGTCAATCCAAACTAAAAGTTCAAAATTTAAAGCGTTATCTCCAAAACCGCGAAACCATACTTTAGGAGAAGGATGGGACAAGACATTCGATTCCATCCGCGCCGCAATTAACAGCGCTTCCGTAACTATTACTGGGTCAGAACCGTAAGCAACCCCGATGGGGATGCGGAGGCGGCATCTGGGGTCTCTGTAACTCCAGTTAATAATGTTGGTTTCGACAAACTTAATATTTGGGATGATTACAAAGAGACCGTCAATTGTTTTGATAATTGTGGAGCGGATCGAAATTGTTTCTACTGTTCCTAATAAGCTGTCTATTTCAATAAAGTCTCCGACTCTAATTTGCTGCTCGAATAGCAGGGTGAGACCGCTGATAAAGTTGCTGGCGAGATTTTGCAATCCGAAGCCGAAACCAATGCCGACAACGCCTGCTAAGACGGTGAGTGAGGTGAGGTTGATGCCGGCACCTTGCATGACTAATATACAGCCAAGAGTTGCTAAAATATAGCTGATGATGGTGGAAATTGCTTCTCGACTGCCGCGATCCAATCCCATCCGAACTAGCAGGCTGCGTTTGATTCCTTCGCTGATGAGACGAGCTATAATTAAGGCAAATATAGCTAAAATGAGCAGTTTGACGATCGCGCTGATGGACAGATGAGTGTCCCCCACATAAAATAGCGGGGTTGTCATCGCACCAGACAAATTTTCAAAAAAGCGATCGGCTCGTTCAGTAATCCAATTCATTAATATTTCGTAATTGGTGATTGGTAATGCGTGATTAGTTTGGTCGCAACGGCACCGCAAACTGCTAACTATTGCAACCGCGCCCGACGGTTAGGACGTTGTTCATAGCCCAAACCATTGATTTTATTGATTCTTGCTTCTTGCTTATTGTTTTTTGTTTCTGCCAAAATGCAGCTTAGACGAAAAAATGAAATCGTAGAGTGTCCAGTGTTGCAAAAGAAGCCGTAGCTTGCGGGGCGGGACGCCATCGCACTTGCTTAAAAAGTGGTAACTGATGGATTAGAAATGCAGGGCGAGAAACTGTGAAAGTAGCGGTATTTTCTGCCGGATATCTGTGTGGCGGCGTAAATCCGGGCCTGGGGTTCGATCGGCAATGTGTTGCCAATATCTGGAAAATTCGTATAAATTCATCTAGAGCACCCTCAAATTATCGGAAAATTCCAGCAAAAATTAGTCTATCCTTAAGAAAGTAAGTCCTTTACAGAACTTAACAAACTTACCCTAGTTGACTTTTATGCAGTGCATCATCAATCGTCGGGCGCAGTTTTCGGCGAGTCATCGTTACTGGCTACCCGAGTTGAGCGAAGCCGAGAACTTTGAACGGTTTGGCCCAACTGCGCGCGCACCGGGACACGGACACAACTACGTTCTTTACGTTTCCATGATAGGAGAACTCGACGAGTATGGCATGGTGCTCAACCTGTCTGATGTCAAGCACGTCATCAAGCGGGAAGTTACCAAGGATCTCGATTTTTCTTACCTTAACGAAGCGTGGCCGGAATTTGAGCAGACTCTGCCAACTACCGAAAACATAGCACGGCAAATTTGGCTGCGACTAGCGCCTCATTTACCTCTGAGCAAAATTCAATTGTTTGAACACCCCGAACTTTGGGCTGAATATTTAGGAAACGGAATGGAAGCTTATCTAACTTTGTCTACTCATTTTAGCGCCGCCCACCGGTTAGCTCGTCCCGACTTGAGCTTTGAAGAAAACTCGGAAATTTACGGCAAATGTGCTCGTCCTAACGGTCACGGTCACAACTATCATTTAGAGGTGACTGTTAAAGGAGAAATTGATGCGCGGACTGGGATGATTGCTGATTTGGGAGCTTTGCAAAAAGCGATCGACGATTATGTTGTTGAACCCTTCGATCACACTTTTTTAAATAAGGATATTACTTATTTTGAGAAGGTTGTGCCGACTGCGGAAAATATTGCGGTACGGATCGGTCAATTATTACGATCGCCCGTTCGGGAATTAGGAGCCGAATTGCACAAGATTAAACTAATTGAAAGTCCGAACAATAGCTGTGAAATTTACGGTGCTGATTTGGATGTAGCGGCTGCCGCACATCAGCAACCTGAAGCTGTTTTAGCTGGAGTTTAAATCTAAAAATTGGGTTGGTTGGGGTGGGTTTATATCAATTCCGGCTGCACCGGAATGATAAGCGAGGACACGGCAGTGCCGTCTCCCTACCGCGATCGATTGTAGGGACACGGCACTGCCGTGTCCGACCTTTATCTCATTCTGATGAAGAGTCCAATTGATATTCCCGGGATATTTGGCAATTGTGCAGATTGGTGAAGCTGCCTCAACCAGCTTGATGAGGATTGCGAGGGTTTTTCAGCCGGATTAGCGGCCAGAATATATTTTTCGAGAAAAGTTTGAGAGCCAGAATTATTGGCACTTTTCCTGACAAGTCAGCCTCCGCCTGTATTTTGGAGATAGGATCGCACTTGATTCCTCGTCTCAGTTATTCTAACTGCTGAGAATATGAGGTCGATCGACCGATCTCCAAAAAATAAGCACTAATTTCTCCTAGGTGAGTTGACGTTTATGCGGGTCTCAAATGTAGCTCTCTTGACTCTGGCCGCCCTCGCATCCCAGAATTTAACTACCCATACCAACGCCGCTCCTGCTGTACATCCCGTCTCTGGTGAAACAGCGCAGGCCAGCAACTTTGTTGATGCGATAAATACTACCGCATCCCGTCCGGCGGAGTCAATGAGCGCGCCTGAGACGATCGCCCACGAACAATTTTCCCCGCGAATTGCGGTAAAATCGCAGACAGGTGTGCTGGTAGCCACCGCCGGGCCGCAGTTATCTGCTGCTGCAAATACTCCTGCTGCATCCGGCGATGAACTCACAAAATCTTTACAAGAAACCTGGCTGACTAAATTAATTAAAAATGGAGCCGAAAGCAATCCTCAAGTTCGCGAAGCTTTCGATTTTATTTCCCCGATCGCTGGTAGTGCTGAATCTGGATATGGTTTTAATAATACTATAAATCTGCTCAATATCTTACTAATTCTCGGTACTGTATTTCCCCCTGTGACAATTACGTTTTTTTGGCTGATCCGCAAGCTAGTAGTCAAACAGTTAGTTGCTGATGCCAATCAAAGATTGCAGGGCATTGGTGTATTGGAATCAGAGCTGAGTAATTCTAGCCAACTGACTCAAAAATTGAGAGATGAATTAGAAGCGCAACTGAGTGCAGCTAAACAATCCATTGATTTTTTAACTAGAGAAACTGAAATTTCCAAATCTTCCGTCGAGCAAATCGAGACTCTCAAATCTCAATTTTTGATGCACCTGCAAGTTTTGCTGACAGAAGTTTATGATAAAAAATCTCAAATTGTTCAAGAAATCTCGCAAGTTCCGGCAATTGTTGCCAAGGAAGCTGTCAAACTCGCACCGGAACCGCAGTTAAACGATTCCCAAGCTTCGCAAACATCATCTGGTGATGGGGAAAATTTGATTGCTGACGATTATATCAAGCAAGGCGAAGGGCTTTATTTTCAAGGCAATTACGATGAGGCGGTGGTCTGTTTTGAAAAAGCTATTTTAATGAATAATAATTTGGATGAGGCTTGGTATTGGCGCGGAAATGTGTTAATAAAAATGCAGCGCCACGAAGAAGCACTCGCCTGTTACGACCAAGCAATATCGATTAAACCGGATCACTGCGAAGCGTGGTATAATAAAGCGAATTTGCTGGCAAAATTGCACAAGTACGAAGAGGCGATCGCCTGTTACGAGCGAGCAAGTTCGAGCGAGTCCCAAAAATACGCTTGTTGGCACAGCATCGCGGCTTTGTTGGGTAAATTGCAGCATTACGAAGAAGCGATCGCCAGTTACGATCGCGCCTTAGCTATCAAAGCCACCGACAGCGAAATTTGGCACAACCGAGGCGCGATGTTAGGGAAAGTACAGCAGTACGCACAAGCAGTCGATTCTTACGATCGCGCTGTTGCTCTCAATCCCAACAGATACGAAACTTGGTACAATCGGGGCAATATGCTGTGGAAATTGCTCAGCTACAGCGATGCGATTGATTCTTACGATCGAGCGATCGGCATCCGGGCCGACAAATACGAAGTTTGGTACAATAAAGCCGCTGTGTTCGGAAAAATGCAACGGTATCAAGAGTCGATCGCAGCCTACGACAAAGCAATTGCGATTAAACCGCAGGATTTTGAAGTTTGGCACAACCGAGGCGCAGCTTTCGAGAAACTGTCGCAACATGAAGCAGCAATTGCATCTTACGACAAAGCAATTTCCCTGAATTCCGAGTGTTACGAAGCTTGGTTTGCCAAAGGCGAATCTTTGGCAAAATTGCAGAAGCACGAAGAGGCGATCGCAGCTTATGAAAAAGCGATCGCCATTAAGCCCGACTCCTACGATGCTTGGCATCACTGCGGTACAGCTTTGTCAGCATTAAACCGCTACGAAGAAGCAATGGCAGCTTACGATCGGGCGATCGCGATCAAGCCCGAAAATGCCGAAGCTTGGCGCGATCGAGGTGCGATCGTATCAGAATTAAAGCAAGATACAGAAGGATTTGCTGCGGGAGAGAAAGACACTTAGAATCAGTCATAATCTGACGAATATTCGGATAGTTATTTAGGCGCAAGGTGTAAGGTTAGTACACAATCTAATTTTAGGATTTGCGGTTCATTAAAATTGGTTCGTAGTCATATTAAATTCGTTAGCATCGGAATGATATAAGCGGAGGAGACGGCAGTGCCGTTTACCAAAAAATTATAGTGGTTTGGAAAAGGCACATCCCTCTACAAAATAT
>JANNOR010000202.1:0-26428 GCA_031399265.1 Cyanobacteria bacterium SOY_34_metabat_3 | reverse complement strand
AATTTATTTGAAAAAATCAATAATAACAATCCCGTTTCCACCGTAATTATAGAGCAGCCGGCAGTGCCGTGTCCCACCCCACAAAAAATTTGTAGGGACAGGGCACTGCCGTCTCCTGATTTCGGGTAATAATTCCGATGTAACCGGAAACGATGTTACGAAAAAGAAAGAGGGCGGGTTGATCTATCCCTTTGGCTGCTAATAAATATTGCTGGTAAAACCCGCCCCTACAGGAACTTAACCTCGATCGTGCTTGGCAATCACCCAAATGGCGTGGATCATACCCGGAAACCAGAAAAAACAGGTGAGAAGCAGGTTGATCCAAAAATCAGCGCCAATCCCAACAGTCAGAAATACGCCCAGGGGGGAATAAAAATTGCAGCGAGTATGCGAATTAAATTACTCATGCGAGTTACTCCAAACGACTTTTCTCTTTCAATTTAACTTCATTGACCGACAGAACCTTTCCCGAAAAACTTCGGCGGTGCTGCCATAGTGTAAACTTCGGTTTCAGTGGCGATTACTTTTCGCAAGTGGCCGGGAACTTGCAGCAATCCCAGTAGGGTAATTCCGTCGAACATCCGCAACCCGCCAGTTGTTTGTTCGGCGAGTAATTTGTCGGTAACTTCTGGTTCGGGACGGGTGTTTATTTCCTGAGTTGAAGCTATGGCGAAACCCCAAGGAGCTCCGTAGGTAGAAATAAAACTGGTGCAGGATTGAACGTTGGGGAAAACTGACTTCAGCGTGTTCACAATGCGGGCGTGCATTTTCATTTCTGCTGGAGAAACTGGCCCGGCTTGCACTACAAAATATCCGTTAGGCGACATCACGCTGCGAACTTTCTCAAAATACTCTTTTGTAAACAACTGGAAAGATGGGCCTTCTTCAATGGGATCTGACAAGTCAGAAATGACAATATCCCAATCTTTGTCAGTGTTGTCTAAATAGTCCAAAGCATCGCCAATTACGACTTCGCAGCGGGGGTCATCAAAGGCATTTTGGTGCATTTCTGGCAGGTGTTCGCGGCAAGCATCTACTACTTCGCCGTCGATATCGATCATCACTACTTTTTCAACACTTTTCCAGCGCAGGACTTCTCTAATTGTCGCTCCTTCGCCGCCGCCTAGAACGAGGACTTTTTTGGGTGAACCGTGACAAATCATGGCTGGGTGAACCAGCGGTTCGTGGTACAGAAATTCGTCGCCTGTACAGGATTGCCATTTGCCATCCAAAACTAAGCCTTTGCCGTAGGTACCGGTTTGAACTACGTACATTTCCTGATAGGCTGTTTTTTTGTAAGCAAGCACGCTGATGATACCGTGAACGTAGATATCCCAAGGGGTAATGTACTCGCTCATCCAAAAGTCTGCACGAACTTCGCTACCTGACATTCAATACTCTCCAAATATAAACTGCTGTGTGGATGTTGTCACAAATAGTATTTATTAGCACAAAATGGCGCGGGTGTGGTAGTGCGATCGACACATTGCAGTGAAATTTATGAGCAATTGTATAGTATGATTGCGTTCTGGGAGATAGCAATTTCCTTGGTACTTGAGATAGCTTGGCTTTCGTTGGCGAAGCCCTCGCAGAGGATCGCCCTGTCGAACTCCGTCACATTCACAGTCGCATCTGATATTTTCCCCAGCAAAGCCAAGCCGGCGGGTTTTGTACAAATGTTGTCTGAATCGGGCATTTTTTCCCGGGGGCCCTACACATTGGCGATCGTCCGGCTGATTTATCAGAAATCGGATGAAAACCAGGCTATCTGCGAGTGCGGGGATGAAAAGCAGCGATTTCTTTTAACCGAATTTCTGGTTAATATCTTGACATTTTGAATGTAGATTAGATAAGATTTTTAAACATAACAAAATCAAGGAGATGTTAAATCTTATCAACCACAATGTCGAGTTCAGTTACGACAAAAACTTAAGTATGTAAAGGGTGCAACTAAAGTTCATAATAAAATCTTGGTAACAATATTTTTAGGTTCACAATAATAGCCGATGGAACAAATAGACTGGGAAAATAGAATAAAAGAGCTGGAAAAAGACAATCAAATTCTGCGGCAAGAACTCGAAACTTCCGAACTAGAACGCAGTCAACGGACAGCTTTAAGTCAAAAAAAAGAATGTTTGCTAAAAACAGTTACTGACGAATTTAGAGATTATGAAAATATTTTAAAAGCAAAAATGTCTGAACTAGAGAAAGCTCTCGCAAATCAGCAAGCAATGCAGCTCAAATTGATCGAAGCCGAAAAAATGTCGGCTTTGGGGATTTTAGTAGCTGGTATCGCCCACGAAATCAACAATCCAGTCAACTTCATCTACGGCAATATTACCTATGTCAATGACTACACTGCGGACATTTTAAGATTGCTCGAAATGTATCAAAATCGGTATCCCGAAACCGATCCAGAAATTGAAGATTTTCTGGAAAAAATTGACCTGAACTTTCTGCGCGAAGATTTGTTAAAAACTCTTTCGTCAATGAAAGTAGGTTCTGAGCGCATCCGCGAAATTGTGCTGACTTTGCGCAACTTTGCGCGGGTAGATGAAGCCGAAAAGAAACCGGTTAACATTCACGAAGGAATTGACAGCACTTTGTTAATTTTGCAAAATTTAACTAAAGAAAAACCAGGGTATGCGGGCATCAAGATTGTTAAAAATTATGGGACTTTACCGAAAGTAGAATGTTATCCCGGACAATTGAATCAGGTATTTATGAACACGATCAATAATGCTATTGATGCCCTGCGGGAGCGAGACCAAAAGCGTTCCCAAGGGGAGATAGAAGCAACTCCTAGCGAGATTGCGATTACTACTTCTATTATCTCAGAAAATCGGGCGAGAATTAGCATCAAAGATAACGGTGTGGGAATGGATGAAGCTGTAAAAGGGAAAATTTTTGATCCGTTTTTTACAACTAAACCAGTTGGGCACGGGACTGGTTTGGGACTGTCAATTAGCTATCAAATTGTTGTGGATAAACACGGTGGGAGGCTGGAATGCACATCCGCAGTTGGAGAAGGGACTGAATTGGCGATCGAGATTCCGATCGCCAATTCCCGCAGCTCGCGATCGATCGAGCTAAACTGAGGGATAATAAAAACTCCCCTTGACTGCGGCTCCTCCTAGTTTGATGTGCAAACCTATGTCTACTGTCACTTTTGGTTTATCAACCCCTGTAGCGGCAGAGCCTGGGGCATCCTACAGCAGCAGCCAACCGCCACTGCGCCCCACCGTGTCGGCAGAGTGGATCGAGGTGTTGGTGGACTCTCCTTTCAGGGGCGCGGGGGACTCCCCAGGGGAGGAAAACAAGTTATTTACCTATCGCCTACCTGCGGAAATGAACGTGCAGCCTGGGGATATTTTGAGTGTACCCTTTGGCAGTCAACAGGTAGGGGCGATCGCCATTCGCTACATTTCTCAACTGCCGCCAGACTTAGATCCCGCGCGGGTTAAAGATGTCGAAGATGTTGTCAGTACGGGTTTTTTCCCGCCTACTTACTGGGAATTGCTCGATCGAGTATCCGTATATTATTGCACGCCATTAATTCAAGTAATTAGAGCCTCGCTGCCACCTGGTTTATTAAGCCGTTCGGTGCGCCGAATTCGGTTAATTAAGGATGCTATTTCTCCGAATGCCGAAACATTTCTCAATCCCGCAGCCAGTCAAATTTTACAATTATTGCAATCTCAAAAAAACGGCGATTACACTTGGCAATACCTCCAACGACAAGTCAAGGGAAGTTATCGAGGATTAAAAGATTTATTGAAACGCGGTTGGGTAGAAAGTTATTTAGAACCTCCCAATCCTCCCAAAGCAAAACTCAAACCGGCAGTCACATTAATTGTCAGCGCATTTGTCACAGATTTAACGCAGCGGCAACAAGAAGTATTGGAAGTTTTGCGGCGCGGTGGCGGTGAAATGTGGCTGAATGATTTGCTGAGAATTTGCAGTACAAGTTCTTCGGTTGTCAAAGCTTTGGAGCAAAAAGGCACTGTTGTTATCGATCAAAGGGAAGTGCTCAGGGGCGATCGGGGAATCGCTCAAACTCCCGATTTACCCAAAACTTTAACTTATTTTCAAGCTGAAGCTTTGGCATTCATTAACAGTTTTTCGGGATTCCGTCAAGTGCTGCTGCACGGCGTTACAGGTTCCGGGAAAACCGAAGTGTATTTGCAGGCGATCGCCCCAATCTTAGCCAGTGGCAAATCCGCCCTCGTGCTCGTTCCCGAAATCGGCCTGACACCCCAACTTACCGACAGATTCCGCGCCCGTTTTGGCGAGCAAATTTGCGTGTACCACAGCGCCCTATCCGACGGCGAACGTTACGATACATGGCGTCAGATGCTGACTGGAACCCCGCAAATTGTCATCGGCACGCGATCGGCAATTTTTGCGCCTCTACCTCACCTCGGCTTAATTATCCTTGATGAAGAACACGACACCAGTTTCAAACAAGAACAACCAACCCCTTGCTATCACGCCCGCACCGTTGCCAAATGGCGCGCCGAATTAGAAAATTGTCCCCTAATTTTAGGTTCGGCAACCCCAGCTTTAGAGACTTTTGTTGAGACACAAATCAATAATTACTCCTTACCAACTATCCATTATTTATCATTGCCAGAACGCATTTATTCGCGCCCAATGCCTCCGATTCAAATAGTCGATATGCGCCAAGAATTGCGGCAAGGAAACCGTTCTATTTTTAGCGTTGCGCTGCAAAATGCTCTCGAAGAATTACAAAACAGACAACAGCAAGGTATTCTATTTATTCACAGAAGAGGACACAGTACCTTTGTCTCTTGTCGGAGTTGCGGCTATGTGATGGAATGCCCGAATTGTGACGTTTCGCTTTCTTATCACAACATCGGCGAAGGGACAGCAGAAATGTTGCGCTGTCACTACTGCAACCACACAGAAAGACACCCTCAAAACTGCCCGGAATGCAGTTCTCCTTACTTCAAAAACTTCGGCAGCGGCACTCAGCGAGTCGAACAGGAATTAACGAGATTATTCCCAGAATTGCGGGCAATTCGGTTTGACAGCGATACGACTAGAAATAAGGGCGATCACCGCCGGTTGTTAACGCAATTTGCAAATGGGGAAGCTGATATTTTGTTGGGTACGCAAATGCTGACTAAAGGGTTAGATTTAGCTGGAGTTACATTGGTGGGAGTTGTGTCTGCTGATGGGTTGCTAAATTTGTCAGATTATCGGGCAAGCGAACGAGCATTTCAAACATTAACTCAAGTGGCGGGGCGTGCGGGTAGAGGCGACGATCCGGGAAAGGTAATTATGCAAACTTATACTCCAGAACATCGGGTAATTCAAGCAGTTAGGCGGCACGAATATACAAGTTTTGTGGAAACAGAATTAGCCGAAAGAACAGCACTAAATTATCCTCCTTCGGGGCGGCTGGTTTTGTTGCGGTTGAGCAGTTTAGATGCGGCGGAAGTTGCGGCGTGCGCGGTACAATTGGCGTCTGTTTGTCATGGGTATATTCAGCGGTTGTCTGTGCCGGGGTGCGAGTTGTTGGGGCCGGCACCTGCGGCGATTATGCGGGTGGCAAATCGGTATAGGTGGCAGATTTTGCTGAAGTTACCTTTGGATGAGTCGGTGGATTTGTCGGATTTGATCGGATTGCGCGATCGTACGCCGCGCGGTGTTAGTTTAACTATTGATGTCGATCCGTTGAATTTTGGTTGATGGTTATTAGTTGGGTGGGGCAGGTTTTATAGATTATTTGTATTTATCAAATATTGTTGGTGAACCTGCCCCTACAAAATTTTTTACGGATTTTTCAACTTGAATTCATCAAACTTCACTACATCCGACTCAGGTTTCCGCGTATCAAAATAATAGCTACTCACAACACCATTACCCGTATCAAAAATGGTAAAAGCCGTAATATCGTTGCTGTCAATATAGGGCAGTGGCTGACCATTTTCTCCCAGCAATGGTGCAATTGTCGGCATCACAGGATTTAAACCATTTGGATCTCCAATTGTACTGTAATCTTCGCGATACGCAGGTGGCGTAAATCTGCGCTTCTCCCCCGCGAAAGCACCGTAACTATTGCCAACATTAGAAGTCTCTAAAAAGTGCATTCCGCTAGGACTCTTAAAGCGGTTCCACAGGTGCGAATGTCCGTAGAATACTAACTGCACTTTGGCTTTTTCTAGTAGTGGCAAGACATCTCGAATGATATAATCCTTGGCTTTTGGATATTCGTAACGTATCATCTTAATATTGCCTTGCTTGTGGCGATCGACACTTTGCACTGGATCAGTATAAGCAGGTACAATATTATCACCTAAAGAATGTGGCGGATGATGAAACATCACAACTTTATATTTTGCCTGTTTAAATTCTGGACTATCTAACTCTTGTTGTAGCCAATTATATTGGTCACTTCCCTTGACAATCGGCTCGAAAATGTGCTGTCCGTATCCCCATTTTTCGGGATTGTTGAAGTCTTCGTCGCGTTCCCGATATTTGCCTCTAGCGCCGGGATCTAAATTGGGCGTGCGCCAAATATTTGTTACGTATAAAGTGACTAAGCGGACATCGCCAAAAGTTACAGCATAGTAGTTTTTGTTACTTGGAAAAGTGAAAATTTCATCGTAGGTATCGCTATTAAAAGTCTGGTTTTTTAACCAATTTTCTCGCACTTCCGGGTCATTGTTTGGATTCAATCTAGAGGCATCTTGAGCGTAGGTTTTTTCAGCAGCAGCGCGGGGAAAAGGGTCGTTAAACTGCTCATCTAGCTTGCTCGCTTTGGAAAAGCGGCCCATGATTTCGTGGTTGCCAATGGCGGGAAAAAGCGGCGCGTGTTGAATCAGTTCGCCGCCGCTGTATACTGTTTTGATGCCGTTTTTGTCGAGTTCCGAGAAGCCGCGCCCTTGGAGACAGGGAAAGAAGGCGCGGCCGCGAGTGTCGTCGAACCATTCGGAAGCGCGATCGGGTATATTAATTAAGTCACCCGCCATAAAAACACCATCAACTCTGTCAATTGTTTCTGCTACTTTCTGGAGATTGGCTGCTGTCATCGGCATCAATTGATGATCGGAAGTTAGGAGGATTTTCAGCGGTGTTCCGGTTGATGGCGTCGGAGAAAGTGTGAAAGTTTTGCTATTGACAGATTCGCCATCTTCTCTTTGGCTAGTGACTGAATAGGGAATGCGAACACCGGGTATTAATTTCAACAATTCTGCTTCGTGACGCCAGATGTTTCGGACAATTGGGTTATCAATTGTTCCCTGTTTGATCTCATCGGAGGTGCGGGAGTCTTTGTCTTCGCGAGTGCGACTTAGTTTAGTGGTATTTGCCGCCACAACTCGAATGAATTTTTCGCCATAAGTGACTGTGTTGCGAGTACCGGGAAATTCGGTAAACCAGACTACTCGCACCGAGTTTGCTGTTGGGAGTTGCAAAAATGGATCTGTGAGGAGTTGTGGTTTGTTGAGATGAGATTTCATGATTAAACCAAGCAATAGAACAATCAGAAGCAAGATAGCAAAAAACCAAGGGTTACGAGGATAATTTCTAGGACTTTCTACTTCATCGGGTAATGGTGTAAACATAATTCATTAGTCATTAATTTGAAGAAAAAACAGGAAGCGATTTTAAATTATAGAGTTTTAATTTTAAAATGCCCACATTATCAAAAAGTTAAGAAATTAGTAAAATATCTCACATATAACAAACCTCAACCATTTTTTGACCCCTTTTTATCTCTCAATAATCTTTCTCTGCGCCCTCTGCGCCCTCTGTGGTTCAAAAAAAAATCTTTGGCAAAAATGATTTAGACTTGCGATATAACAGTCTTAACACCCTTAAAGAATCTTCAATCTCAAATAGATATGACTAGGCATCTTCTCAAAGCTACTTGCGAAACTGTACATTTAGGCGGTTTTTCTCCAAATCTTAAACCAGCCTTAATCGTTGATTCGGGCGATCGCATTGATATCGAAACCTATTCGGGATATTATGTTGCTGACAAAGCCCCGCCCGAATTTCTCACCCCCGAATTTTTAGATATTTGCCAGAATTTACCTCCCAACCGCAAAGTAGGCCCAGGCCCGCACTTGCTAACAGGCCCGATTTATGTTAACAATGCTGAACCTGGAAACGTTTTAGAAATTCACATCGAGGAAGTTCACCCCAGTTTACCAGTAGGATTCAATGCAATTCGCGCCGGTTGGGGAGTTTTGCCTGAGTATTTTCCCGAAGCTAAATTGCGGTTTATTCCCCTAGATTTAGAGCAAAAGATTGCCGAATTTCCCGCAGGTAGTGGCATTCGGATTCCCCTGCATCCATTCTTCGGAATAATCGGCGTTGCCACTACAGAAATCAACCGTTCTTCTATTCCTCCAGAGCGCTATGGCGGCAATATGGACAATCAGGAACTTCAACCGGGAACGCGGTTATTTTTACCTATTTTTAGGTGCGGTGGTTTGCTATCTATCGGCGACGGACATTCGGCACAAGGAGACGGTGAAGTTGACGGTACTGCCATTGAAACTTCGATGAATGGGACTATTCAAATCATCTTACGTAAGGATTTGTTTCTGATATTTCCGTTTGCTGAAACGCCTACTCATATTGTAATTATGGGATTTGATCGAACATTAGATGAAGCGTTTGAAATGGCGGTAAAACAGACGGTTTATTGGCTGCAAGAGTTTGCTGGTTTCAAAGAAGAAGATGCTTATGTTTTCTCTTCCCTAGCGGTGAATTATCGGATTACGCAGGCTGTAAATAATCCGCAAAAAGGAGTGCACGGAATGATTCTTAAATCTATGTTGCCGGAGTTACCTGCTATATTAATCGGCGGTTGAAACCGCTACTATACAAACGAAGTCTGCCTCCGCAGACTAAAGAGGGCATCTAGACTTCGATACAACATAACGAGTAGATCGATCGCACATTTTAGCTATCGGGAATTGCGATCGATCGCAAAAAATCAGCACTTTCTTCTGGCAAAGCAGTATTGATAAACATCCCGCTACCCAACTCAAACCCAGCCTGCTTCGAGACTCTGGGAATAATTGCCATATACCAGTGAAAATATTTAGTCGCCCGTTCGGCTGTTGGGACCGATCGAATATTATAGTTGTAATCAGGATCGTTCAATCCGTAATAAAGCTTAGCGAGTACAGTTTTCAAAGTATAAGCAAGATCCGTAATTTCCGCATCGGTAATGTCATCGAACGAAGAGGAATGGCGACGCGGAAAAATCCAGATATGAAACGGCGAAAGTGCAGCATATGGGATAAAAGCCACAAAATATTCACTCTCAAAAATCACTCTTTCACCAGACGCTAATTCATCTTCCAAAGTCCGGCAAAACAAACACTCTCCCGTGTCGTCAAAATAGCGAATTGCTGCATCAATGCGGCTGCGAAATAGGCTGGGGACTACGGGTGTAGCTGCTATCTGGGAGTGAGGGTGTTCGAGAGAAGTTCCGGCACTTTCGCCGTGATTTTTGAAGATAATAATTGTTTCAATATGGGGATATTTTCTGATTTCTAAATAACGTTGTCGGTATACTAAAAGTATGTCTGTTACTTCTGAAACTGTCAACAAAGCTGTCGTCAAATCGTGTCGCGGGTGTTCGACAATTACTTCGTGAACGCCGATTCCTGCCATCGTGCGGTGAATTCCCGATGATATTCTCATCCATTCTGCTGTCGGGGAGAGGGCAGGATATTTGTTGCCAATTGCGCGGACTTTCCAGCCAGTGCGATCGCCCAAACGTAATGTTTCTACTGTTCCATCTTCCTCATTTCCCACGCAAAACGGGCAGTCTGGGCGGTGCCGGGGCAATTGTAAGATCGCCTTTTTGGGATTAGCGAATTGGTCAGGTCTTTTTGCGCGATCGGTGGCGATGATTACCCAATCTCTGGTAATTAGATTTTGTCTAAGTTCAGACATTTTCTTACCTTTTGTTTCAGATTTGAGCCGTTTCTTATAGTAAGAGAATAGTCTGCCTGATGTCACTAATAACTGTAAATATTTAACAAATCTTGACTTGAATATGTCTATCAATCTGCTTGTATCCGAACGTCAGATTCAAAAGAAATTCAAGCACGCTACCGATTTTGGTGTTTCAGGCAATTACAATTTGCAGACAGCAGCAGCATTTGCGGCAGCTATTCAAACTCATGTCCAGAAACAGGGAGTGCAGGAGATTGCGGGTACTTATCGCAGGCAACCAGTCAAGCACTACTTTGACCCTGCAACTAATTTAAATGTTATAGTGGACGCAGGAGACAATTTTATTAGCGGCTGGAAACTGAATTCTGCCCAAATTGCTGAATTAAGTGCGACTGGAGATATTGGAGGTGGATAAATATGGATAAGTACATCAAGTTATTAGAAGAGTTTGCAGGCAGTAAAATCAGCGCTGATGAGTTTGAACAGCGTTTTTTACAACTGTTTAAGGGTGACAATAATCTCCAGCCAGGAAGAGAATTTCAAATTTTAGACAAGTTGTTTGCCGATGTTGATGCTTATTGCAGCGACCCGGATTTGATTGAAGACCCTCGATTTGATATTGGTGAGGTTCAATTGCAAGTATCGGCCCAGGAGACGCTGGATAAGTTGCTGAAGTTAACAAGTGTCTCACAAAGTACAGTGGGGTGATGTCGTTTCGATATTGAGGTTACGTATTTACATCCGCTTAAGGAGCGATCGTTGATGGAACCCTATAATTGGATTGATATTTCGATTCTGCAAGGAGGGAATTTTCCTCCGGTTGGTCGCTGGACAATTTTTGGTTCTACAGAGACGTTTTTAGAGATACCACAGACACGCAGAGATCAAATTTTATTTCTCGATCGCGCATCAACTCAAGCTGTTTACGATGCTTTTGGCTGTTACGATATCCTTTGCGGCGATGATGGTTGGGGCAATACGCCGTTTGGCGCCGGATGCTTCAAGTCGGTAGAGAAGTACAGTATTCAACAAGAGTCTGATTTAAAGAATTGGTTGCATCAGCGCAATATTCCATTTCTAGCTAAGGTTCTTTTACTTCAGGTTTTTAGTGCCGATGGCGATCCGGCTGTACAGACGACGTGGGAAATAGTTGTAGAATTCGCGGCTGAAATATTTGCTGGCGACAACCTTGTGGTAATTGGCGAGAATGCTGATTGGTGTCTGTACTACCATCATGATGAGGTAATCACGTTTGCAAGCGTACCGAATGGTGTATAAAATTTTCAAAAGGCAGCGATCGCCCTACGCCAACTGCAACTGCACGTTTTGCAACTTGCAAATAGCTTTCAACACTTGCGCCAATAAGAGCGATCGCTCTCTATCAATCAAATTCAATTCTGGTAAAATCTGATAAGTACAGGGATTCCCCCGCGTCACCCGCACAAACCGATAACTTTCCCCATTCGTTGTCAATCCCCAAACAGAGGATTGTTGCTGCAAACTTTTATAAGTATAAGTCAGCAATTGTGGCAAACCGGCCAAAGGGGCGATCGCGCTATTTTTCGCCTCCACTACCAAAATCCAAAACCGTGTCGCCCCTATCTCCGCATCCGGCTGATTTACGGCTAAAATATCCAACCGCCCTTTAATTAAAGTATCCTCATCTTCAACCTCAATGGGTATGCTATCTTCCATTGTCAGCACGATCGGAATATCAAAAAATCCTGATAATCTCATCAAAGGTGAAAGCACTAAAAACTTAACGAGTTCTTCTGAAACTTTTCCGGCGGATAGGTATCGTCGAAAGTCATTTCTAAGTTTTAATAGTTCCTGCTGTTCTGATTCTTTCAGCGGTTCCAGAGAGAAAAAATCACTGAAGCCCTCTCCTTCTAACTCTTGGAGTTTGAGAAGGTGACGAACGTCATTTAACGAAAGTTGGCTTGCTTCTAAATTTTGGGTCATGGCTTTTGTGCGATCGGAATTGACATGATATAATCATACCAAATATCACCCCCAACCAGCTATGCAACTTGAAGACTACTTCAATTTCCTGAGACCTGATGATATTCGACTCCAAGGTTCCCGCATTGGCATCGAAACCATTCTTTATGAATACCTGTTTCGCGCTCGAACTCCCGAAGAAATCGCTAACATTTATACATCCCTCACCCTTGAACAAGTTTATGCGACAATTTTGTATTACCTGCACAACAAAGAAGCAGTCGGCAAGTACATAACTGAATGGCTGGAATGGGGCGAAAAGATGCGAGAAGAACAACGTCGCAATCCTCGTCCAGTGTATGAAAAAATCCGCAAACTGAGAGCAGCAAGAGATGTAATGAGAAAAGCTGATGGCAATCCAGTATCTATTTGATGAAAATGTCGATCCTGCCTATGTCAACCAAATTCGCAGGCGCAATCCCGATCTGGTTGTTCTCGCAGTGGGAGAACTAACAGCACCTTCCAAAGGCACTCTCGACCCAGAAATTATCATTTGGTGCGAAATTCACAACTTCATTCTCGTTACTAACAACCGTCGCTCTATGCCTGTTCATTTAACAGATCATCTAGAGCAAAATCGCCATATGCCAGGAATATTTATCCTGAATTCCAAGCTGAGTATTGGTCAAAATATTGACGAACTGATTTTGATTTATCAAGGATCGTTTGATGATGAGTACCAAGATAAAATTGAGCATTTGCCACTACCATGATTTATAACACATCCCCAACAATTACAAAATTGCCCAAAGTCTTAAGGAAAATAAACATACTTTTGCCCCAACTTATGCAAACAATAGTTACAAAGACTAACCAAAATTAAAGTTAAGAACGATGTCACAAGATACCATCGAATCAATCCTCCAAGAAAAACGCCTATTTCAGCCTCCCGCTGAATTCTCCCAAAAAGCTCACATCAAAAGCCTAGAAGAGTACCAAGCCCTCTACGACAAAGCCAAAGCAGACCCCCAAGCATTCTGGGCCGAACTCGCCACACAGGAATTAGACTGGTTCCAAAAATGGGATGCCGTACTCGACTGGCAGCCGCCTTTTGCTAAATGGTTTGTCAATGGTAAAATTAACATTTCTTACAATTGTCTGGACAGACATTTGACAACTTGGCGAAAAAATAAAGCCGCCCTCATCTGGGAAGGGGAACCAGGAGACTCGCGCACTCTCACCTACGCCCAACTCCACCGCGAAGTTTGCCAAATGGCTAACGTAATCAAGGATTTGGGAGTGCAAAAGGGCGATCGCGTTGGTATCTATATGCCGATGATTCCCGAAGCTGCGATCGCCATGTTAGCCTGTGCGAGAATCGGTGCAGTACACAGCGTTGTGTTTGGTGGATTTAGTGCTGAAGCTTTGCGCGATCGCCTCAACGACGGCCAAGCAAAACTCGTCATCACCGCCGATGGTGGCTTCCGCAAAGATGTAGCAGTCGGCCTCAAAGCACAAGTAGACAAAGCATTAGCAAATAAGGCCGTACCCAGCGTTACCAACGTTCTCGTAGTTCAGCGCACAAAACAACAAATTGAAATGGAATCGGGACGGGATGTTTGGTGGCATGAGTTGCAAAAAACTGCATCAGCAAATTGTCCCGCCGAACCGATGGACAGCGAAGATATGCTATTCATTCTTTACACTTCTGGAAGTACCGGAAAACCGAAAGGTGTAGTCCATACAACGGGCGGTTACAACCTTTATACCCACATGACAACCAAGTGGATATTCGACCTCCAAGATACCGATGTTTATTGGTGTACCGCTGATGTCGGCTGGATTACCGGACACAGTTACATCGTCTATGGCCCGCTGTCTAACGGTGCGACAACTTTAATGTATGAAGGAGCACCTCGCCCTTCAAATCCCGGCTGTTTTTGGGATGTAATTGAAAAATACGGCGTCACTGTCTTCTATACTGCACCAACAGCAATTCGCACGTTTATGAAGATGGGCGAAGAGTTGCCAAATGCCAGAAATTTGTCATCTTTGCGGTTGTTGGGAACTGTCGGGGAACCGATCAATCCTGAAGCTTGGATGTGGTATCAGCGCGTAATTGGCAACTCTAATTGTCCGATCGTCGATACTTGGTGGCAAACCGAAACTGGCGGAATTATGATTACCGCTTTACCCGGTGCAATTCCTACAAAACCCGGTTCTGCAACCCTTCCGTTCCCCGGAATTGTTGCTGATATTGTTGACCAAGATGGGGAACCGGTCACTAATGAAAGCGGCGGTTATTTAGTTGTCAAACATCCTTGGCCGGGAATGATGCGGACTCTTTACAACGATGCCGATCGCTTCCGTCGCACTTATTGGGAGTATTTGCACCCGAAAGATGGCGAATTCGTGTACTTTGCGGGGGACGGCGCGCACAAGGATGAAGATGGTTATTTCTGGGTAATGGGCCGCGTTGACGATGTAATTAATGTCGCCGGACATCGACTCGGGACGATGGAAATTGAATCGGCTTTGGTGTCTCATCCAGCGGTGGCGGAAGCTGCAGTTGTGGGGAAACCGGATGAGATTAAAGGTGAGGAAATTGTGGCGTTTGTGACGTTGCAAAATACTCAGCAGCCTAGTGATGAATTGGCTAAGGAATTGAAGCAGCACGTTGTTAAGGAAATTGGGGCGATCGCACGTCCGGGCGAAATCCGATTTACTGATGCTTTGCCGAAGACTCGCAGCGGCAAGATTATGCGGCGTTTGCTGCGTTCTTTGACCGCTGGAGAAGAGGTAACTGGGGATACTTCGACTTTGGAAGATCGGACTGTTCTGGATAGGTTGCGGGCTGATTCTTAAGGGTATTTTTGCAGCCGCAGATTCAGGCAGATAAACGCAGATAAGATTTACATCTGCGTTTATCTGCGGTTTTAGATATAAAAATCAGCCAGCATATCGATCGTCTATGAATTATTTAGCCCATTTTTTTTTAGCTGAAAATACACCAGAATCGCTGCTCGGCAATTTGTTAGGAGATTTTGTCAAAGGTTCGGCTGTCAATCTTTATCCTCAAGAAATTATCAAGGGCATCTATTTACATAGAAAAGTAGATAGCTATACAGATTCTCACGCAATAGTGCGATCGAGCAAAAGCCTTGTTTGCTCTCAAAGGCGCAGGTTTGCCGGAGTTTTGATTGACGTGTTTTACGACCACTTCTTAGCTAAAAATTGGCGTGAATATTCAGAAGTTCCGCTGTCAGATTTTGCTTGCGGCGTCTATAAAATCCTGCAAGATAGCCGAGATATATTGCCGGAATCCCTGAAGCAGGTTGTGCTAACAATTATCGCCCGCGACTTGCTCTGCTCCTACCGGGAAATTGACGGCATAGATACTGCTCTCAATAGAATGTCCCTCAGAATCAAGCGCACAAATAACTTAGCAGGTGGAGTAGAAGATTTGACAGCTAACTATCAGCAGCTAGAATCCGATTTTCTGGCTTTTTTTCCAGATTTGATAAGTTATGTAACAACTTTCAAGGCTCAATAGCGAAAATACAAACACTAATTGCATTCAACAGCAAACTCATGTACAATATAGCCGATATGTGCATCAAATCTCAGGTCTAACAGGGTTCACAATATGGAAACCAGAATTCAGAACCTGCAAATAACTCAAGTGGTTGATGGCGATACTATTAAAGTTGCTCTCAACGGCAAAACCGAGTCTCTGCGGCTGATTTGCGTCGATACAGAAGAAAGTCATTCGGGAGGCTCAAAACCTGTAACTGTGGCGGGGAAAGAAGCTTCAGAAATGGCTAAAAAATACTTTGCGACGGAAGGTGGCGGACTTACTAAAGTTGATATTGAATTTGATACAGATGACCCGATCGCCATTGCTGTAGAAAAACACCGCGATAACTACGGCCGCCTGCTGTGTTACGTACATAGAGGCGAGGAAAATTACAATCTCAAACTGATTAAAGAAGGCTGGAGTCCCTACTTTGTGAAATACGGGCGATCGCGATTGTATCACCGCCAAATGACAGAGGCAGAATCGGGCGCAAAAGCTTACAATCTGATGATTTGGAATCCAATTACCAATGCCAAAATTCCCTCCCGCAATTATGCTAATTTGCTGCCTTGGTGGTCGATGCGAGCCTCAATCGTAGAAGAATTTCGCTTGTCAGAAGCAACGGGAGGAGCATTTTCTTTAAGGTTGGATTATCCAAAAATCTTAGCGGCTTCAGAGACAGGTAAATCTATTACAGTTTTCTGCGATTTGCAAGCTGGAATTAATAAATGGATCGGGGACAATGCTCTGATTCATGCGGGTTCCGTTTATCATAAATTAGATTTGTGGATACCTGATGCCGAGACTGACACGATGGCACCTTTAAAGCGGCTGATAGACAAGCGTTATGCTGGTCTAGGACGTGGCTATGTTTATGTTAGTGGGAAGGTAGAACATTACAAAGGAAAACCTCAGATAGTTTTGAGGGATATCAAACAACTTTCAGATTTTCCCCGATAATATTTAAAGTGAAGTGAATTTCATCAAGTGTTTTTACAGCATCTAGTTTTTTGAGGAAGTACGATCGCAAATTCCGTACCTTCTCCAGGTTGAGACGTGCAAATCAGATTTCCTTGATGTTTGTCTCGCACAATCTGATAAGCTATAGACAATCCTAACCCTGTGCCTTTTCCTACAGGTTTTGTGGTAAAAAAAGGATCGAATATCTTCGATATTACGTTTCCTGCTACACCCAGCCCATTATCTTGAATGCGGACGATAGCACAACTTTCGGAAGTGATTTGTGTGAAAATTGAAATAATTAACTTCCTTTTTTTATGAGCAGTATATGATTCTTCAAGAGCGTCGATCGCATTACTTAAAATATTCATAAAAACTTGATTTAACAAACCAGGATAGCACTCAACTTCAGGCAAATCACCATAATTCCTAATAACTTCAATGGCGGATCTTTTGTCGCTTGATTTTAGACGGTGCTGTAAAATCAGCAAAGTGCTTTCCAAACCGGAGCGAAGGTCAACTTTTTTTAATTGTGATTCGTCTAATCGAGAAAAATTTCGCAAATTTAGTACAATATCTTTGATACGATTAGTTCCTTCTTGCATAGAATTTAGCATTTTTTCTAAATCCTCTTTCAGGAAATCTATATCAAAAGTTTCTAAAGACTTCTGAATTTCATCCGCCGGATGAGGATAGTGTTTTTCGTAGAGATTAATTATTGCTAGCAGTTCTTGAATATATTCTTTAGTATAGGTGATATTGCCATGAATAAAGTTGACTGGATTATTAATTTCATGAGCAATCCCAGCAATCATTTGTCCTAAACTTGACATTTTTTCAGTTTGAACTAATTGTGATTGAGTTGTTTTCAAGTTATAAAGAGCTTCTGAAACTTCCTTGGTGCGTGATTCGACTCTAGTTTCTAGTTCTTCGTTATTGTTTTCTAAGGCAGTGAAAGATTCGCGCAACTGCTGGGCCATGCAGTTGAAAGAGTCAGCTAAAATCCCCAACTCTTTAATATTTGATTTCTGCACTTTTTGGTCTAATTTTCCAGAGGCGATCGCTTCCGATGCGGTGACAATACTAAAGATAGATTGGAGAATGCGGCGAGATGTAAAAATACCCAACGAAACTGCCAGTAACAGCGCTGCCGCACACAGCAAAACTGTAGTCCGGGTATTGGCGTTAATTTGTTCTGTAAAGTCCGATTCCGGGACAACGACTACTACCAGCCAGTTCAAACCGAATTCATCCTGCCAAGGTGCAGTGTGGACGAATTGACGAGAGCCTTTTTGAGTAAATTGTAGGTTTTGATTTTGTTTTATTTGTCGAAAAGTACCAAATTTTTGTTGCAAATAATTAGCTGTCGATCGAATCGAGATATCGCTGCTATTTACAGCATTAATTCTCTCGGCTTTTTTGTCGATAATTTTAAAAGGCTGTTCCTGAGACGAACTCGCTACTAGCAAACCGTCCCGCTCTACAATAAAGACTTTTCCCGACGGACTAACTGCTAATTTTCGCAGGAAATCGCTAATTTGAGAAAGGCGCAAGTCAATCGTTAAAACTCCTTGCAAAGTGTTATTTGTGTAAACCGGATAGGCAGCAGCAATTGATAAAATTTCTGGATAATCATACCAATTTGAAATTTTCCCCCATATTGGTTTTCGTAATTTGACTGTATTGATATATACGGTTTCTTTTCGAGGATTGTAATCAGCTACATCAATCAATTGAGTGCGGTTTCCTTGAGGGTCAGTCCCATAGCTATATGATTTACCTTTAGTATTTGCTGAAATTTCACCTATAGAAATATTTCCAGGATCGATAAAATAACCCGCGTCAGCATAGTTGCCCTCTGCTGAAGTGTAAGTGATGTAACCAACATTAAATACCTGTACTTGCTTCCAAAAAAAGTGTCCTAGTTTAGGTAAATTTTGCAAGTTTAACTGTCCTAATTTAACAGAAGTCGCATTTATTTCGTTGATTTGTTGGGGGGTTGCCAGATAGGTGTCGAGGTGCTGCTCAATGCGATCGCTGACTTCGCTGCTGAGTTGATTGGCCAACTCGTTAATCGCTTTTTGTCCGTTGCGGAAGGATAAATATCCAGTTAAACCTACGGCTGCAAAAATTTGCAGGACAAATGGAACAATCAGGAGGGTTTGCAGCGATAACTTTGGGAGTGTTTTTTTTGATAAACGAAGTTGTCGGATCGTTTTGGCTGGCTTTAGCATTGGCTGTACCTCGCAAATTTCCAGATCGCAGAAATAGAGAACGATCGCAAACTACGATCGCCTCTATTTAGTAATGATATTCGATTTATTCCAAGATGCCATCAAACCTATTGCCGCATGGAAGGAACATCAAAAAACCGACATCCCAAAGGATTTATGCGTGGAGATTGAGTTGAAGGAGTTGTTATACGAGCGCTAGAGTTAGGAGGTGTGCTGTTAAATTCTGAGACGGTAAAAGATTTAGAAATGTTACGATTTTTTGGGCGATCGCTCGCAGGAGTATTAGCAACGTCTGGCGATTGCGGACTTGCGAACTCGTTTATTTCTGTTGCATCAATTCTGGATTCGGCAGTCGTTTGTGCCTGACAGGGATAGGCAGTCATGGCAGAAATTAAAGCAAAGCCCAGAAAGCCAAAAAAGCTGGTTGATTTAATCATATTATCGAAGCCAAAAATTAAAGAACTATTAATAATGCACCTGATAGTAGATTAAGCCAGAATAACTTAGATTTCAAGCGTGTTTATTCGGAGTTTTTTAAACTTAACTATTACGTATTTGTACGTAGAAAAAATGATTTAAACCGGGAAGTTACCGATCCACTATAAAGTTTCAGTAAAGATAGCAGGTTTTTACTCAAACAAAGCATTAGGAAATTTCGCTAGCGGTAAGCTGCGCGCCCGCACCCGGGGAGAATTAGTTTATGCGTAATTCACAACTGTCTTAAAAAGAGAATGAAGTTCTCAATACACCAACTGCGATCGGGTCACTATTCGGAGTATGATCTGGTTGAAAAATCAAGATCAATCCAGGGGTAACGCTGATATTATTATTCACCTGCCAGCGGTAGAATACCTCAACATGAGTAGTCGTTCCAGGTTGCCCGCCCCTGCGCCCTAAACCCGTATCTAAAAAATCAGGAATATTATTGCCCGTAGCTAAATTGCTGCTGATAATTTTAGGCGGTTGTCCGATATAAATTCCTCCTAAATTTCCAGTTTTAAACAAATCAGGGAAATTCACAAAAACCATATAATTTGTAGTTGCTACCGTCCCCGATTTACCGGGAATCCGAGAATTTGTATACCCAGCCCAACCTCCCACGGAAACTCGCGGTGAAAGGCGCCAATTTAAACTTGCTCCTACAGCATTTGTTTGCAAAGATGCTGACTTGTTTGTACTGGAAGCGATCGCAGTTAATTGGGTGTCGCCAGCGAAACTAAGCAGATTCCCGTCAGGTGAATAATCGTTCACATAATAGAAAGTAACATCCACTGGATATACTGGTGTCAAAGTTAGCTCTACTCCCAATGTATTGTGCCCTGTAGATCCGGTTGAACTGACAAAAAATCCGGGAATGTTAGTAGAATAAACTGCTTGCAAACTGGCTCTTTTGGCAAATTGCCAGTCAATGCCGATGCCTCCTTGACCGAAACCAGTGTTCAAAATTGGGTTTCTTTGAGCGAAGCTAGAAACGGGGCCAGCAGTTGCACTTTCGGCCCGATTCGGCCCTCGGAAACCGCTAATCATGTTAACTCCTGTTGTCCCGGCAATTACGGCCAATTTATCGCCAACCAGAAAGCGATAATAGAGGTCGCTGAGCGTTATTCCAGAAGTTTCACCGAAATTATAAGCAAGGTTGATGTCTTCGGTTAATTGCGGTGCACTGCCTCCGATCTGGTTGTAAAAACCGATTAACAAATTACTGCGAGGACTAAATTGATTGGTCAAGTAAAATTGACTTAAGGCAATTGTATTGACATTTGTACCGGGGTCTTTGGTATCTCTTTTGCCATCTCTGGGAGCGCGATCGGCACGGTTGGGACTTCTGCCTTGGATTCCGAAAACTGCGAATCCTGATAGCTTAGTTATTGGTGAAAATTGATTTGCTTTGAGTTCGGCATTTCGCGCTTCTAGCACGTCAGTTAGACCTCGGAGTGTAGCAATTTCTGCTGCAAATTGTTCTGCTAACTTTTGCGCTTTAATTAAGTCTTCTCGACTAGCTAAAATTTTATTTCCTTGGGCAATCAATTCCTGAATTTTGTCTAAGCAAGCATTGACTCCGGCTGCAAATTCATAGCGGTTAATGGCGCGGTTGCCGCGATAAGTAGCGTCAGGGTATCCAGCTATGCACCCATATCTTTCTACTAGAGATTCCAGTGCTTGAAATGCCCAATCTGTCGGCTGTACGTCGCTGAGTTGAGAAACTGATGTGACTTGTTCGAGGGAGTTGTCACCAGGGTAATTTAATGGGGGATTTTCTAATTTATATTCTGCAACTAATGGAGGTATTTCAGGGGGCGGCGTCTCGCTGGTGTCGGATATGTGAGTTTTTTTCTCACTTACGATAGGTGCAACTGGCTCGGGTGTCGGAGTAATTGGTGAATTTACGCCTGCATCGCGAGCAATTTCGACTGATTTACTGTCAACATTATCGGGTAGATTTGTCAGGGAAGGTGGTTGATACCATTCATTGACTGAATTTTCGGAATTGGGAATGTTTGCTGCGGTTTCAGGCTCGATCGCCTCTGCTAGGGCTGAAATGCTGAATAATACTGGGAATCCGCATCCTAGGATTAAGCTGCTGATGGTTTGTCTGAGAAGCCGATCGCGCTTGTAATTGTTCATCGTTTATTATACTTAGTGAGTTACAGCAGAAAAAATGAGGAAAACAGAGGATTATCTACGGGATAGGTACTATTCGAGATTAAGGGCGATCGTAAATTCCGTCCCTTCTCCCAAAATAGATGCACAAGTCAAGCAGCCGCCCTGAGTTTCTTCCACTATTTGACGGCTGATTGACAAACCGATTCCCGTTCCTTTTCCAACAGCTTTTGTAGTAAACGAATGGTCAAAAATATGCGATATTATTTCCTCAGACATTCCTTTGCCATTGTCTTTAATTTTAATCAAAACATCTTCCTTACTATCGGATAATTTAGTAGTAATAGTGATCGTGTTGGGTGCGGCTGAAATTGATGCAAAAGTACGTCCTTGATTGGCTTCTTCTAAAGCATCTATCGCATTTGCCACTACATTCATAAACACCTGATTCAGTTGTCCTAAATAGCACTTAAGCAAAGGAATATCTCCATAACTTTTGATAATTTGAATTGCCGGACGCTTGTTATTAGCCTTCAAACGGTGCTGCAAAATCATCAAAGTGCTGTCAATTCCTTCGCGGATATCGGCTAACACTTTATACTCGCTGTCTGCACGAGAAAATGTGCGGAGAGAGTTGCTGATGTTGCGGATGCGATCGATTCCCGTTTTCATAGAAAACAGCATTTTTGGTAAGTCTTCTATAATAAATTCTAGGTCTATCTCTAATGCTTTACTCTCGACTTCAGAACCGGGAATGTGGCATTTTTCTTGGCAGAAATGCAAATATTCTGTCAACTCTTTAATAGCCTTAGTCGCTTCCTCAATATTGCCGACTATACAGCCGACTGGGTTGTTAATTTCGTGGGCAATACCAGCAATTAGCTGACCAATTGCAGACATTTTTTCACTCTGAACGAGGTGTAATTGCGTTTGCTTTAATTCTTTTATAGTTTGGTAAAGTTTTGCCGTTCGTTTCTCCACTCGTTGCTCTAGCTGCTGATTTTGTTGTGCCAATTGTAAAGTCAGCCGCCGCAGTTTTAAATGGACTTTAATTCTGGCTAAAACTTCTTCTTGCTGAAACGGTTTGCTGATGTAATCTACCGCGCCTAAACTCAGCCCTTTAACTTTATCGACTGTATCCGAAAGAGCCGTCATAAATATAATCGGAATCTCTTTTGTTAACGGATCTGCCTGCAACCTGCTGCAAGTTTCAAATCCGTCAATTCCGGGCATCATCACATCCAATAAAATCAAATCTGGAGGAGAATTTTTCACGAGTTCGATCCCGCTTTTACCGTCCATTTCAACCAAAACGTCATATCCGCGATCGCACAAAGCTTTATACAAAACTTGTAAATTAGTTGGATTGTCATCTATGACTAAGATTGTTCCTATTTCTTCAAGATTTAACATTGTTTTTCCCTGTTTTCAGAATTTATAGATTTGTAGTTGCGTTCTTAAATATGTCGCACAATCCCTAACCCTGTTGCAGAAATTGTCTAATCTTCTGAATATTAAACTCTTTAACTAATTGATTTAACTGGTTGACAAAGGGCTGATACTTTGCGTCACTTTGATTTAGCTTTTCTAACTCCTGCTCGATTCCTTTCATTTGTCCCTTTCTAGCATATTCTAGCAAGTTTGCCAACTCAGAAGTCGGTGGTCTGACAATTTCCGATTCCGCTTGCATCGCTACATTTGCTGTCGGCACTGTCGGTGTTTGTGCGTACACCCATGACAACTCTAAATGTTTGGCTAACAAAGCGTAAAGCTCTTCAGCTTGCACGGGTTTTGACAAGAAATCATCTCCACCTGCTGCTAAACTCTGTTGTCTGTCCATCTCATAAACGCTAGCTGACGAGACGATAATTGGGATATTTCTGAATTTTTCTGATTGTCGCACTTGTGATAGCATCTCCCACCCGTCCACGACTGGCATTGACAAATCGGTAATAATTAAATCTGGTGGTAATTCATCAATTTTATTTAATGCTTCTCGTCCGTTTTCTGCTTCCAGCATCACGAAGCCAAGAGGTTCGAGAAGATTGACAATTACCGATCGATTTTCCCACCTATCGTCCACAATTAAAACTTGTTTTTTGCTGCCATAATAGCCAATGACTTTGCCGATTCTAGTGAGACTGCTGTTGTGCATCCAGTCCGCAGCAATGGGGCAAGATATCTCAAATTCAAACAGGCTACCTACGCCTAATTCGCTCTGCACGCTGATACTGCTATTCATCATTTCGATGATTTTTTGAGTTATGGCGAGTCCGAGTCCAGTTCCTTCTGATTTCCGGGCATCATCTCCGACTTGCTCGAAGGGTAAAAATATCTTTTCTAATTGTGCAGAACTCATTCCTACTCCTGTATCTCGGACTCGAAAATCAAGTTTAATTTGGGAGGAGTTTGATTGATTTTTACGGGCAAATATTTCTAAGTTGACGCTACCGTTATCGGTAAATTTAATCGCATTTCCAAGTAAATTAAGCAATACTTGTCGCAACCGTTTCTCGTCTGCAATAATGCCAGCGGGTAAATCGGCGGTGGGTTCGTAATTAAATTTAATGTCTTTTTGTTCGGCTTTGATGCGACTAATTTCGACAACTGCTTGCAGAAATGAAGGGAGATGAAATGCGGTTGGATGCAGTTCCATTTTTCCGGCTTCGATTTTGGAGAGGTCGAGAATGTCGTTAATTAAGGTTAATAAATGACTGCCGCACTGGTGGATGATGCTGATGCCGTGCTGGTCTGGTTCGGTCATGGTTTGAGAGCGTTCGAGGATTTGAGCGTAGCCTAAAATCCCGTTTAATGGCGTTCTCAATTCGTGGCTCATATTGGCGAGAAAGTCGCTTTTAGCGTGATTAGCTGCATCGGCGATTAGTTTGGCTTCTTTGAGTTCGATCGTGCGTGATTCGACTCGATTTTCTAGTTCTTGATTAGTTTTTTCTAGGGTAGCAAAGGATTCGCGCAACTGCTGTGCCATCCGGTTAAATGAATTGCTTAAAACGCCTAATTCGTTAACTGGTGAGGCTTCTACTTGTTGGTTCAGTTCTCCAGAGGCGATCGCCTCTGATGCTTGGCCCAATCGCAATATGGGTTGGGAAATCCAGCGAGAGGTGTAAATCCCCAGGGCGATCGCAACTCCCAAAGCTCCCAAACACAGTAAAATCGTACTGCGAGTGTTGGCATTTATTTGTGCCATAAAATCGGATTCCGGGACAACTACAACTACTAGCCAATCCAAACCCCATTTGTCTTTCCAGGGAGTTACTTGCACAAATTGTTTGTCGCCCTTAATGCTAAATTCTAACTGTTGACTTGATTGAATTTCTGTAAAAGCGCCAAATATTTGCTGCAAATGTTGAGCAGCAGATTGAATTAAGGGATCGCGAATTTCTATTGCTTTCAACCGCTTGGGTTTCTCGTTGACTAAGATGTAGGGTAACTCGGTACTGGAACTGGCAACTATTAAACCTGTGCGCTCCAAGATAAAAATTTTTCCCGATTGACTAACTTTTAGCTGCTTCAAAAAATCGCTAATTTGCGAAAGTCGTTGGTCAATACCCATCACACCGATCAAGTTTTTGTTTTTGTCAAAAACCGGACGGTTTGCAGAAACAGCTAGTGGGAATGGCGGGACTTCCCACTGATAAATATCGCTCCATATCGGTTTTCCAGCTTGCACTGTCTGTGCGTACCAAGCTTCTTTATAAAATTCAAAATTTTTATAAACTTCAACAAGCTTGATCCGGTTGCCATCCCTATCTGTTTCATAAAAGTAGTGGTCGCGGTGACCGTTTTTCTCAAGAGAAGCTTCACCAACAATGATTTGAGTTCCCGTATAATATCCAGCACCCGTAAATTCACCTGTTTTAGTACCAAAGTTAATGTAGCCCACATTATACAACTGCATTTGTTTCCAAAAAAACCGTCCCATTTCTTCCTGGGATTGCGGATTTAGCAACCCTAAGTCAATGGCATCTGCATTAATTTGAGCGAGATTGCGTGCAGTATTCAGGTAACTATTCAAATGTTGGTCAACGCGCAAACTCACTTCATTTTGCAGCCGACTAGCTAAATCGTTGACAGCTTTTTGACCGTTTCGCAGCGACAGATAGCCAGTCAGCCCCACAGCAGCGAAGAGTTGCAGCACAAATGGCACAATCAAAACTGTACGTAAGGAAACATGACTGAAGTCTTTGCCGTGAAGCGAAGCTATCCCGCAGGGAATCGCTGATTTTTTTAATTTCAGTAGCATTACGGTTGACAATTCCTAAATTTTATTAACTTATTTCAAATCCTAAATCCTTAACTACTATAATAGTATCATCGCCAGTCTGTAGCTGCCAATAGCTGCGGCATCAGTAGTCAAAACTTCATAAAATCAACATTTATGTGCCAATTACTGGGAATGAACTGCAATGTGCCAACAGATATTTGCTTTTCCTTTGAGGGTTTTTCGGCGAGGGGCGGCAAAACAGACGTTCATCAAGACGGTTGGGGAATCGCTTTCTTTGAAGGTTTGGGATGCCGCCTTTTTATAGACTCCAAATCTGCGGTTGATTCGACCGTTGCTGAAGTAGTGCGACGCTATCCCATTCATTCAACTAACGTGATCGCTCACATCCGCAAAGCTACCCAAGGCGAAATTGCTCTGGAAAATTGCCATCCTTTCATTCGGGAACTTTGGGGGCGCTATTGGGTGTTTGCTCATAACGGAAATCTGGAAAATTTTAACCCTGAAAGTGCCGGATTTTATAAAGCTGTAGGAAAAACTGACAGCGAAAAAGCCTTTTGTTTAATATTAGAAAGATTGCGAGAAAGTTTCCCTCAAAATAAGCCTGCTTTGACGGAACTTTACGCGGAATTAAATGAAATTACTAAAACTTTGTCAGAGCACGGAGTTTTTAATTATTTACTGTCCGATGGAGAACACTTGTTTGTGCATTGTTCTACTAATCTGCATTATATTGTACGCCAAGCACCTTTTGCGAGCGCTCACTCGATCGATGAGGATGTGACAGTGGATTTTCGGGAATTGACCAAGGAAGGCGATCGCGTGGCTGTAATTGCTACTTTGCCGCTTACAGACAATGAAGTTTGGACGCAGATTCAGCCGGGTGAATTGCTGGTATTTCAGGATGGTTTGCCAATCAATTTTGAG
>JANNOR010000162.1:0-92488 GCA_031399265.1 Cyanobacteria bacterium SOY_34_metabat_3 | reverse complement strand
GATTAAACGAATTGGACTAAGGGTGAAACTATCGGGAGCGCAGTGGAATATCGAGAGTGTTTCCTCTATCCTTTCTCTTCGCTGTGCTTATCTCAATGGTCAACTTTCCACTTGATGTATCTGCAAAAGTGAGATGCACCCTCGCCATTGCTGTCAAAAGTGATAACACCCGTTTCATGTTATTATAATATGCAAATGTGATGAATGAGTATTGATTTTACTACAGTGCAATCACAGAGACCAAGTGATTCCCAAGTATTATGTATATAGCAATCCTAAATGATTGATGAAGATTTGTAGGGGTAGTGCCAAGAGTGCCTACCCCCTATCTATCGGGGTAACCTGGCTCTTTAAGAGCCCCTAGAAAAATTATGCACATGATTTAGGACTGCTATAGTGTCATTGCGAGGAACGAAGCAATCGCAGAGACCAAGCGATCGCAATATTTCACTCGCAATAACGTAGTTTTGATATTACTCACGCTCTTCTTCAACCTTTTTCACATCAATCGCCCCCTCCCGAAAAGAACAACCCTTGCAATAATGAAGCCTCGAAACTTCCTCGGTATTTAAAACTCTCTCCAGAGGACAGCGCAACTCTTCCTCTTCATTTTTGTCAAAGCAGATGTGAAAACCCACCAAACCAACAGTCAGCACTAGCCCCGCCGAAGAATTGAGAGCACCGATTACAGTACCCACAACCGCTTCTGCAATCATCCATCGATGCTGTTTCGACAATCCCATAAATCATTCCCAAACTCAACTAAATTGAGTATGAAATTTCGGGATACCCGAATGCCCAACAATGGCTGCAACTCTGCTATACTAGGAATTAGGGATATTTGGGACGCTCATTCGGTATCGGGAATCCCGAAACTTTTTTAGCAACTTATTTTGAAAATCTATGCCCAATCTGGGAGAAGGCGATAAGTCTTGGCAGCGAGTCAAGGATTTGGTGGAGGCGCTGCTAGATTATAAGTTAAATAATAGAAATGACATCACTCATCTGGACGCCAAATGGGAAGATGAAACAACTACTCATTTGTACGTCACGACGACCCTGGAAGCCCTGCGCCACTTGCTGAAAGATAAAAATGCCTTAAATGCCTTCAAACCAAATAAGACAACATCTGACAAGCAAGTTAGAATGTATATCGGTGAGGTACTTAATAATTATCTCGACGAAAATCTGAAAATTCTGAAGAATCACATCCCGAAGTCGAAAAGGCGGGGCAATTCAAATAGGATTTTTACTCTAAATTTGTGGAGTCAAAAGGACAAAGCAAAGAATTTAGAAGAGTTGGCAAAAGTTTGGGGCGGTACACCAGATAACAGCAGGCAAAATAGTGAGGGCAAAACTGAGAAGGATGATGTGCCCGCAGATTGCCCTCCCGATAAATCAATCAGGGTGGCTGTTTCTCAGATGCCTGAGTCGGTGCCTGTGTGGAAAGGGCGCGATGAATTGGTGGCAAAATTCACTGCTAAATTAGTACAAATTCTGCCCGATGGAAGTTCGCCGCCGAAGGTATTGGCGATTGTCGGGCAAGGCGGTATGGGCAAAACGAGTTTGGCAATCAAACTTGTAGAAGGATTGGGGATGAATTGGCAGCATTCTGTTTCTCAAGCAGGGAAAAGTTTCCTGGCTGGCGGTTATGAGTGCGTGATGTATTTCAAGGTAAAGAAAAAAATTAGTTTTGATGAAGTGGCTGGATTTCTGTTAAGTGAAGGTTTGGGAATTCCGGGGGCGGCGGAGTTGAAAAAGCCTGAAGAAAAGATTGCAAAAATTATGATGGGTTTGCAACAAACTCGCTGTCTTTTGGTACTCGATAACCTGGAAGATATTTTGCACCCTGCGGTTGAGGGGGAAAATCCAGATGGTTTTGATTCGTCGCAAGTACATCGAACTATTTCACCGGATTGGGGTAAGTTGCTGAATGCTTTGGTTTATCAGCAGCACCAATCGCAAACGATTTTAACCAGCCGGGAAGTGCCTGCGGATTTGGCACATACCCGCTATCCGGGGTTAGCACCGGATTCGGAATTGGTGCATATAGAAGTGTTGCAAGGTGTGGATTTTGCGGCGGGTGTCGAGATTTTGCAGCAGCGAAAGTTGACTGATACATTAGCTGATTTGCAGTGGATATCTCAGCGGGTTGAAGGTCATGTTTTTTTATTAACTCAATTGGCGGCTCTCGGCAATGGAAAACGGGGGTATCTGCGGAAGCATTCCGAATTAGTAACGAAAAATGCAGAACCGATGTTGCGAGAACAATTGGCGAGGCAAAGTGCAGCGGCAAGAGATTTACTGCGTCGGATGTGCATTTTGCGTGTGCGGATAGATGTGAGAGGTTTAACTTTTTTGCGGCTGTATAAAGATGTTGAAAAAGATATCCGCTTTGAATTAGCAGCAATATTAGCAGAACCTGCGGAATTTACAGATGCAGAAATTAGCGAGACAGCAGCAATTTTAGAGCGATTAGTCGGTGCGAGTTTGGTGCAGAGTCGGTATGACGAGGAGAACTGTGAGGATTTTTATGATTTGCACCGGGTAATAGAGGAGTTTTTTAAAGGGCAATATAAAAAGGAACTGCCAATTCTACAGGAAAAAGTTTATAATTTGTACTGCACTGGTAAAAGTGTTAAAAATCCTCAAACTTTAAAAGATTTAGAAGCTGTTCTGGAAGCTCAACATTTTGCCTTTTTGTTGGGAAACTATCGCGAAGCTTACTACTTAATCCCAGGTGAATACTTAACAATGTGGGGATATTGGAACTTATCAAAAGAATTGTACGAGCAAATTTTACCTTATGTTGAAGGCGATCTACGTTCCTATTGTTTGACAGTCATAGGTGCAATTTATCGGGATTTTGGGAATTGGGATTTAGGAGAAAAATATTTTAAAGATGCGTTATCAATCGCAAAAGAAGATAATAAGAGCCACATTGGTAATTCATTAGGGATGTTGGGAGATATCGAGCGAAATCGTGGGAATTGGGATGAAGCTGAGAGACTCTATCGGCAATCTTTGGCATTGAGGACAGAATTGGGCGATCGCAAAGGCATAGTATCTTGTTGGGGATTGTTGGGGAATATTGAGCAATGTCGCGGCAATTGGGATGAAGCTGAGCGACTTTACCGGCAATGTTTGGCAATTGAAACAGAATTGGGCGATCGCGAAGGCATAGCAACTTCGATCGGCTGTTTGGGAGAAAATGAACTCGGTAAAGGCAATCTCGACACAGCAGAACAACTGTTAACAGAAGCTTTGGGACAAATGCAAACACTGGGGATGACTTGGCATATTGCCGAAGTTAATTACTGTTTTGCACGACTCCACCGCAAGTGCGGCAACACAGAAGTTGCTCAACAACATTACGATACAGCACATCAAATATTTCAACAATTGGGAGCGGCTAAGGATGTGGAGAAAATCGAGAAAGAATGGCACAATTCTAATTAGAATAGGTATTTTGCGATTCCTTCTCACTGAATTTTTGTCATTCCAGCAAACATGGAAAATCTGGCTGCTATAATTACAATTGAATCAAGCCTTTGAGGAGGAGGTTCTATCAGCATCAAACATCCCACTGACTGGACTGACGAGGAAGTTTATCGAGAAGTTGGACAAATCACCTGTCAATTTGACATTCTCGAATGTGCTGAGTGTGCTAGAGCCGTAATCGGGTGGTTGTGCGAGCAAGAAATTGAGGGCAAGATTTTCAGACTGAGGACTCGATATGGTGAAGACTATATTCTCAGCGATCGTCTTGAACAACAGGGGATTACTGACTCTATCACAATCAATGGTCAGCATTTTGCTGTAGAAGTTCGAGGAAAAGTCTTCGATAACCTTTCTTCACAAGGATTATCGCGAGATGATTGGTTAAAAGACTTTCATTGTCACAGCGAGCAATTCGTTTTGATAGAATTAAATAATTTGTAAAAGTATCTGAAAATGAGTAACATTTTTGAACTCCTCGAAAAAATAGAACAGAAGCCAGGACTCTATATTGGTACAGCTTCTGTTACGGCGCTACGACAATTCCTAGTCGGGTACAAATTTGCTCGCCAGGAAATGGGAATTTTGCCAACAGAAGAAGAATTAGATTTTTACCAGGAATTCCAACCCTGGTTGCAAATCCACTTTTCCCTTCAAACTGCCAATTCCTGGGACACAATTCTCCTGTTCAAGTCCGTTGAGGGAAAAGCTGCTTTTGCCTATTTCTTCCGACTTTTAAGGGAATTTCGCAACCGCGATAAAAGCCAGGACATTGACCCAATTTTGTTGAATCAGAGGGTGAAAGAAACCGAAAAAATTGCTTAAGCTTGAAATTATTCGCTGGACACGGCAGTGCCCTTGGACTACCCCGATATTAAGCAGGTGGCTGATTTGCCAGCAGGCGTTGTGCTAATTCTAAAAATTCTTCTGCATGACCAATTAATTGATTAACATCGGTTTCTGTAATTGCCGAATCGATATCATAGTCACCCTGATTTCGCAAATTTTGAGCAGAAATTAAGTAACGGTGAAACTCCACCGGAACTCTGCCTGTACGAGCAAAATCTCGACCAAATGCCGAAATCACAGCAGCATGACTGGAGAAACTTAAACCCTCACCCAGCAAGAAAGCTTCGGCAACATAAAACATGGTGTAATAAGCTCGTGACGCTGCAAAGTCAGGAAGTGCATTAGCTACTAATAAGCTAGCTGCCCGCAAGCTTTCACCTGCTTTTGTTAAAAGAGCAATTTGTTCTGGTATCAAATCGGTACTCCTTCTCTACGAACATTTAGAAAGAAAGGACTTTTCTCTTGCTGAAAACGTATGGTCGAAGCAAAAGCACTAGAAATTACTACAGTCCTATCTAAGCACAAAGCAGCAATAAATTCACTGGTGCGAGCGATTTCTTTGCCAGCATGAACTGGCCCGTTCAGAACAACTAAAATGTCAATATCAGAATCTGGTTTGGCGTCTCCTCTAGCTTGGGAACCGTAGAGAATTAACTGCACGAGTCTTTCGCCGTACAATTGCTGAAAGTAGTGACGGAGTTCTGCTAAAATTTCGGGTAAATTATCGTTCATTTTAATTTGCTATGTTTATGTGTAATATCGTTTTCGTCTGCACCGGAACGATATAGAGGAAACGGCAGTGCCGTTTCCCTACCGCGATTAATGGTAGATATAAAGGATACGGCAGTGCCGTTTCCCTACATTATCGAAGTTATGTTTAGGTGTAAGGTGCGCACTGCGCACCCTACATTATCGAAAGGGAGAGTTAGACTTTGATCTTCAACCGATCGCCTTTTTAATCAAATCCAGCTTACCCTTGTATGGAGCATAGCGCCATTGCAACTCCAGCCAGAATGACTTTTGCAGCACACTCTTGTAATGCGAAAAAGTATCAAAACTCGCTTTCCCGTGATAACTCCCGATGCCACTTTCCCCAACTCCCCCAAATGGTAAAGTTGTCACTCCGACTTGCATCACCGTGTCGTTGATACAAACTCCCCCAGAAGAAGTTTCCCGCAAAACTCGCTCTTGTTTCTGCTTATCCTTCGAGAACAAATACAAAGCTAGGGGTTTGGGGCGCGCGTTGATTTGGGCGATCGCATCTCCGAAGTCTTCATACTCCAAAACTGGCAAAATCGGCCCAAAAATCTCATCCTGCATCACCGGCGAATCCCAGGAAACTTTATCTAAAACCGTCGGTGCAATATACTTGTTTTCTGAGTCAGTTTGCCCGCCGATGACAATTTCTCCATCTTTGAGAAATGCACTCAAACGTTCTAGTTGCCGCTGATTGATAATCCGCGAATAGTCGGGACTTTTTTGTGGATCGTCGCCGTAAAATCCTTGAATAGATGTTTTTATTGCTTCCATTAATTGGGGCTTGACTTTCTTGTCTACCAACAGGTAATCTGGAGCAATACAAGTTTGTCCGGCATTGATGAATTTGCCCCAAGCAATCCGTTTAGCCGTGTGTTCGATTTGAATATCTGAATCGACAATGCAAGGACTTTTGCCGCCTAATTCTAAGGTGACAGGTGTGAGGTGTTTGGCGGCGGCTTCCATCACAATGCGACCGATTTTTGTGCCGCCTGTAAAGAAGATGTGGTCGAATTTTTCGGCTAGCAATTGTTGGCTGACTTCCACGCCTCCCTCGACGGCGGCTACATAGGCGGGATCGAAGATTTTGCCAATCATGTCGGCGACAACTGTTGATGTGTGTGAGGCGATTTCCGAGGGTTTGAGGAGTGCACAGTTGCCGGCGGCGATCGCCCCTACTAACGGTGATATCATTAACTGAAATGGGTAATTCCAAGGCCCGATAATCAAAACTACGCCTAAAGGTTCGGGAAAAATGCGGGCTGATGCGGGGAATTGGTCGATCGAAGTTGGGACTTTTTTCGGCTTTACCCAAGATTTGAGGTTTTTGATGGCATACTTAACTTCTGCGATCGCAGCGATTTCAAAGTAAGCCTCAAACTCCGGCCGATTCAAGTCTGCCTTGACAGCATCGACGATTTGTGATTGATTAAGTTCGATCGCACTTTGAAGCAATTTCAGTTGTTGAATCCGAAAATCGACATCTTTCGTTTTCCCAGTCGCAAAAAATTGCCGCTGCTGCTGGATAATATCGCTGATTACCATCTTTCGTCCTCCATGTCTATAAATAAATGTTACAGCAGGACAAGGAAAATGGGGTAAAGTGCGATCGACTTTAGATCCCCGACTTATCCAATAATTCGGGGTCTTGGGTTTACAAATCAATGACAAATGCTATAAATTAGAAGCTAATAATTGTAAAACTAAAAAATGACTTCGCTTATGAAAATATCTAAGTACGATTTTTTTTTCTATTCCTGCTCGCTGCTTTGCTTGCTTGCAGCAGCAGGATGTACCTCTAAGCCTCAAAAACAAGTTGTCATCTGCTCGAAAGACTTTACCGAACAAGTCATCCTCGCAGAAATCCTAGCGCGCCACATCGAAGCTAAAACCGATATCAAGGTAGAACGGGAATTGAATCTCGGCGGTTCGCTTTGCCATCAATCTCTAACAACAGGTAAAGTCGATTTGTATGTCGAATATACTGGTACTGCTTACGCCAACTTGCTCAAACAAAAACCAATTTCTGACCCCAAAAAAGTTTTAGGTTATCTCAAACAAGAGTATCCCAAACAGTTTAAAGCAGAGTGGATGGAACCGCTGGGATTTGAGAACAGTTTTGCGATTATCGTGCGGGGAGATGATGCCAAAAAACTCAATTTACAAACTCTCTCGCAACTTGGGAAAGCTGCACCAAAGTTGCGGGCTGCTTTCGGCCCAGAGTTCAAAGAGAGAGAAGATGGATTTCCCGGATTGGCTAAAACTTATGGGATTAAATTTCGAGAAGAGCCGAAGGAATTGTTGTTAGGATTACTTTATCAAGCGCTGGAACAAAAAGAGGTAGATGTAATTGCTGGAAATACAACGGACGGTTTGATTCAAAGTTTGGGTTTGGTGGTGCTAAAAGATGATAAAAACTATTTTCCGCCCTATCAAGCAGTGCCAGTTGTACGATCGCAAGTTTTGGAACAATACCCGGAATTGCGCGCTGTAATCGCCGAATTGGGCGGCAAAATATCAGAGGAAGATATGCGGAAACTCAACTATCAAGTTGATAAGCAACAGCAGGAAGCGGGACAAGTGGCGCAGGAGTTTTTGCAGCAAAAGTTGGGCGATGCAAAGCCTTTAAATCCGCCAAAATTATGATTAAAATAGCGCTTGAAGAATTTATCCGCCGTCGCGAAAATCAACAACTGTTAGAAAAAATTAATGCTGCTTGCGAAGCACCTCTCTCTGAAGAAGAACAAGTTTTGCTTCGCAAGATGAGTCGCTCTCATCGGAGGATGGTGGAAGGCGAATGGTAATCAATATTTTCTTTCGTTGCCGGCACAGCAGCTTTTATTACTTCTATCTGCGACTCTGCAACTTCAACCGTAATTCCTTCGACATTGAAACCCTCTAAGCTATAACCATCTTCTTCACCTTCAGGCATCGGGTAATGTTCGACAATAGTTGCTGTAGCACCTTTTTTTAGACCGTACTTAGGGATATCTTCTCGCAATGCTACCTGTGAAAACAGTTTAAATTTCATGGGGCTTAACCTCTTGTCAGCAAGTAATATCAATTCCGGCTGCGCCGGAATGATATAGAGGAGACGGCAGTGCCGTTTCCCTACCGCAATCAATTGTAGGGAAACGGCATTGCCGTCTCCTCCGTTTCTTAAGTCCCTTCACTCAGTCTGCGCAAATTCAAAATATCACTCATCTTTTTAATCTGCATACAAGTCCGCTCGAACTGTTCCTTATCCTCAATATCCATGCACAAGTCAATTAATGCTGGTAAACCGGGATAGGTTTTGACTTGAGCGCTGCGGACGTTGACTTTGTTGTCCTTTAAATGCGACAATACATCGTTGAGAACTCCGACTCGATCGAGAGCTTCAATTTGAATGTTGACAGCATAAGTATTCGGGCGGCTACCGTTGCGATCGCTCGAATTCCAACTCACAGGAACTAACCTGTCCCCAGGTACGCTTTCAACATTGGAACACCCTTGGCGGTGAATCGAAATGCCGCGCGTGCGAGTCACAACTCCAATGATTGGTTCGCCAGGAATCGGACAGCAACACCCGGATAAATGGTAGAGCAATCCTTCTACACCTGCGATCGGCGATTTGCTCGGAGACGAACTCGGTACCGGTTTCGGTGTCGTCGATGCAGGTATTTGCACGGGCAATTCCTGAGTTCCCACCCCAGGAGCAGCTTCTATTTTCTGCTTCACTTTTACTAAATCTCGCAGTCGATTTACTACGAGATTTAGGGTGACTTCGCCGTAGCCCAAACCGGCGATTAAATCTTCGACGCTGTGGTAGTTGCAGCGCTGAGCTACCGACTGCATGGGTTCAGATTTCAGCAAGGATTCTAAGCCGTTTTTGCCTAATTCTTTTTCCAGCAATTCCCGCCCGCGAGCCAGATTTTCATCTCGGTGCGATCGCTTTAACCACTGCCGAATTCGATTTTTTGCTCCGTTTGTCTTGACAAAATTCAGCCAGTCGGAACTCGGATGGCCGTTTTTTTGATTCAAGATTTCTACAATATCGCCGTTCTTTAAAACCTTGTCTAGTGTCACCATCCGCCCGTTGACTCTGGCGCCGGTGCAGTGATTGCCAATTTCTGTATGAATGCGGTAAGCAAAATCTACGGAAGTTGACCCGCTATTGAGAGCAATTACGTCTCCGTTGGGAGTGAAAACGTAGATATCTTCGTCGAATAAGTTGTCTTTAATGCTTTGTAAATATTCGCGATCGTCTTTGAGATCGGTTTGCCATTCTAGGAGTTGTCGCAGCCACGTAAATTTTTCGTCGTCGCCGGTAACTGTTGTATTGGAACCGCCTGTTTCTTTGTATTTCCAGTGCGCTGCAATGCCGTATTCGGCAATGTGGTGCATTGCTACTGTGCGAATTTGTACTTCGATGGGACGGCCGCTGGTGCCGATTACTCCGGTGTGCAAAGATTGATAGCGGTTCGCTTTTGGTAAACCGATATAATCTTTGAAACGGCCGGGGATCGGGCGGAAAGAATCGTGGACGATCGCCAAAGCCCGATAACAGTCATCATTGGTTTCTACGATGATCCGCACCGCAGCCATATCGTACACTTGGTTGAACCCTTTTTGCCGCCGGTGCATCTTCCCATAAATCCCGTACAAATGTTTGGGACGGCCGCTGACTTCATAGCATTTAATGCCTAAATTGTCAAGTCTTTCTCGCAAACTATCTGTGACTTCTGCAAGTTGAGTTTCTCGATCGCCCCGCTTCACCGCCACCAAGTCCTGAATTTCGCGGTAAGCTTCCGGTTCCAGGTATTTAAACGCTAAATCTTCCAATTCCCACTTAAAGCGCCCGATACCCAAACGGTTCGCCAGAGGAGCAAAAATCTCTCGGGTTTCTAGAGCAATACTGCGCTGCTTTTCTTCGGACAAATGCTCCAAAGTCCTCATGTTGTGCAGCCTGTCTGCCAGTTTGACGACAATGACGCGAATATCTTTAGCCATTGCTAGGAACATCCGGCGGAAATTCTCAGCAAGGCGCTCTGTTTTGCTGGAAAAGTTAAACTTAGAAAGTTTGGTGACACCTTCAACCAACTGTCGCACTTCTGCGCCGAATCGCTGTTCTATTTCTTCGAGAGTAATATCTGTATCTTCCACAATGTCGTGGAGGAAACCGGCGGCAATCATGACGCTGTTTCCGCCCATATATCGGAGTATTCCGGCTACAGCAACCGGATGGCAAATGTAAGGTTCACCAGATTTGCGGTATTGTCCTTCGTGCAAGTCGCGGGCAAATTCAAAGGCTCGACAAATTAAGCCGTTGTCAGTCATGCAATTCGGGTTAGGGCCCGCATCAGGCTGCGATCGGCAATTCAGACATTCTTGCAGCCAATCGGGAACTACAGCAGGATCGATCGAGGAAGAGGGAGTTAGAGTGTTCGCGTTCATGGGGTACACCTTTAAAACTTAGAAATACAAATGGTTAAAAGCCGATTTTCGGTTGAATTGCGGAAATTATGTATTTAGATATACTAAACTAATTGACAGTCACAATTTGCAATTCAAAAAGATAGTCGATTTTTCTGTCAACTATACCTATTTAATTCCGAATCCTTCCCCTTCGCAGGGAGGAAAAAATAGTGACACTCTTGTCGCGGCGCCGGAGCGCAGATCCGGTAAACTAAGAATGTTTGGGCAGTTGCAGTTGCACGCTCCGGCACAGACATCAAAACAGACAACGCGATCGCTCGATGCAGAAGCCCAAAAATGCCGATCGAGAAATTTTCTCAATAAACGGGGAATTGGTGCCAAAGTCTGCGGCTTCCTTGAATAGGAGCAAACTTTAAGCAAGAATCTACTTTAATTATAAATACAAATTTGTTTGCAAAATCATGATATTGTCCGAAGACCGTCGCCAGTGCTACCAGGAATTGCAGCAAGCTCTAGAACAGCTACAAAGAACTGCTGCACAGGATAATCTGGATCGGGCCGCGCTGGCGATCGAATACAGAAAAGTGCAACAATTTTTCGGAAACCAAATTATGAGAGCTGACAGCGCTGAGTTAGACACCTCAGAAGCACCCCCAGAGCAGTCCTATCTGACGGAAATACACAAGCAACTGCGGATATTGGGGACAGACATTACGTTTTTGCAAGCGTCGCGCCAGCCAGCGACAGCAGAGGCGAGGCAAACTGCGGCGGTGGCACGGCTGAACACGCTAATTGGCTACTGCGGCGCGCTGCTGCAAAAAAATTCTGATTCTTCGGGGCCCGCCCAGATACAGAATTAATAATTGAATTTACAGGGAACTAAGAAGGTAAGGAGAAATAAAGCGGTGGAATGTCCAAAATGTAAACATCCCAACTTAGAAGGCGGCACTTTAGCTGGCAGTATGTCGGTGCAGTGGTGTCCCAACTGTTACGGTATCTGGATTCCAGGCAGAGAATACGAAGCTTGGCAGAAAGAACAGAGTCAGTGGTACAAAAAATCCGAGCAGCCAGAGGCGACAGGGACTCTCGGCATAGAATTCACGCCGTCTCCCTACGACAGCAAAGCAGCGCTGTGTCCTGAAGACGGTCACTATTTGTCGCGGGCAAAAGTTCCCTTCAGCAGAGTCCCCTTTTACATAGAGCGCTGTATGCTGTGCGGCGGCATTTGGTGCGATAACGGCGAGTGGGACATTCTCGAAAATCTGGGATTCCATACCGAGATTGACAAGATGTTTTCTCCCAATTGGCAAGCCAAGGCCCGCGTGCAAGAACTCGCCTCTCGCGAGCGTCAAGTGCTCACCGAGAAACTGGGGCCCGACATCGCCGGATATGTGTTGGAACTTGCCGAAGTTTTAGCAGACCATCCCCACGCAGATTGTGCAGCTACTTACATATTGCGGAGAGCTGAATTGAAGCGAAGGGAAATTTAGTCATGATTGGGAATTGGGAATTGGGCATTGGGCATTGGGCATTGGGCATTGGGCATTGGGCATTGGGCATTGGGCATTGCTAAGGATAGTAGGGTGCAAAGCGTAATAAGCGTTTCCCATGTATAGTAAATGTTCGCTTATCTGACGCACCCTACCTGGAGCGTTAGTGGTTTAAATACGTAACAGCTTAGTTAACTAAAAACTAATGTTTAGTTGTTTGTAAATCGCCACCATTACCAATTACCAATTACCAATTACCGATTACCAATTACCAATTACCCATTACCAATTAACAATTACCGATTAACAATTACCGATTAACAATTACCCATTACCAATTCCCCATGACCAATTCTCTATTTTCGGTTGAAAATCTGCGAGTAGCTTATCCTCAGCGGCGCGGCCAATCCGGCTGGGCCGTTGACGGTGTTTCCCTGACGCTGCAACCGGGAGAAAAGCTGGGATTAGTTGGGGAGTCGGGATGCGGCAAGTCAACTTTGGGACGGGCGGCGATGCGGTTGCTGCCGGATTCGACGCTGGTTGAGGGGCAAGTTCTGTTCAGTGGAGAGTCGGTGTTTGAGATGAATGCGTCGCGGCTGAGGCGGTTTCGCGGGGAAGCTGTGGCTTTGATTTTTCAAGACCCGATGACTCGCCTCGATCCTTTGATGACTGTCGGTCAACACTGCATCGAAACTTTGCAAGCTCACAGACGGCATATGTCTAAGGCTGAAGCTAAGAAAAGGGCGATCGAAGTTTTGGAAGCTGTGAAAATTCCGGCCTCTCGCTGGTCGCAATTTCCCCACGAATTTAGCGGCGGAATGCGGCAGAGGGTGGCGATTGCTTTGGCTCTTTTGCTCGATCCTAAATTGATTGTGGCGGATGAGCCGACGACGAGTCTGGACGTGACTGTCGCGGCCCAAATCATGCAGGAATTAACCCGGCTTTGCGCTGAACGGGGAACGGCTATTTTGTTGATTTCTCACGATTTGGCGATGGTGGCTGAGTATTGCGATCGCATTGCGGTGATGTACGGCGGCAAAGTCGTAGAAACTGGGCCGGTACAGAACGTTTTTCAACAGCCGCAGCACGAATATACTCGATCGCTCTTAAAAGCAGCTTTGCACATTCAAAAGGAAGAAGGAAGAGGGAAGAAGGAAGAAGGAAGAAGGAAGAAGGAAGAAGGCAATTCGCCTCTTTTGACTGTGACGAATTTGCAGCAGCACTACAGTTTAGAAAGCAATTTATTAGAGCAGTTATTTTCTAGGAAACGCGATGTAATTAAAGCCGTAGATAACGTTAACTTCGAGCTAGAACGCGGGGAAATCCTAGGGCTTGTGGGGGAGTCTGGCTGCGGCAAAAGTACCTTGTCGCGGACGATTTTGCAGCTAATTCCTGCTACGGGCGGCCGAGTGGAATTTCAAGGCATAGACTTGACAGCTCTGGCTAGCGATGCTGTCAGGAAATACCGCCGACAAATGCAAATGGTATTTCAAGACCCCCACGCTTGTCTGAATCCGATGATGACTGTCGGAGAAAGTATTGCTGACCCTTTATTTATTCACAAATTAGCCAGTCGAGATGAAGCTAAAAAACAAGTAATGGCAATGTTAGAGCGGGTGGGTTTGACTCCTGGGGAGGATTTCTTCGGCCGCTATCCGGGGGAATTGTCGGGAGGACAACAGCAGCGGGTTTCGATCGCCCGGGCTTTGATTACTCGCCCGCAATTGATTATTTGCGACGAACCGGTGAGTATGCTGGATGCGAGCGTGCAGACTCAAGTCTTAGAACTGATGTTGGAGTTGAAGCAGGAATTTAATTTGACTTATCTGTTTATTACGCACGATTTGTGGGTGGCGAGATTTTTTTGCGATCGGATTGCGGTAATGAATGCTGGAAAAATTGTGGAAATTGGCAAGACTGGGGATATTTTTAGCAATCCGCAGCACCCCTATACTCAGCAATTATTGCAAGCTGCTCCTTTACTGGCTCGGACTAATTGATTTGGGATTTGGATTAAAAGAATAACAGTTTTTTTGGGGTAGTCCTGACGCGGTAACGGGGACGGAGACGGGAAACAAGGGATTTGGGAAATTTCCGATTAAATTGGTTAAAGTGAATCCCCAGTAATAGACTACGGGTACACCACTTGCAGCGGAATTTGCTTTACGCCTGATTTGGCGATCGCCTTCATCCGATCGCAAAACCACTCCCAGCCCGATCGATTCCTCAGCACAATGCAGCCAGCCGAACCGGGAACGTTTGCATCGTAATGAATCCCAAACTCTCCCCGCACCACGCTACTCTGCGATGAAACCACCGGATCGGGTGTGATATGAAAAAACCATCCTTCAATCCCCTTGGTATCTAGCCAGTAAGGCGTTGTGGGAACTTTAAAATCAAAACCACTCGGTATCGGCCCGCGAGCTCGCGCCCATTGATCCTCTGTCTGCTGCCAGCCAGTACAACCAGAAGTAGCAAGGTAGTCAACTTTGTTTTTGTCTGGATAAATTAACTGAAGATTGCCGTAAATTAATTCGTCCGCAGGTTTTAACCCCATTTCAAAAATCAATCGGTGCATTTAGTTTTAATCCTCAACTTAACTAAATTTATGAGTCCTTCTGCGTTTTTAATTTCTTCGGTTATTTGATTGTTAATATCTATAACCATTTCTGCCGAAGCACTTTGGTGAATCCACTTTTTTCTGTCTTTCAGTTGAGCAACATCTTTTGCTAACCATACCAACTCATTAAGGAGTTCCCCTACTGTGGCGCTATTGTTTGCTAGTAAATCTTTAGTTGTCTGCATTGGCATAAAATACTATTTTGAAAAACTCAATTTACAGTGTCAACAAACTTGAAAAGGTATTTCACCGCAGCCTAAGACCTGAATTGCCGCTGATCCAGTTTTCCATCTTGTCCAATCTTTCTCCGTAAAAAACTAGCATTTGCTCCATCCTTGTTCGCTGTTGTGCAGCTAAAATATTATCTTCTTGAATTTTTCTAAGGGTATTCCAGATTAGTAACACTATGCCCAAAATACAGCTCAATACCGCTAAATCTACCTTGAGTAAAGTTGAGGTTAAGTTCATCATTGGTTGTTTTTTAGCTTGCTTCTACTTGTAAAAAATAGCGGGGTTCTTGACTGACAAATTTTCGCCATTTAAAATAACGCTTGATTTGAATTTTGTACGTTGTTAAGCCAGAATTTAGAAAACCCGGAAGTATGGGCATAGTCAATAGAATTCTGTTGCTAGAAGGATAGACGGTAATAGCTTGCTCCTCAATAGGTATCTCGCCGTCTATTTGCCACAATCTTCTAACAAGAAGCCTAGATTTAATATCTGCAATTATTCCACCAGTGACGTAAGTAAGCCTAATCAAAGATTGGTTGCTAGCAGTCAATTCGGTAGTATGCCAGATTCGCTCGTCAAACACATCAATAGTACCTAGTGTTATCCAAGTCATCTAGTTAGTTTCCAGTTAATTTTTAGGCGCAACGCGTTTCTTAAAAATTGGAAAGACTTAAAATGCTTGTCAGCGGCGTTGCACCGCTGACAATATTTATTAGTTAGGGTGTAGTTTGACCTTTTCTTTTCCGGCTTTTTGTTGTAGTTGCAATGGTTGCTTGTTCGGTTTCCGTTGTAGCAACATCGGGATTTGCTGATGCTGTTGCAGTAGCCGAAGGAGGAATGGGATAGGTTCTCCCACCTTTGATCGTGAAAAAAGGCTCAATCTCTCCAATCCCTACAGTTGCAGTAGTTGCGATTTTGGTAGAAGGGATTAGCTCGCCCAAAACGTCGGCTATTTCGGCAACTGTCAAAAACGAAGGGAAGGTAAAATGCAGTTTTCGTTTATTCCCTTTGGTTGTTTTCCTTCCTGTATTCATAAAAACTTTTTTACCTCCAGCGAGGCCAGAAGCTTTATAAACAACTTTGCCTGCGGGTACTGTTACTTCCCCAAAGGTTCCGTCTGCTTTAACGTAACTTCTTGTGTATCCTGCCCTATCTGTTACATCTTCAGGACTCGGAGTGTAACTGCGACTCTTAATATCTAAAAAATCTGCCACGCGGGGAATGCAACTGCAAGTTGCCCGAAAGTCATCAGTACCTGTTCCGCCAGCGCCAGTTCTGCGATATTTTATTAGAAAGCTATGTCTTGGCATTGATTATTTTTTTAGTCGTTGATTTGATTTTTTCTAGTGACTGGTTTATCCGTTTGAAGGAACAGAATTGTCGAGATCGACGACTACCAGCGAAGCAATTGAAGCAGTTCTTCGAAAAAACAATTGATTGCTTTTGGTGGTTTCTACCGCTCCATTAGTTGCCGCTGGATAGCCAAGAATTTTTTGCCCCACCTCTTGGCTTTCATTCTTGAGTGCAGCCGCAGTTGAACACGCGTGTAGCGATTTCATGAAAAATTCACACACTGTAAATTCTTCTGGAAGATTGCCAATTTGTTCCCACCAGGCTTTGAGCGTTTCATCTTCAATGGCTGCAATCATTTCTGCAAAGGTAATGTCGTTCATATTTTTTGAGAAATTTCAGTTATCTGTTGGGCTACTCTCATTGTAATTGTTTGCGCCAAGCTGTCAACGCCTAAAACCCTTGTGGCTTGTGACTTCCAGCTATAAAACATTTTGTACGACCCTAGGGTTGTACAAAATGTTTTATGAATGAATAGCGGTTATTGTAAATTTTCATTGAGCTACCCTAGAACGGGTAAATTGATGGGTTCATTGTCAGGCCAGAGGTCAAACTCGATCGCCTCTTCAGTCCAAACATTGCCGGCTAAATCTTCCCGACCGTCCAAATCAGTCGATCGCTTTCGCCACAGCAGCACCGCTTTCGCTGGATAAACAAGGTAAGGCAAAGCTTGACGGCGCGAAGTTGGATCGACGTAGCCAGAATCCCGAACACCGTTTGGCAAGATTTCAGCAGTCGAGAGTTTTAGCAACTCCTTGATTTTCTGCACCCCTTCATTCTCAGTGCCAGCGTAAACCTGCATCTGGCGGCCGTTGTTAAGTTGCGCGGTAATTAGTCGCTGTCCGCTGGTGTACTGCTTTGCCGCTAGCTTTACCTCTTCCCAAGTTAATCCCCGCTTCACATCAAAGATAGTCACTTGCCGCTTGCGAGCTCGCTTGCCGTCGGGCATTGTCCACGGCGGCGCTGTTTTTTCCTTAAACTCGATCGTCAACCGCCGCTCTTGAACCCCTGGACGCAGATACTCATCTACAGGCGTGCCATTAATCAACACTCCTACATCTCTGTTGCCCAACATCTGGTGAGTTGCCAAAACATTGACGATGGTTGGCCTTAGCACAGCTTCCGGGCCGCTGAGAATAATGCGTTCGTCTGGTGCAGAGCGATCGGGCGTAATTTCCACAGTGCGATCGCTTCCAAGCACCGCATTGTTCGTCATCTGCTGCTGTGCCAAGTAGGCATCAATCCCCCCAGCAATCGCAAACCCTGCTTCGATACAAGCCTCTGTACCTTCCTCAATAGCTTCTTCGGTAAAATTGCGCCAAAAAGTATCGGGAATAGATTCAATCTTTTCCTCAACAGCTTTCGCCATAGTCCAAGATTCGCCCGTCCCCCAATTGTCAACAGTCTTTTCGCCCAAAGCTCCCCGCAGCGCTTTTCCAAAAGGATTAGAGGGGTCTTTCAAAGCGCGCCGAACATCTTTATAAAGCCACAAAAAAGTAGCCTGCGCCCCCATCCGAAAACCGGCGTTGATAACTTCGCTAGCAGCGTCTAGCATTTCATCAATTGCTTGTTCGCCAACCTCTTTTAACAAGTAGGTTCCCAAGCTTTGATTAAAGCTGAAAACCGTAGCCGCCGGTACCAACCCGCAGCCAATCCATCCGATCGCCCTACCGACAGCGCCGCCCAAAATCCCGCCAAAGGAATTCCACAATCCTTCTATTTGCTTGTCAATAGCAGTGTCTGTGATGTTCCAGTCGAAGTTATAAATAAATTGGGTTGCGCTTACAATCCAGCTCCAAAGTTTTGTGAAGCTGAACGAAATTAGGCTGACAACTCCCGATATTAAAAAATTGCCAAAACGCAGCGCCCCGTTAATGATGTTTTCTAAAAAGCCTCCGCTTTCTTCGGTAGTGCTAGCACTAGCAGACCAAGTGCGGATTAAATTGCCACCAGTTGAAGATTCTCGAATTTTTCGAGAAGCTAACTCTCGAAGAATCATGCCAAGTCTTGGAGTTGGTGTTGTCATTTACTTGCCTCCAGCTTGGGAAATATTGTTGCCGATTTGACGAATTCGAGGTCTGCGGTCTCGCGATTTACCGTAAGGATTTTGGATATCTGTAATTCCCGTAGAGTTTGTAAATCCGTCTTCCACGCTGTCTATAAAATCCTCAAAGTTTTGAGTGGGGTCAAACTTATCGGCTTCAGTGTCTCCTGTTGTACTTGTGGGTTTGGTCAGAGAATTTGCTAAATCGACGCTTCCTTTCAAAAGCCCTAAAAGTTGAGATTTAGTATCTGTTTTTGTATTTATTCTTTGCCAGTGTACGGCTCGAATAACGGCTGCTGCTTGCAACAAATCTAGTAAAATGTCGCGCAGAGTTTCTTTTTCTGTGTAATCGGTTCCTTTAATATGCCCTTCGGATTCTTTGACCAACTCACTAATCGTTTCAGCCCCAGGAGTGAAAGTCATCGGCACGGCAACATCAATTTCTGTGCTTTTAAATGCCATGTACTTAATAATTGCTTTAGAAGCCAAGTAACCCTTGATAGCTTCTTGCCTTGCCATTCCCGATTCTACTAAGCACTTAGTTTGCATTGCAACCAAAGCATCAACGTTAGTCATGACGCTTAAAAGTTGCCCTTCTATTTCGGCAATTGATTCTGCCAAGTTAGGCAGTTTGATTGATTTGCTTTGATCGCCTTCTTTAGTAATGTCAGCATCTTTAATGTCAATCTGAACTTCCCACTGTCCCCAGCGCTCATCGTCTCGCTTGAAGTTCCACATAAATAAATCAACCCAGTCGGCGACTGACTCTTGTGGTGGCTCTTCGGGTTGCTTTCCTTTTTCTGGGATTGTTTGAATAATTGTAGATGGCAGTTTGCCCGGGAATTTGGCAAGTCCTAAGCCTTTGTATATTGCTCTCAATAATCTCGTGTTTAATCGGCAACATTCATCCATTTTTTCTTTCCTTGGTGGTGGGTTTGGGAAAGGAGGGAAAAAAGGAGGAGGAGGTAATAATATAATTTGCTCACATTCAATTAGTTCTATTTTATTTCGTAAGATTAATTCGTATTCTAAAAATCTCCAGTTATAGCCTTCCCCTTTGTTTGGGAAAAATTCCCCTGGATTGAAAATAGCACCAGGTTCTAACGAAAAAATTACCCCTCCTATTAGTCCTCCAAAACTAGGATGATCAAGCGTCACGCATCTTCGATAATAGATCTCTCGAATAAAACTTATTACTCCAAATGGAGCTAAACTGACATATCTAGAAAAAATTTCTATTCTATTAATAAGCGACCCTGCATAGTAACGACTAGGCCCTGCTTGAACAAAACGAACTCCTCCCGGATAAATTATCATTTGATCGATTTGTCTTTGTGTAGAAGATTGACAAAATAGAGGTTCCGAAGAAGGTGAAAAAGTTGGAGGGTTTAAGTTTCCCGTTTGAGGCGGAGTAACAGTATAAATAGTAAATCCGTTGCCGTCAGAATACCAATAGCGACCATCCGCACCAATAGTTGTAGTGCGAACATAATATTTTTTCCCTGCCACGACAGAGAGAGTAGGAGCCGAGGGAATTGATGGCTGCCATCCCGGAGGCATTTTGTTGTTAGTTGATGGTGTTGGTGTTGGTGTCGGTATTGATGTTGGTGTTGGTGTTGGTGTTGGTGTTGGTGTTGGTGTTGGTGTTGGTGTTGGTGTTGGTGTTGGTGTTGGTGTTGGTGTTGGTGTTGGTGTTGGTTTCTTTTTATCGCTAGGAAATCCAAAACCCAAATTTATTTCAATTGGAGTAAATGGAATTTGCAATGATAATCCAAACCCAAAACCATCATCGCTTTTAGATATATTAATTCCAAATCCTGTTACCTCTCCGCCGATGCTTACTTCTTCAATTGCTCCAGTGCTAGTATTTATCGTTATTCCTCCGCCAATTCCCAAAATGCCGCCGGGCACTTCTGCACTGCCGCCAATAGAAATTGAGCTATTTGTAGGATCCTTGTAATCGGGATTGCCGCTAATGTCAAAACCGACTGGGAGTATCTCTACGGCGACCCCCGTCGTTACCGACATTCCGCCAATATTTGCAACTTCCCGGGTAACTCCGATGCCGCCAGTGCTTAGTGAAGTTTGAGTTTTCGACCCTAAATCCACAGAGCCAGTTTTGCCAAGGTCGATCGAGCTTGACCCACTACTAGCACTTGGCGACAGTGACGATTTAGAAGAAGCCCTAGACATAGCTAGCCTCAACCCCGGCAATTCGAGAAGTGCCTCTTTCGGCTATCGCCCAAAGCTCACCGGTTAAAGTTGTGTCTGTCAGGTTGCCGCCACCGTTTTGGCGAAGCAGTATTCCACTGCCAATTGCAACGCTGGAATTGCCGGCAATCCAAATATCAGAATTTCCCGTATTTGTGCCGTAGAAAATTGCGCGGTTCGGGTTGGCAAGTCGAAAGCGAGTGGGAACTGTTGGTATGTTTATTCCGTACGGCAAAGCGGTACCAACCGTTTTAACCGCAGGCTTGGCGATTAAATCGACACTAAACCTAAAATCGCCTTCTAAATTGATGTAATCACCAGCGCCAAGTACACCGCTGCCATAATTAATAATAGAAATTCCAATCCGATCGTCTGGGCTTAATAATTTTAATTGGTTGATTGTAAGGTAAGGCATTGTAAAAGGAATTGTGGTCTCGCGCCCTTTATTTTGCAATCTCACCGTTGCCAGCGTTGACCACGCACCAGTCCCTTTGCGAGCGTGAAATCTCAATCCCAGAAAAGGATATTCTTCCTCTGTTTTCAGCATTGCAGCGATTTTCTCTGCTGAATTCATCTCTGGGTAAAGCTCTGGAAAAGGAGCTTGAGCTAGAGAAGGAAGATAAATTGCGCCGCTAAATGCTTCTAAATAAAAGCTTCTTTCAATAATATAAATAACTTCAAGTGCTGAGTAGCTGGCAAATACTTCGGCACAATTGAGGATTTCTATAATATTAGTTCCATCCGCACTTGTTATGCTGCGCCTAAAGCTTCTAGTTCCGTTTAATTGATTTTGGCTCACGTGAGGTAATTTCTCCCTTCAATTACGCTTCCCCCTCCGGGCAAGTTGATGATTTCTATGGGAAGTTCGAGCAATGCACTGAAAGTGGCGTTAGTTGCGCCGCTTGCCGCCACAGTATGCGTGCAGCGAGTAATTGCATTTGTATTCTGAGGATTGCGAGCTTTGTCTAATTCAATTAGTTTGAGAGACATTACTGCTTCCATTGCAGCTTGAGCTAAATTGAGCGCCGTACTGTGCCCCCCGGTGCCGCTAGTAAAAGTCGAACCAGTCAAATAGTGGGCTGCAGCGTACTGGGAAATGCCGTTAGCAGCAATACTGGCTCCAACGTTGACGATCAAGTCGATGTTGGCGGTTCTGGAGGATAAATTTGCAGTTATGGTAATTCGATCGGTTCGTGCCGCTATTCGAGTTAGCGTGTTTTCTTCCTGCTCTAACCTGCTTAAAATGCCGTAAACGTAGCGCTCTTTACTGGAAGGGCCAGTTGGGGCGGAATGAGAAATTCCAGTCACTGACGCTCCGACACCGGGGACGTGTAAGGCCATACTTTGCAAAATGATATAATCTGTTTTTTCAGTTTAAGTAAGATTCTTTTGCGAAATATGCAAATGCTGATTTCTTAAGAAGTTGCTGAAATAGATAAAAGAGCAACTTCTGAAGATTTGGAGATTGATTGAAATCAAAGGGTTGAGCGATTACACTAAGAATGAGAGGCAAAGAGTTGCCGACTACCGGGTATTTGTAGAAAATTAGCAACAAGTGAAAATCTCTCGATTCGGGCAGGCTACACCTCTATGTCCAAAAACTTATCAACAAATTAGCAACTGTTTTTTAACAGATGTTCACAAGCTATTTTGGGCGATTGCTTGGTACACTGGTGAGAGGCCGGAAGCGATTTTAAGTATGGATGTCAAACACGCTTACTCAGATTTAGGGAAGCGCATCCCTCGCGATATGGTGCTCTATCCGGCTTCTAACCGCAAAGACAAAGTGACTCGCGAAGTGCCGACTCACCGAGCGCTCAAGTTAATCTTGAGTGCTCACGAACCGGGAGAAAAAGGTTTTTTATTCCGTTCTTTGTACCGGGAGAATGGGCATTTGAGTCGGCAGGCGATGGATAAAGCTTTTAGACGAGCTTTGAAAAAGGCAGGACTCGACAACCAAGGGTATTCTTTATACTCGGCTCGCAGAGGTTTTATTACTCACCTGAAAAACCTGGGATATGACATAAAAGTCATTCAAAAGTTGACCGGACACCGCAGCCTGAGTTCTTTAATCAGGTATATTGATGTTTCTGAGTCGCAGCTTAGAAATGCAATTGAAAACTTTTAAGTAAAAATCAAAATCTACAAACTATGCTTTTTAACCTAAACCCGACAGCAAGCGTAAATATTGCTGAGGATGTACGTGGGGCTAAGACTACTGCTACTGTATCGGCTACCTCGACTGTGGGCGTGGCGCTAGCTGCTAATGCTAATCGGGCAAATTACAGTATTTACAATGCAGGGCCAGCAACGGTGTTTCTGCGAGAAGGAGCTGCCGTAACTCCCGCACTTTATGACGTGCAAATTCCCGCTGGGTTCTACTGGAAGGAAGACTTTTCAGGCGCTCGGTATTTGGGCGCTATTAGTGTAATTACGGCATCGGGTACGGCATCGCTTCAAGTATCCGAAGGCAGTGTCACTTAATGGGCGAATTAACTAATTTAAATTCTAGAAGCATTGTCGATGCAGACATCCCCGCTGCGATCGCCCGCGACTCCGAAGTAACTGCGGCAATCAACGCGCACACAGCGGCGGCAGACCCGCACGCTCAATACTTGGTGCAATTTGAAGGAGATGCGCGATATCCGCAATTCAAGCGGGCAATTATTACAAGCAATTGCCCGACGGCAGCAAACGGGACAACCTTTGTTTCACATGGATTACAAGATAGCAATATAAGAGCTTTTTCCGCGTTCGCGATAACAAATGCTCAGACTATCAGCGAAACCAGGCATCTGCCTGGAGGGACTTCGTACATTACGGGCAACACGAACTACTCTGTTGATATTGGCAATGGTCAGGTTCGTATTCGCCTAGGCACAGCCGCTCAAAGTAGTGGGATATTTGGGGCACCCATTACGATTGTTATTGATCATGTTTAATCCTGAATCGAATTCTCGTGACAATGTGCCCGCAATCTGTGTCGGAGGCACGCCGGCCGCCAAAAGCGATCGCACTTCCTGCACTTTTGCCTGCGCTACAGGTGAATCGGTGTTGCCGCCACGAATATGAATGTGCCGCATTCGGGAACCGTCGCGGTAAGAAAATCTGAAATATTCGCCGCTGCGGGCCGTGCCGCGAGGCCGGTAAGTAGAAATTGCTTTTGATACAGAATCAATATCAGCAACCTCGGCAGTGTATTCTGTATCAGCAAATGTAGAGATTGGTGATACAGAATCAATTTTGGGGGGCGGCACCAAGGTGAAATCATCAGGATAGACATAGCCCCAAGATTCAGTTCGCTCATTCCAAAATTTGCAGCTTCCATCGCTGGGATGAACAGCTTGTATTTGAATAATATCTCCTTTTTTGAGGCAAGCCGCGTGAGCGGACTTTCGCCGCAGTTTCACAAAGTCGCCAATTTTGTAAATTGTCTCAATCACAGCAGCCGTGTCAAAGAGTGAAAGTTGAGCGCCGCTAGTCATCACTGGTAGCTCCTTCAACTTTGACCAGACCTTGAAATATGCAATTTAGCTTCTCATTGAAATAGTTAATTTCGTATGGCTGTAACTTCATCTGCTGTGAGCGATGCCCGTTGAATTCGCGGAAGTCAACACCTCGCTTCAAATTATTTTCGCAGATTTTGCAGTATTCCCGCAGTAAGCCTGTGAACTCAATAAAGGCGTGGCAATCGGTGTTAGCCGCTGCTGTGTAAAATTGATCCGCCGCTGCCCACATCCGAGCTAGGCTTTGTTCCGATGTCAGAGTCATAGGTTTTATTTGTCTAGTATTTGTCTAGCAGCCGATCGCCCTTAAGAGCGATCGGCTTTTTTCTCCGAAATTGAGATTCAAAAGCTGATCGCGCTTTAGAAATAGTGCTTTAGTGCAAAACTTGCGATCGCACTGGATCGACTAACTAGACCATTGGTTCTGGCGGTGTGCCGTTAACTTGAGTGGACAGAGCGTCAACCAGCGGCATGAATTCAAGAAATGCGGCTAAGTTTTCTTGATTCTCATCATCCTCTAATGCGTTCATCCGGGTCTCATGGTTGGCTAGAGCTGCGGCCATTTTTCTCATCAAGCCGATCATGCCACTGAATACTATCTGAGTCTGTTGTTCGTTCATGTTTAACGTCCTTGTTTTGGTAATTGGTAAAAGTGCCGGTCTCTCCCGACTGCCGCACCACTTTTGCAGGTGTCGCCAGTTTGTACTGCTACAGATAAATGCAGTCTCTACGGAACCTTATTTATCTGTAGCAGCCGTTAATGAAACAGCCTCTCTAAACTCTTTCCCAGGCGAGAAGGTTGCGACTACAGCAGCGGGGATTTGAATTGTTTCGCCGGTTTTAGGGTTGCGACCTTCACGGGCTTTTCGTTCCCGGGAGTCGAAAGTACCAAACCCCACTAACGTTACTTTTTCGCCGCTGGCAACCGTTTGGGTGATGGAATCAATGAGGGCGTTTAGCAGAGCGGTTGCTGCTTTTTGGGTGGTGTCGGCCTTGGTGGCCATAAGTTCCACCAGTTCTCCTTTGTTCATAAGTGCGATCGCCCTTTAGTCATTAGTTATTAGTTATTAGTCATTAGTAACGCAAAAACCAGCACCCGATAAGGAGTGCTGGCTTTTTGAGGCCTAAACTGTTTCCCCCAAAAGACAAAGGATTTCTTGTTCAAGTTGCTTCATTTGTTCCATCACACTACGGTGATGGTCTTGTGCAGCCTTTAGTCTTACCTGAAGCCTTTCTTCATGAGACTCAACGTATGCCAGGTGAGAACTCTGCAATTCTCTCAACTGGCTTAAGATTTTCCCAAAACTTGCTTTTCCTCTGTGGATAGAGCTTTGCGGGTCTCTATGTAGCCCCGCGCAATCTCCCGGAACAACTCCGTCCTTGATTTCATCCCCATTGCTTTCGCTTTGTCCTCCAGTGCTTCCCAATCCTCCTCTTCCAAGCGAACTGTGGCGTTTATTGTCTTCTTTCCCTGATTTCCCATAGTTTTTAGCCATATTAAAACTTCCCTCAATTATTGCACGTGCTACTGTTGACAATTATTTTAGCACGTGCAAACATAGAATCATACTTCTGCACGTGCAATTGCAGAGCATACCCCAAAGTAATCGGGCAAGCTTCTCACTTGCCCTTTCCCCAAACTATGTACACCCTAGAAGAGTTACGGGACAAGAATTTAAACGAATTGAAGGAAATCGGCTGGCAACTTAACGTGCTCCCAGCGGGCGATAAACGGCGCCGCCAAAACTGGATTGATGCGCTAGTCGGCGTTAATCCCCCGCTGCTGCAACTGCTGGAAGTTTCCCCCGCTGCCGAAGTCGAATCGGTCTCCGAGCCGATCGAATCTCCTCCAGAAGCGCTTGAGTGTCCGGGTTGCGGTGCTATTCACTCACTGTTTACAGATCCGGAATACTTAGAAATGCTCAACAGGAAGGTGATTCGCTGCCTGCATTGCAATTACACCAGACCTAAGAATTACCCAGGCCCGATCCAATCTGAAGCCGCCGAGCCGATCGCACAAGCGGCCGAAACTTCCCCTGGTGTCGATCGCCCGATTGAAAATTTTACTGAAGTCGATCAACCTCCGAACCGTGGCGACAGCGGCCGGGGAAGACTCGAAAGTGCGATCGAATCTTGTCAAGAAGAGCTTGTTGAATGTCCTTTATGCGGCGGTGACGAGTTTGTAACTCACGAGTCTCAACCTTGGTTGGTTGTTGAATGCCCTTTCTGTGTTGGATATGGCTTTGTTAGTCCTGAAGTTGCTAGCGCGATCGAAGTTCAAGCTTCCGAGCCGATCGAATCCAAGTTTGGCCGCATCGTTTGCCCTAAAGTGTCCGTTAAGCTGATCGCACAAGCGGCCGAAACTTCCCCCGGTGTCGATCGCCCGATTGAAAATTTTACTGAAGTCGATCAACCTCCGAACCGTGGCGACAGCGGTCGGGGAAGACTCGAAAGTGAGCCAAAATTGAGCCAAAGTGCGATCGGCTCTGCGGCCAAAAATTTCCTCGATGCTGAAGCCGACGATCGGAATCCGATCTTGACAGGCTGCACTTTTTCCGATAACTTCTTGGCTCGCTATTCCCCGCCACAGTCCCAGATTTTCCACTTTCAGGCCGATGTCACTGGGCAACTGAGCCTGCTCGACTTTGAGGTGGAATCAACGGACGAGCCGCCAGACCCTGATGATTTTGAAGGTATGCTTGCTTTTTGGGCTGCTTATGATGCTTGGTGCGAGCGGACTGACGATGACTCCGAACAGTTTGAACCGCTTGAGATATCCCTGACATCGATGTGTGAGTGGGCCCCGTGCCCGCTCGAATGGTACGAACCCGCTGAAACAAACGAAACAAACGAAACGGTTTCCTACACATTGGAAATTTCCCCGGTGTCGGTTGCAAGTGCTGGAACTTCCAAATTCCTTATTCCTGTTTTTGACGCCTGGTGCGATCGCCCGAACGGCAAAGATGAACCTCCGACCGCTGGTGTCGGAGCGCGGTTGCCCAAGCCTAAACCTCCCAGTTTTCCGCCGATGGTTGTCGCGAAGGGCGATGGCGTTCCGCCCCGCAAGCTACGCACAAACGGCAAAAAATTCGCCCGCAGCGCAACACTTTTGAGCGGGCGCGCGCCCCCAGGAGGTGATGCGATGTAGCAGGCCACTTGCATAAAGCTTTGAACTTTATCTCCCATTATCCGAACAGCGCGATCGTCAAGAGTGACGTTAGGCGATCGCTTTTTTACCTCATTACCAATTACCAAAAGGAATCAAAACAATAACTTTTCTCAAAATATCTATCCCGGTTTATCGGAGAAACGAATGGAAAAACTTGGAAAAAGACGGACGAATCGAAGTTAGCAGCGATGTAGACAACCTTTCGGATGGCTATCAATCTTTGAAATGTGAGATTGACAAATTAATCCAGGAGATTAACGCTGAAACTCGGTTAGCCGAGAATGTCAGCAATTTAGAGCAACAAATTGAGGAAAAAGCTTTTACATTGAGAAAACTTACCGAGAATATTGAGACAGCCACCGCACATTATGAAAGCTTGAAGTTCTTTCTACAAAGCCTAGGAATTGACCCCACAGCACATCGGCTGACGTTCGATAAACAGTTATTATTTCAAGATTGCTCGGTTCCGGATGTTGAGATTGCGCACTACTCGTCTGAGTTTTAGTCATGGAAATAACCGCCGATTTTAATGACATCTTCTGGGAACCTCCAGACAGTGAATATCAACCGATCCTCGACTTTGAATCTGAGATTCTCGGCGAAGTGCCGCACAACGATATCTCAATTCTCACGCAGCGTATCAAGCGCTCATTCCTTGACTACGTGCGACAAGGCGTAATGCTCGATGCCGTGCGCCGTAACCGCTTGTATAAACGGCAGTATAAGGACTTCGCCGACTACTGCAACAACGCATTAGGGCGATCGCACTTTTACTGCCAGAAAATCATTCAAGCGGCCAAGATTTGTTTGGAACTTATCAAATCCAAATTCAAGATTCTTCCTACCTCGGTAGCGCAAGCGTTGCCGCTTCTCAAGTTTGCAAAAGTCGATGCTGGAGGCAATCGCGAGTTGGAGGATAAATGGCAAGGCGTTCTCGACGGCTTCCCAGCTCAGCTAATCACTGCCGCCAAAATCCAAGAAACCCTTGACGAGAACCCAGAGGACAGAACTAAGCAAGTTCGCATCGGTGGCAAAGCGTACGAACTGCTGAAACAGAAAGCAGCAGCAGCGGGGATGGCAACTTCCAAGTATCTTGAAATGCTAATTGGTGGCGAACTACCGCCCGACGAAGAACCGCCCGAAGAAGAAGGAACGGAATTGACGGCTGAAAAAGAGGAAATTTGCGATCGGGCGGAAGCCTTCGCCAAAGTTAAGCCTGCTGCTAGCGGATTTGCCATTAAGAAGCTATCAAAAAGCTATCAAAAAGCTATCACACCGAATAGATCCGACAAAGTGTCGGACTCATCCTAGTTAGCTACTTTTAAAACCATGCACAATACTTTCACTTACAGGCATTCCGACTTGCCCCCTTTTCGTCCTGAAATTAAAGCGGAAATCGTTGCTCTAGACGTGCAAATTGCTGATTTGATTCTCAGGAGCCAAGGTAATTATCGCGAGCTAGAGGAACTATCAGAAGTGTTAGACAGCGGTGCCGACAGTTGCGAACTTAATCTCAATTCAATTCGGATAATCGCCGACGACAGTCAGCTAGATTCTCCTACCCCTATTAGCATGATGGATTTGCCGATCGAACAAAAGCAAATTATTTTCTCGACGGCTCTCACGTCTTCTATTGCGATCGAAGCCTTAGCTACGATTTACAACAAAACTCCTCAGCAAGTTGCCAGCGAACTCTCTGAGTCAGCAAAGCTGACTGCCGAAACCATTACAAGTGGTCAAGTAAACGCAGCGATTGAAGAGTTATTGGAAGTTTGGGGTAGAAAACCAAACCATACGGTCTATCGAATTGAACTTGATTAAATCGATAATCTAATTCATAAAAATAGGAACGATTGAAACCACATCAACCGTTCCTACCCGCAGAATAATCAGCTCTACCGTACCTATACCTTCATAGCATATGAGCGCATCCAAAAGTGATCGACTTGTTAGTCAGTTAATCGCTGACTGCAAAAACTTACTGAAAGACGATTTTAGCGAAGCCAAAATCAACCAATCTTTCATCATCGTGAAAGAAGCTAAAGCGCGGGGTTTGCTCGGTGTAGACCGTCCCCGCGACTGTTTGCTAGCAGAGACAGTAAACATTGCAAATGACTTGCTCAGAATTCATAAACTCGGCAGAGAACAACTTACTGCCAGACTAAAGAATCCTGACACGCTGTACACATACATAGCACTTGTTTCGATTAATTTTATTTCCGCCGCCTGATGAGTGCCGCTGTGACTCCAGCGGCCGAAACTCCCCTTTTAAAGGGGGGAGTCGCGGGATGAGTCGCAAGACGAGTGGCGCTTTAAAAGTGAAATTAGCTTAGATGCTATCATCCCTTCGTAAGCGCCAGCCCGCATCAAACCGGACAAATAAACGAGCCTTAATCAGTGAAGTAAGCATTAATTTGCTTTTGGGAGATTCGTAGGCTCTCCTGTCCTTTCAAGTGTTTTTCTCCCTAAACTAGATGAAATATTTAATAGTCGGCATTGACGTTTCTCGGTCATCAATTGCCGCGTGCTTTATGCTGGAAAAACCCAGCAACCCCCGTGATGACTACTTCGGCGCCGACATCGAAGTGTTTCACTCGAACATTGAAAATTTGAATAAACTTAAGCTCAAGATCGAAAGCTTTAAAGCTGATAAAGTCGTAGCCGTCTGCGAACCGACCGGGATAAACTACGCCCGACTGTGGATAAACAAACTCGGCGACTGGGGCTGCGAGGTGCGGATGATATCCAATAGCAAGCTACCAAATTACAGGGCGGAGCTGATGGGTAAAGAAGGCAAGAGCGGCGCCAAAACTGACGATATAGATGCTTTTGCGATCGCCTGCTGGTACTTTGACAAGTCAGACAAGGATTACCTTAAAATCCGTGACCCCCTGGTCATTCGGGTTAAGCATATTTGCCTGCGGCTCGAACACCTCAACCGATTGCAAGTTCCGATCGTAAACAGAATGAGGCAAGAGCTGGCGTGGCAGTGTCCAGAGGTGGCTTTAGTGCGATCGGCAAAACTGCAAGAGGAATTGCCGCCGCTGCTGTGGGGGTGGCTGGCCGGCCGGCGAAACTCAAAAAAGTACGATCGCGTTTTGGAGAGAACGATCGGCTCTGGCATAGAAGAACAAACTCGGTGGGCCGCCAAGCAATACTGCGAAATTGAAGAAGAAATCTTTAAGCTCAAAAAGCAATTGGTTCAACTGATCGACAGTTTGCAGTTCACGGAATATCGCCAGATTTTTACAAAATTTGGGTTTGGTTATCAGCTTCAGGGTTACTTGCTCGGAGCAATTTACCCGATCGAAGATTTCCTCAAAGACGATCAGCCAGAAGTCAAAATTCGCAAAAACCGCCAGACCGGGAAAGAATCTAAACTCAAACTTTCAGAGCGCCGTTTCATGCGAGCCGTCGGCATGGGGGTGGTGCGGGAAGACAGCGGCCAGAAAAAAAAGGGTAAACAGTCAGGTAGCGCGCTCTGCAGGAAAGCCCTCTGGCAGTGGTGTTTTACGCGCTTAGAAGTTTTGCGAAATAATCCGCCGCTGCAATTTACTTACGGACAAGGGCAAGACGCCGAGCTTCTGTCCCCGGCGGAAAATTTGAGGCGACGGAAAAAAGGCGGCACTCCTGTTAAGTTAGCTCGCCAACGGGTAATCGCCCGGTGTATCCGAGAGCTTTTTAAAGAACTGTGCAGTATTGTCAAAATCTAAAATCTAAAATCAAAAAACCCACAGGAATAATCTGTCTGCGGGTCTTTCAATTAGCAATAAATTGGTTACAGTGAAGGGATACTTTTCAAATCATCCCACGGACACCAAGCACTATATGGCAGAATCTGACCTAGGCAGTTTTGCGGTGGCACCGGAAGCCTCACTCGCGATCGCAGCAGATGAGGACATCGAGATCGATCGTCCGATTTCAACTCGATCGTCAGCATACAACAATTGGTCTGCCGACGATCCCGTGGGAGCTTTGTTCAAGGAAATGGCTCGCTATCCTCTGCTGAGTGCTAGCGAAGAGGTAGAGTTAGCGCGCCGCGTTCAAGAATTGGTAGCCCTCGAAGCACTTGAAAAGACTTTAAACCAGGAATTGGCAAGAGTTCCCACAAAAGCTGAACTAGCCGCAGCTATGGGTTTGAGCGAAACTCAACTGAAAAACTTCCGGTATCAGTGTCAGTCGGCGAAACGGAAAATGATCAGCTCGAATTTGCGGTTGGTGGTTTCCATCGCCAAACGCTATCTTAATCGGGGCGTGCCTTTTCTCGATTTAATTCAGGAAGGAGCTTTGGGTTTGAATCGAGCCTCGGAAAAGTTCGATCCAGAAAAGGGTTACAAGTTTTCTACCTATGCTTATTGGTGGATTCGACAAGGAATTACGCGGACAATTGCCAATCAAGGACGGACGATTCGCTTGCCGGTTCACATTGTCGAACAATTAAATAAGCTAAAAAGAGTTTATCGGGATTTGAGGCGATCGCTCCAACGAAATCCCACTGAAGCTGAACTTGCAAAAGATATGGAAGTTTCTTCGGAACAACTTCGCTATCTCCAGCAAGTGCGCCGCCAATCTTTGTCTCTCAACCACCGTATCGGTTCGGAAGAAAGTTCGGAACTTTTGGATGTTCTGGAAGATAATGTGACGCAATCTCCCGAATCTCAGATGAATGAGATGATGATGCGCCAAGATATTTTGGAGGTGTTGGACAATATTTTGACTGAGCGGGAAAAAGAGATTGTGGCGATGCGTTACGGTTTGATAACCGGCGAACCTTACACTTTAGAAGAGGTCAGCAGTTTGTTCAATTTGTCCCGCGAACGAGTCCGTCAAATTCAAAATAAGGCAATGCGGAAACTGCGGCGGCCTCAAGTTACTGAACGATTGAAGGGCTGGCTGAAATAAGCGGAAACCACGGGGATTTCCCCTAGGCAAACAAAGTCCGCCTCTGCGGACTGAGAAATAATGGTATTTTAATATTTGATTGTCATTTACTGCTGTGTTTATGTCCTCTGAGGTGATTTTGCGTCCAGCTACCCGCGCCGACGTGCCTGTGCTGTTTGATTTGATTAAAGCTTTGGCTGAGTACGAAAAGTTATCTGATGCTGTGACTGGGAGTGCTGCGGATTTGGAGCGTGATTTGTTTGGCGATCGACCTTTTGCTGAAGCGATTTTAGCAGAGTGCGAGGGTCGGGTTGTGGGCTGGGCGCTATTTTTTCACAACTATTCTACTTTTTTGACTCAGCCGGGAATTTATCTCGAAGATTTGTTTGTGCTTCCTGAGTATCGAGGGCGGGGAATTGGCAAGTCTCTGATAGTTTATTTGGCGCAGTTGGCGGTATCCAGGGGCTGCGGGCGTTTGGAATGGAGCGTGCTCGATTGGAATGAATTGGCGATCGGATTCTACAAAGGAATCGGTGCTGATGTGATGCCCGATTGGCGGATTTGTCGGGTTGCGGGCGAATCTTTGGCGAGTTTGGCCTCAAAGTAATTGTAGATCGTTGCCAAAAATATAGGAAAATTTAGATGATAGTTGGGTTTTATTGGGAGAAGAGATTGTGATTATTTGGGTAAACGAGCAAATCGATCCGTCAGGTATTCTGTATGCTTGCATTGCTTGTGTCGATGAGACTCAAGCTAAGGAATGCCACGAGTCTTTCGAGCAGAATTTGAGCGCAGAACAAAAACAACAGGGCTGGGTTGCTACATTGCGGACTGTTAGTGCTTGGGATGATGTACCTGTTAACGCTTTGAAATTGAATTAATATCAAATCCGTTGACATCGAAATTATTCATCTCTATCTTCTCTTTCTCTGTGTTCTCTGTGTTCTAGAAAGGTTAAATCATTCAGAAAAAACCGTAGACTATCAAACATATTGCGGTTCCATGCGATCGCCCAGAACGCCCTGCACATTAGCTGAAAAAAAGCAAGATAATTTGAACACAAATTGGTAAAAAAAACGAAATTCTAGAAGGAGTTTTAGCTTTACTATTAATAAGTAAAGACATTTCCAATTGTCAAGTTAATTTTTATGATTGAAACCTTATTTCACGCTTATACGCCTCTGGTAATCTGGACAGGCTTAGGATTACTGTTATTTCAGTTCATCCCAGTTAATTTTCCGAAGCTGCTGAGCCTCTTTCTTTATTGGGTTGGAATACCGCTGCAAATTCTAGTTTTAGCGCGTCACAGCGAATTTTCGGGTGCTGTGGGATTCACACCGGCGATCGCCATTTTCGTGTTATTTCTGAGTACGGGTTTGGCTTGGTTGACTTGGGAGTTTTTGCAGCAGCTAAGCGCCCGCCACCTCGCAAAGCCGTATTTTCAGGGCAAAAACTCTCTTGTCAATTCACTATTGTTAAATTTTAGCTCGCTGACGCGATCGAGCAAAGGCAGTTTTATCCTGGCTGCAATGTTAGGAAATACAGGATTTGTCGGATTAGCAATCACTCCCGCCATCATCAGCACCGACAACAACAACTGGGCCGTCTTGTACAGCGTCACCAATAATGTTATCGGAACCTACGGTTTCGGTGTATTTATTGCGAGCTATTTCGGCAATTCCGGGAAAAAAAATCAATGGTGGACTCAGCTCAAAGACGTGGTGACAGTTCCCGCTTTGTGGGCATTTATGATTGGTTTTTTTACCAGAAATATCCCGTTACCAGAGACAGTAGAATCAGGATTTCAGGCAGCAGTTTGGGTGGTAATTGCGAGTGCTTTGCTGCTGGTTGGCATTCGTCTGAGGTCTATTAAACAATGGCAAAGTTTTGAACTAGCCTTGATCCCGTCGTTACTAAAAGTTGTAATTGTCCCCGTGCTGATTGGATTGGGCGCTAGTTATTTCGGATTGAGCGGCGATCCGAGAATTGTGCTGGTGTTGATGTCGGGAATTCCCACAGCGCTTTCGGTGCTGATTTTAGCAGAAGTCTATGAGCTCGATCGCGATTTGTTAGCTTGCAGCATTGCCATAACTTCTGTGGGGTTGTTGTTGATGCTTCCGCTGTGGCTAGCTTGGTTTAGTTGAATTATGGGCGATTTGTGGGGAGTCAGAAACCGGGTTCCTTCCTAAATTTCGGTGGGGATGCGTAAATTATCGCAGAAACCCGGTTTCTTGGATTTTGGATCGCGTTACTAAAACAGGAAATAAACCCAACACTAATAATTGTTGCAAGACTTTTGAGAGTTGGTATAATATAAAAATAACTTCAAGGAGGTTATAGCCATGACAACCATATCAAACGAACAAACAGCAATCATCCGTACAGAAAGAGGACTGTCCATCGCAGGTACGCGCATCACTATCTACGACATCATGGACTATGTGACGGCTCAATATCCGCCTAAGTTTATTAGGGGATTGTTTGATCTGACAGAGGCACAAATTAACGCAGCTTTAGCTTATATTGAGGCAAATCGCGCTGATGTTGAAGCAGAGTATCAAATGGTTCTTAAGGAAGCTGAGGAACTTCGGCTGTACTACGAAGAAAAAAATCGCGATCTGATTGCTCAAATTGCCGCCCAGCCACCAAAACCTGGAACCGAAGCTGCTTGGGAAAAGCTTCGAGTGGCTAAGGCAAAACGTGAGGCTAAAGCATGATTTTTTTGATAGATCATAATCTCAACGGACACGCGATAATTTTCTTTGGCTCTATTGCTAATCAAGGTTGGCTTGATATCATCCCAATTCGTTTTGTCACCTTTGCACAAATGGAATTACCCATTGATAGCGATGACAGGGTAGTTTGGCGACTTGCTCAAGAAAATCAGATGATTTTGCTGACAGCTAATCGCAGTATGAAAGGCAAGGATTCTTTAGAACAAGTAATGCGCGAAGAAAATACTCCTAATTCATTACCTGTGATTACGATTGGAAACGCTGATAGATTACTGAATGATTGGGAATATCGAGAACGTTGTGTTGAGAGTCTAATAGAGATTGTACTCGGTATTAATGGCTATATGGGTGTAAGTAGGCTTTTCATCCCATGAAGTAGCCTTGAGGTTTTTGAAAAAGTGCGATCGCAATTTGATTACCAATAGATGTAGTGTTTAAAAAGTGATACCATGTTAAAAGAATTAAAAACTATTACTCTTGCAACTCTTATGGTATTAGGAACAGCTAAACTGGGTTCTACTGCTCCTCTCCCAAGTCCTAATAATCAAGGAGATTATATAGGAAGAGCTTCTCATACTTATTGGCAAGTAGTAGACCCAGACCCAAAGGGGTTAAATTGTCGCATGAATTCTTCTTTTGAAGAATTTATGCGTATTGACAACCGCACTCCATTTGATGTTTTTAATTGGTCTGTAATTGGTGTTTTAAAACAGGGACAGAGTTTTGAAAGCTTTCCTGGAAATGCTGGTGTTACTTTCCGGGATACCAGGGGTTTACCTTGGCTTTTTGTAGGAAAAAACTACACTGCTGGTGCGGCGCAAGGTTGTTTTATTCGCGCTAATAGTCAATTTGTCAAACCAATACAGATGTCACCAACCCGCGTACAACCTCAAGCGAGTCAACCGCTCACAAGTTCGACAGCACTACCGATGAAGCTTGGTTTTGACGAAGGATTTGGATCGATTGTAGTACCAGAAAGCGATACCAGAGCATCGGCATATGGAGGACGCTTAAGGCGATATGATGTTCACATTGCTAAAATGTTTGAAGTCACTCACTTTATGTGTCAGGAGGGGACTTTAACACCCGGTATTACATGGAATTACGAGGCTGGAGGTGGCACGATTAATATGGGAAGTTTTGCAATAACCTGCCGACTTGCTAATCAAATAGTTAGTGCCTATGGTTTAGGTAAATCAGAACCTACGAATATTACTTTTTCGGCTGGTGAAATCGGTCGCCCCGATGTCAGAAGTCTCAACATTCCTATCCTAAATATTACAGGTGATAAAGTACCACGCTGGATAACTTTTGTGCAGGGATTTCAGCCAGTGAGGAGGTAGAGCGATCAATCGCAATGGAAGGAGTTGTTGGCAAATATGTTGAACAATGTCGTGCCGGGACAAACTTAGTGCTTTTAGATGCAGATGTTGCCCAAGCTTTTCCCAATGATGCAGCAGTGAATGAGGCATTGAGGATGTTAATTCAGATTGCACAGCGCCAGCAATTAAATACTGTGGTACAACAGACGGAATAAAAATGATTGGTGAGGTGCGAACCCAATTTCCAAAATTGCGAGTAATCAGCTAGTAATCTTGATTCCAAGTATAATAGAGTTCATGTATCAGAAAATCTGTCTTAATCTGTGTCAAACCATGTGTAGGGATAAAAATACCATGCTACCTAAAATTACAATTGTTAAAAAGTTGACGAGCAACTTTTTAATTGTCATATTTTGCTGTCTGGGAATCCTCTTGATGCACCCTGAAAAAGTCCGAGCAGAAGGAACTCAACCTAATGTAACTAAAAAAACTGATTGCTTTTTAGTTTTCGGAAAAGGAACTTGTGACTCTACAAGCAATGCAGTTGCCGCTGAAACTGAAATCAAACCAGGTGCTAACCTTAGTGGTAAGAATCTACAAGGTGTTAACCTGCATAATGCGGATTTGAGAAGATCCGATTTAAGTGGTGCAAATTTGACTGGCGTAGACTTAACAGGTGCTGACTTGAGTGAAGTCAAAATCAGCAAAGTTAAAAACCCTGGCAACTTAGATTTCCAGGGATTTGACTGGAGTAAAATTAGATTGAGTAAGGAAGATTCCCTCAAGATAGCCACAGCTAACTTGACCAAGCAAGATTTAGTCAATTTCATCAAAGCTGACCCTAGTAACTTGGATTTCAGCGGGCTAGACTGGAATAAAGTTAACTTAAGCCAGCAAGACGTACAGAATCTTGTCAGCTCTAAGCTAAATCAACATGATTTAATTAACTTAATCAAAAGCGATCCTAATAAAGTGAATCTTAGTAAGGAAGAATTACTAGGGTTAATTCAGCTACACCTAAATAACAGCGCTTTATGGCGGAGTTCCACGCTAAATAGTCAAGATTTACTAAATTTACTAGCAAACAGGTTGAGTGCAGTAGACTTAAGTGGGGTTGACTTACAGAAAGCAAACTTTATCGGTAGCAACCTACAGCAAGCTAACCTGAGTGGTGCAGACTTGAGACAAGCAAATCTCAATGGGGCAAAAATGCCTGATGGCACTCTCTATCGACGTTAGTTTTACTTAGTAGAGTGTGTCACCTGCTCAAATCTATCTGTTCGATCGAAAATTTATCTAAAGGTGATGTACTCTACTAATACTGGTTATTCCTTACAATCTGCCGACAGTCAATTATCCAAATCAGAATTTTGGCAAGCAATACAATCTTTAGCGCGGCGTGGCTTAGTGGAAAAAGTGTTAGTAGGAGGGCGATCGAAGTTTTTTCTCAATCCCGTATTCAAAGCATACATTCAGTACAGGTGAAATATTATATAATCTATAAGAGATTACATTTGTTACATTTAACGAATAGAAAGCGAATCTTATGAAAACATTTACCGCTATTATCGAAAAAGATTCTGATACCAAGCTTTACGTTGGTTATATTCCTGGATTTCCTGGGGCGCATTCCCAGGGAGAAACCTTGGATGAGTTACACGATAATCTGCGTGAAGTAATTGAGATGCTCCTCGAAGATGATACTCTCGTCATTCAGACTGAGTTTATAGGTACACAACAGATTGTGATCCGATAAACATGAGCAATATCCCAGTTCTGAAACCACAGGAAATAGTCCGCATACTAGAGAACCTTGACTTTGTAGAGGTGCGTCAAAAAGGCTCACATAAGCAGTTCCGTCACCAAGATGGGCGAGGAACTACTGTTCCTTTTCATAAAGGGCGTGATATATCACCTAGATTGCTTCAGCGGATTGCAATTGATATTGGTTTGACAGTTGAGGAAATGTTGGAGTCACGGTGAGTTGACGTGAACTACGTGACTACTTTTTGCCCAAATTGCTGCTGCAAAACTACCGAAATCCAAAACTGAAACTGCATGGAAACAAACTTCCGCAAAGGCAAAATGTGAGGGGAAAGCATAATTTTTTAAATTGCTCTTCTCAACTTCTACATCGATCGCATAAAAGCATTCACCGCATCATATTGATCCGCCATCCGCGAATAAAACTCGATCGATCGCAAATCCAACTCCGGCAACAGTTTGCTCTTACTAACCAACTCATATCCCGTTGGACGCAAACAATAAACCGAAATTACACCATCCTCCCAAAACCAAACCTCCCGCACTCCTATCCGAATCCTGCTTTAGAAATTGCGACAACCATCTGACTTACCTTTTACGATCGCTCTTCCATATTAGCTAATATTAGCTGAAATTTAAAATCAGCTTGCTCTAAAATTTCGCAGTACAATTAACAATAACTGCACGGAAAACGACGATGAACGAGACAATTTCTAAATCTACTCGATTTTCTCGATCGCGACGCACCATACAAATGTGGGTTAATACTGCTACTCCTGGACGCACCGGGACTCAGAAACCGGGTTTTTTTACGCGTCTACTCCGTTTTTACCCGCATATTCGGTAAAAAACCCGGTTTCTCTGTCGAAGTGCGTCCAGGACTGTTCTATGCAATTTTATAAATGCTAAAGCAGTAATAATGCGATTAGATTAGTCTAAAAAAATTTGGTAGTAAATGTAACTTACAAATCTGACATTACAAGCAATCATTTTAATAGAACTAAGCAAATCTTCAAAACAAACAAATTTTCACATGGCAATTAACAAAGATTTATCTGTATCTAAAAACTCAATTAAAGCGTTTCGCGGTGCTTTTCTAGACTTGGTTGAAGATCCTTTTTATGTTCCTGAAACTGGGAGCGTTCGCTATATTCCAGATGGTCTGCTGGTTGTAGAAAACGGAATTGTTAAAGCTTTTGGAGCTTACGATCGCCTGAAAGAGCAGTTCTCAGACATCCCTGCGTCTGAATACCCAGGAATGCTGTTGATGCCGGGATTTATTGATATGCACGTGCATTTCTCCCAAACTGGAATGATTGCTGCTTACGGAAAACAGCTTTTGGATTGGTTGAATCAATACACTTTTCCCACGGAGTTGAAGTTTAAAGACAGAGAATACGCCGCACAGGTTGCAGCTATTTTTCTTGATGAGCTATTGCGGAACGGCACCACGACGGCAGTTGTTTTAACAGCGGTTTTTTCGGCCTCAGTCGATGCTTTTTTTGAGGCGGCGAGCCGTCGAAATCTGCGGATGATTGCGGGGAAAGTGATGATGGATCGCAATGCACCGAAATATCTGACCGATACGGCCGAAGAGTCGTATCAAGATAGCAAACAACTGATTGAAAAATGGCATCGCAATCAACGATTATTGTACGCGGTTTCGCCTCGGTTTGCACCGACTTCAACCCCGGAACAACTGATGCTAGCAGGTAAACTGTTGCAAGAGCATCGTGATGTTTATCTGCACACGCATCTATCAGAAAACGTTAATGAAGTTGCTTGGGTGAAAGAACTTTTTCCCGAGTGCAAAGGCTATCTCGATGTGTACGATCGAGCTGGATTAGTCGGAGAGCGATCGATCTTTGCACACGGCGTACAACTGACGAATACAGAATTTCAACGGCTGTCTGAAGCAAAATCGACGATCGCATTCTGTCCCACGTCAAATTTGTTCTTAGGTAGTGGGTTGTTTGATATTGAACAAGCGAAGTCGATAGACTTTCCGGTTAAAGTAGGGCTGGCCACAGATGTTGGTGCGGGAACGAGTCTTTCGATGCTGCAAACGGCCAATGAAGCATACAAAGTCGCGCAACTGAGACAATACTCTCTGTCTGCATTTCAAGCACTGTTTCTGGCTACGCTGGGCGGCGCTAGAGCGCTATGTATTGACGATCGCCTGGGTAATTTCGAGGTGGGTAAAGAAGCAGATTTTGTGGTGCTGGACTTGCGATCGACACCGCTCCAGGCATTTCGCAATTCTGCCGCACCTGCAACCACGCTGGCAGAAATTGCCGATCGTGCCTTTAGTTTAATCATCATGGGGGACGATCGAGCCGTTGAGGCAACCTACATCCTGGGGGAACTCGCCTACAGCAAAGCTGATTAAACTTCTGATATGTTGCACCATTCTCAATAACCTGTAGGGGCGGGTTCGCCAAGAGCCGCTCGGGTTGCAAATACGTTAAATAAACCCGCCCTCCCCCACGAAAAATCCCGTTATTGACATTGCTGCAAGATATCAGGGAGATCGAACTTGATGTAAGTGATTCAAACCTAGCAGTTTGCCGCCATGCCGGCTCAGGCTGCTGAAGGATGAAACCGCAGCGCCATAAAGATGAACCGAATCACGAAAATGCCCGCCACGATCCAAGTTCCCCCAGGCACTTCCTTGGCTCTACCTTGGCAGGTTTTCACAATCGGATAGGCAATAAATCCGATCGACAACCCTTCCGCGATCGAATAAGTCAATGGAATCAGGAATATCGTCAGAAACGCTGGAATCACTTCCGACATATCATCCCAGGGAATTTCTTTGAGCTCGGCTAACATCATCGCGCCCACAATCACCAGCGTCGGCGTCGTTGCAAAAGCCGGAATCGCTTTAAACACCGGAATAAAAAACAGCGACAGCGCAAATAATCCAGCTATAACTAAAGCAGTAAATCCAGTTCTACCGCCTTCGGCAACACCTGCAACTGATTCAACATAAGTCGTCACGCTCGACGTACCGAAGATCGGACTGATTGTGTTGCCAATAGCATCTGCCATCAGTGCTTTATTGGCACGCGGCAACTCGCCATCCGGACCGATATAACCTGCCCGCATTCCCACACCCGTTAACGTCCCGATGGTGTCAAAAATATCCACAAACAGAAACACAAACAGCACTGCAATCCAGTCAATAAAATTCTCGGAGTTCAGATTAGCAATTCCCAGAAATGCTTGACCAAAAATGTCTTTTGGCAGTTCTGGTAACGCAAAAAATCCTTGAGGTGGGGGTGAAACTTTGAACAGCCAAGCCCAAATTGCAGTTCCAAAAATTCCAAATACTAACGCACCTCTGACGCCCCGCACCACCAATCCGGCTGTCATCGCTAAACCCGCCACAGCCAGTAGCGTGTTCGGTTCTGCTAAACTGCCAAACGCCGTTTTTGTGGCTGGATTTGCTACAATCAATCCGGCTCCTCCGCTAGCAATATCTCCTGACATACCAATGTAGGCAATAAACAAGCCAATCCCGCCTGCGGTTGCGTGCTTGAGCGACTTTGGAATTGCCGCGATCAATAACTTGCGTACATCCGTCAGCGTCAGAAGCATAAAAATTAACCCCTGAACAAACACGCACGACAGCGCCAACCGCCAATCGATTTTCAGTCCGATGACAACTGAGAAAGCGAAAAAGGCATTCGTTCCCATTCCAGGCGCGAGTCCGAAGGGATAGTTTGCTAAAATTGCCATGCAGAAGGTTCCAATTGCCGACGACACAGCGGTTGCTACAGCCAATTGCGAAAACAAATCTCCGGGCTGTTGTAGAAAAATCGCGTTTGACAGAATAATCGGATTGACGACTAAGATATATCCCATCGTCATGAAGGTGGTGATTCCCGCGATCGTCTCTGTTTTGAAATTGGTTCTGTAGAAATCAAACTGGAAGAACTCTGCCAGTGCTGCTTGCCAACCTGTGTATGATTGCTTTGGTGGCATCGGTTTTTGAAATTCTAAATCAGCGCTCATGGTTTGGATCTCCGAAATTCAATTGAGATAGCAGCTTGGCGGCAAACGATCGTCCTAGACTTCATGGGAAAACGCGATCGGATACTAAAACGGCGCGAGGGCTTTGCGATCGGTTTCACTAAAGGTGCAGTTTCGAGGCAATACAAACGCAGAATTGCACGATCGTTCTTGTGTAGCGTGCATAATCCCGTATGCGAAATACCGCTGAAGTTTAAGATATTAGAAACACTACTTCTGTACGATTTACTACATATGTCAATGTATGGCAGCGATCGCAGCATTTAAATAACGGCACTGTTGAGATGGAACTCGACAATTTCCCTCACGCCGTACTCGACCGCAATATTTCGCCACTTTTTTATTTACGATCGAAAGCCGAGTCTGGTGACTCGCAATTTGCAAATAGAGCAATCCTAAATCATTTGTTAATTTCTTACTCCCTCCCCTTAGCAAGGGGAGGGTTGGGGTGGGGTCAAAAATTTACGACTCTTGCAAAAATTGCTATAGAATAATTTTTATAGCTGTTATTTCAATTATTCTGGTACAGATTTTCAAGTGTTCTACTACTACTACCAAATTCTCGATCGTCCTCCGTAACTGATTCTGGCGCACCCACCTACAGATAGGAGCCAAGCAGGGGCTTTAGTCTACAAAAAACCCCCGTTTTGTCTCCAAAATTAGATCCTCAATCGCACAGCAAACTCGGAGATGTCAGCACGAAGACATCCCTCGTCCCCACCCCTTCCACTTCCGGTTTAATCGGCGTCGTAAAGTGAAAAAACTCGTGGTCATTAACTAACAGCAATTCCCCCGGATACAGGATTTTATTAAACACGGGCTTTTCTTTTTTCGCCAAGTACAACTGTGTTTCGCCGCCGACAATATTAGTTCTGTCAACTGAGAAGATGCCGATAAAATCAGTACCGTCTTGGTGAATTCCCTCTGGTGCGGGGTTGCCGAAATTGTGCGGCGAACAAGTCGTCCTAATTTGATGGATGCCGATTTCTGCTTCCGGGTGAATTTTGCAGGAATCGAAAAAAGCAAAAACCATCTGTTTGAAGTTATCGAGGGCGATTAGCTGATCGTCCAATTCAGCAAATTCCCGCCTGATATCACCCGCTACGGGATTGTATGTTTTGCTTTGAAAGAGATAGCCGTGAGGTAACTTAACTAACTCGTTCCCGTTGACTGCAAACCGCGACAATCTCCGAGATCGGTATTTACCTTTGACATAAGGGTCGATCGGCATATCGTCAAAAAATTGCTTGAATCCTTCCAACTTAATCGAGTTTACTTTTTTAAAAGTAAACATGAAAGCATAGTCCAATTGAATGGATTCTAATACCGTTTTCATAGATTTTCCCCCATGAAGCCTTGCTCCCTTCCCCAATTTTGCATTGAGTAGGTGTATGCTTCTACTCTAGCTCAGGTTTTTTGTAGGTGTCGTAAAAAATATTACAAAAATTGCAAAGATATCGTAAAGATAGCTATTAATTCCGCACCGATTTCACCAGGGACTGACAGGCCCGCAGGAAAATGGCAACATCCACCCCAAGCGCGACGTACTGAACGCCAGCATCAATCCACTGCTTGGCGATTTCGGGGTTTTCGGCAAAAGTACCGGCCGCTTTGCCTGCACTGCGGATGGTTTGCACGGCCTCCTGCATCATGTCGATGACTCGGGGATCGCGGATTTGGCCGGGAATGCCGATCGACTGCGACAGATCGTAAGGCCCCAGAAAAATCACGTCAACGTGCGGCACTGTGACAATTTCCGCGAGGTTGTCGATGCCGCCTTTGCCTTCGACATGAATCACAACTAAGGATTCTTCGTTGAGTCGATCGGTAATATTTGTACCTGCGGCCGTGTAAACTCCCGCCCGCGTAGCGAAGGAAAGGCCCCGCGCGCCCAGAGGACTGTATTTAGCGCTTTTGACAGCCGTTTCGGCATCGAGTTTGCTTTCGATTTGAGGTACTTGAACCCCTGCACTGCCGATGTCGAGAGCTCGTTGAATTTGCGACCCGTCGTTTTTGCGGACGCGGATGATGGGTGCAATTCCGGTACAGTCGGCCGCGCGGCACAAATCTTCAGCAGCAAGCGGGTGCAGGGGGCCGTGTTCCATATCGATAACCGCAAAGTCGAATCCGGCGTGGCCGCAGATTTCGGTGAATGCCGGATAGGCGCAGTTCATAAATAGACCGAGGACTGTTTCGCCTTGTTTGATTTTTCGTTTGAGTTGGTTTTGACGCATAAATTTAGAGTTTTCAACCGCAGATTAACGCGGATTGACGCGGATTATTTTAAATTTTACAGCTCACAAAATCCCGCAAAAAGTTACTTTACGTCAACAAAATTGATAAAAATTTTATCGCTGATTTTGATTCAATTTTAAACGGAATCAAGCACAAAAGCCAGCCAAAAACAAACATTCCTAGGATCGGTAAAAATATTGGTCCCACCGAGGGTTCGACTAACCAAGCAAATAAAGCAAACATTCCAATACTGCCCGTTGTCCACAGCCAAAGAATCATAAATGCCATGACTATTTTATGTAAATTCATCGTAATTTTGATGGAACAGCCGAACGGTTGAGAATGGATATTTCCTTTGATAATTGGGATAAATGAATTGCGGCCGGTGATAATGCGACTTATTTTGAAGGTATTGCCAGAAATTATTCCTTCATAAGGTTTGACAGGTGGCGGGCCGAAGGGTAGAGTTATTCTAAAAGGTTTGGGAGTAGTGACAACTTCGTCCAATCTGCGCAAAACTTCCGAAAAAGTTAAGCTTGTGGTAATTGTTAAACTCTCAAAAGGAATCAATGACTTAAAAAAATTGACGATATTAAGCATAACGTTGATCGGGCTGTTTAATAGTTGACGTTGGCATTAATACCTCTTATCTAAAAAAGTTTCCCCTGACCTTACCGCGAAATACCAGTATACTGCAAAATAAACATTTGGATGCGATGAGTGTTTTTCGCGCTATGTCTAAATTAATTCCAAAATCTCCGATGAAACTTCGACTATATCTATTTTCGCTCAAAGGTCGATCGCTATTTTGCCTCAGCCTCGGCATAATTTCCGCGATTGCCAGCATTTCGCCAGTATTTGCTGCACCTCGCGGCAATCCTGACAAAGAGGAAACTTGCGACATTCTAGTAGCAGGCGGCGGACTCGCAGGTGCGGCTGCTGCTTACGAAGGTTTGCTCGCGGGGCGCACAGTTTGCCTGACTGAAATTACTGACTGGGTAGGCGGTCAAATCTCAGCTCAAGGAACCTCTGCACTCGATGAAAGAGATACTCAGCGATCGCTCTTATTTTACCCGCGCGGCTACCTAGAATTGCGGCGCAGGATCGAGGAAAATTACGGGCGGCTAAATCCCGGCGGCTGTTGGGTTAGCTATTCGTGTTTCATGCCCTACAACGGCCACAAAATCTTGTTTGATATGTTGCAGGATGCGGCAGGTAAAGGTAAAGGTACGCTGAAATGGTTTCCCAATACTGTGATTAAAGAACTGGGAATTACTCCGGCTGTCGCTGCGAATGCGGTGGGCGGACAACAAATTAAAAGTGCGATCGCCATTCAGCACAAACCAGCCCCAAACACCCCACCCATCAACAGCGAAACTCTTTCTCAAACCATCGAAGATGCCTATCGCTACGAAAATTCGGCGCGATTTAATAAAACTATTATTCGGTTTGTTCCTAAAACATCTGGAACCCCCCCTAACCCCCCCTTACCAAGGGGGGGGAATTCCACAAGTTCCCCCGGGGCTAGGGGAGGTGCAGATTGGTATGTTGTAGATGCCACTGAAACAGGCGAATTAATCGCACTTGCCGATGTTCCCTACCGCCTCGGAATTGACCCGCGTTCCCCTCTCGAACCTTCTTCGGCCAGCCCAAACGGTGACACCTACTGCACTCAAGGTTTTACCTACACTTTTGCAATGGAGGCAACGAAGGAACCGCAGCAGCATCAACTGCCGCCTTTCTATCAACAATACGCTCCTTATTACAGTTACGAATTGCAAAGATTGGCGAGCTTTCCGCTCGTTTTCAGCTACCGCCAAATTAGGAGCATGAAACCGGATGAACCGCGCCCTTCTGACCCGAAGCTATTCCCGATTTATCCTGGGGATATTTCGATGCAAAACTGGACTTGGGGCAATGATTACCGTCCGGGTTCGGCGCAGGATAATTTAATTTATTCTCGCGCGCAACTCGCAGCTAGCGGTCAACTGCAACCGGGCGGATGGATGGGCGGTTTGCGAACGGAAACTTTGCGGCGCGGCGAAGAAAATGCTAAGGGATTTTTCTACTGGTTGGTAGCAGGAACTACTGATTCGCAGCTTGGAAATAATGTTAAAAAGCCTTATCCCAATAATCGTTTTTTGAGCGGGTTGGATTCGCCTATGGGGACGGTTCACGGACTTTCTAAATATCCTTATATGCGGGAGGGAAGGCGGATTGTTGGTCGCCCGAGTTTCAACGATCGTCAAGGGTTTACAATCTGGGAAGTTGATATGTCTCGGGCTGATTTTAAGGCTGATTTTTACCGCCAGAATTTGTCGGAGGAAGAGTACCGCAATTTGCGGCTGGCTGTGGGCGGTTTGAATGCGCCGGCTTTGGCGGTGGGAAGTCAATCTGTAGAGGATACAAAATTGCGATCGCGCGCTACGATATATCCTGACAGTGTTGGTATCGGTCACTACGCGATCGACTTTCACCCCTGCATGACCAACAGCCCCCCAGAAGCACCGGGAAACACCGAACGCGAAGGAACTCGCAAAGGTCAAGGCCAAGCTTATCCGTTCCAAATTCCGCTGCGCGCAATGATTCCTCAGAAAATTGACAATATGTTAATAGCCGGCAAAAGTATAGCTGTCAGCCACACAGCGGCGGCGGCTTATCGAGTGCATTCTTTTGAATGGTCAGCCGGTGCTGCGGCGGGAGTTACTGCTGCTTTTTCCCTAGAAAATGGGATTGTACCTTATGAATTGGTGGACGAATTGCCGTCCCGCGAACCGAATTTGGAAGTATTGCAATTGCGGTTGCAACAAACTGCAAATCCGATCGCATTTCCGGGTACTTCTATCTTTAACAGTTCGTGGCAAAACTGGAAGTAAGTTCGTTGACGGTTGACGGTTGACGGTTAACTGTTGACTGTGGACTGTTGGCTAATGCCTTATGTCCAGCTTTTTGTGCGAATTTCTGAGAAAAATATTAAGCTAGGTTAAAGGGCGATCGATCGACAGTTCCGAGCAAGACACCCGTTTTGCTGCAAAAAGCCTGATATTTTCCGTTTTTTTGCTTCAACAGTCCTGGACGGATAACCAAAGAAACCGGGTTTTTTGCCGAATCTGTGAGCTGTGACAAGTATTTTCGCAAAAACCCTCGGTGGTTGAGCGAAGCGTCGCACTGAGCCCTTTAAATCGAAGCGAACGACTACGCTCAGGGTGCAGCAATTCCCAATTCCCGATGCCCGATGCCCAATTCCCAATTCCCTAATTTCCAAATACATGAATATTTTTAGCAGTCTGCTTTCTAGCCCAGCCCAAGCACCCCAAGTCACAAAACAGCGCCGAGGGATTGAAATTAAGTCAGAACGCGAAATCGAAATTATGCGGCAAGCGGCAAAAATTGTCGCCACGGTACTCAAAGAAATCTCCCAAATGGTGCAGCCGGGAATGACGACTGCTGACTTGGATGCCTATGCCGAAAAACGCATCCGCTCGATGGGTGCAACGCCTAGTTTTAAAGGCTATCACGGTTTCACCGGCTCGATTTGCTCTAGCATTAATAACGAAGTTGTTCACGGCATCCCCAGCCGCAAAAAAGTGATTCGGGCCGGAGATGTTCTTAAAGTAGATACGGGGGCATATTATCAAGGTTTTCACGGCGATTCTTGCATCACGATCGCAGTTGTGGAAGTGACACCGGAATCGGCAAAATTAATCCGAGTTGCCGAAGAAGCTCTCTATAAAGGTATCGAACAAGTGAAGGCCGGAGCTTATTTGTTGGATCTCGCTGGCGCGATCGAAGATCATGTCAAAAGCAACGGTTTTAGCATCGTTGAGGAGTTTACCGGCCACGGTGTCGGGCGAAATTTGCACGAGGAACCGTCGGTTTTCAATTTCCGCACCCGCGAAATGCCGAACGTGAAATTGCGATCGGGTATGACATTGGCGATCGAACCGATTTTGAATGCGGGTTCTAAGTACACTCGGACGCTTGCGGACAAGTGGACTGCGGTAACGGTTGACAATGCTATGTCGGCTCAGTTCGAGCATACTGTGTTGGTGACGGACACTGGCTATGAAATTTTGACCGATCGCTCGAAAGTTTAATGGTTACAGGAAGAGAATAGTTTTGAGTTTTGAGTTAAATTTCAACCCAATTTTTGGTTCATTAATAAATCAAAATTCACCTCAAAACTACTTTCATTTCCTGCTTGATTTCAACTATTATATAATATTAACAAATTGTAGGGTGCGCACTGCGCACCTTACTAACGATGATAATAGTTAAATTCAGCTAAATTAAAAGAGAGTGGTAAAGTTGTAGGGTGCGCAATGCGCACCTTACGATTATGGTAAAGCGCAAAAGGTAACAAATATGTCAGCACGATTATTATTGGTAGATGACGAACCGGGCTTGCGGGAAGCGGTACAAGCTTATTTGGAAGATAGCGATTTTACGGTTGAGGTTGCCAGTAATGCTCGCGACGGCTGGGAACTATTGCAGCAGTCCAATCCTGATTTGGTGATTTCAGACATTATGATGCCGCAGGTGGACGGTTATCAGTTTCTAAAACAAGTGCGGGAAGATCCCCGCTACAAGGCTTTGCCGGTGGTGTTTTTGACGGCGAAAGGCATGACGGGCGATCGCATTCAAGGCTATCAAGCTGGCTGCGATGCTTATCTTTCTAAGCCTTTCGATCCCGACGAATTGGTGGCAATTGTTACCAATTTGCTGGCGCGGCGCGCGGCTGCTAAGGAGACGGGCGAAAATGCTGAAAGTCCTGATATTGCTGCTTTAGCAAGCCAAATGGCGAGAATTGAGTCTTTGCTGAGCGGGCGGAGTTCGATCGTCCAAAGTGCTTCAGCCATTAAAATAGATTTGACTCCGCGAGAACAAAGTGTTTTGGATTTGGTAGCTCAAGGTTTGATGAATAAAGAAATTGCCCGCCGCTTGGAAACTAGCGTGCGGAATGTGGAAAAGTACGTCAGCCGTTTGTTTAGCAAGACGGGTACTAACAGTCGCACAGAGTTGGTTCGCTTCGCTCTCGAACACGGGTTGACTAAGTAATATCTCTCTCGACTTTGCTGGCTGCTCGCGATCGCGCACACTCTATCTGTAGGGTGCAACCTAAGCACCTTACCATTACTTGGGGCAGACTAGACCATTTCTTAGTCTTAATCTCCCTACGGGATAGCTACGCACGCGCGTACTTCTCACCCACTTTGCTTTGAGTCTGGGATTGACACTGACAAAAGTTCGGGAATTACTTAACCGGAAAACCTGACTGTTTAAGAGTTTTCACGTAGTAAAGAGAAGTGGGAACCGTTAACCGGATACCCTCGGTGAAGCAAACTTTCCGGGAACCGTCAAAAATGTAATTATATGTTGTCGAAAAACAAAGGACAATTTAGTTTATAGGAGGAGGATAGCATGAGGAAAATAACGGCACAACAAACGATAAGTGCAATGGTAGCAATGCCGATCGCACTATTGGCGGCTAATACAAATCAAGCTGTGGCCGCTGATACATTTCAGCCAATAGATCCTACTAACAAAGTGAAAGTCTATGATTTGAGCGAACAACATAATTTAGCTATTCCCAGCTCAACAAAAATCGCCATTGAAGAAAGCGAAGATTGGGATGAACCCGATTTTTCAGCTAACTTAGACATGGAGATTAATAAGTTTATGACAGCAAATTTTCAAGCTGTAATCGAGGAGCCGCCCGCCGTAGTTTATCTGAGTGCGGCCAGAGGCCAGTCAACCCGAGAGTGCCGGATTTCCGGGATCTGCGAATAACTAAATCAGATTTTGCATCGCTATGCAAGCGTAAAAAAATCCATAAAATTCAGTAGATTTTGCTGAAAATATGCGAATAACAGAGTATGTATTTTTCGGGTATGCTTTAATTCAATTACATCCGTTAAAAAATTCGTTACCGAACCTTCTTACATCCGCTAAATCCCGTACATTGCTCGTTGCCAATCTTCTTTCTCCAGCATCTATCCGAGCCTAATTTAAAATATTATGATTAATTCGCATTACCAGCAAGACACCGCTGCACAGCAAAACCAAAGTTCGCTACAAACTCTCTCCCGGACTTTGAGAATGTCTCAGGGGCAATTTTCGCTGATTTTACTCAGGTGCAACTACAGTGCGATGAAAGAAGAAATTGTCCGGCAATTACGAGATAATTCTGGAATAGAGATTCGAGAAATTGTCCTCCCCACATCTGTTAAAACTCTTTACACGACAATAGAAACCGAAATTGCCGACAGCCAGCCACCAGCTTTAATGGTATTTGGGTTGGAGTCGGTAAGTGCGATCGATCGCCTGCTGACTTCTACCAACTACGTGAGGGAAGAATTTCGGAATAATTTTCCCTTCCCGGTGGTGCTGTGGGTGACAGACAAAATCTTAAAAAAACTGATTCGGTTAGTAACAGATATCGAGACTTGGACGACAACTGTTGAATTTGTGCTTAGCCCAGATGAGTTAGTGGATTTTCTGGGCCAAAGTGCCGATCGCATTTTTTCCAACATTTTAGAAAGTGGCAATTGGCGTTCAACTAATTCTGCCATTCTCGGAACCAATTCTTTGACTGAATTAGAGTCGGCCAGCCAAGACTTGCAAACTTTCGATATTATCTTAGAACCAGCTATTGAAGCGAGTTTGCAATTTATTCGCGCTAGGCACGAATATGCTTGTCACCGCATCCCTGCGGCGCTAGAATTGTATCAAAAAACTCTCTACTTTTGGCAGAATCAAGTAGAATTTATTGGAAATAAAACCGAATTTAGCGATTTCTTATTTACCGTTCATCCTGCACCAGTGTTAGAGGGAATTCTGCTATTCCACATCGGGCTTTGCTACCGCTTCCAAGCAGAACGAAACCGCAGCAACAACCGTCCTTTATGGACGGAAGCTAAAAATTATTTTCAGCAATGTATTGATGTTTTAGAACGTGCTGGAAAGTCGGATGCCGTTGGTCTATTCATCAATCAACTCGGCGAAGTATTGCAGCATTTAGAAGATTGGGATGCACTCTGGAATTTAGCAATCAAAGCTCGGAGATTACATCAAAATATGGAAAATTCAGCAGTTAATTTGGCTCAAGATTATGGCTTTTTGGCTAAAGTAGCCTTGGAGCAGAAGAACTGGCAAGGGGCGAAAGAATGGGCTTTAGTCGCTCTGGAGCTTCTCAACTCGAATTTAGAAGGGACGAGACACGGAACGCCTGTAAAGTCGCAGCATCAGGGCTTATATCTGTTGATTTTAGCAGAGGCCGAGAGCGAGTTGGGCGAGATAGAAGAGGCGATCGCCCATTTGGAGATTGCTCGCTCGGAAACCGAACCTTGCTACAATCCGCAACTGTATTTGCGCGTTTTAGAAGTTTTGCGATCGGTCTATTTTCAGCGTGGAGAATATCTCGCAGCATTTCAAATTAAGCAAGATTATCGAGCTGTAGAACATACGTATCGGTTTCGAGCTTTTATTGGAGCCGGAAAATTGCAGCCGCACAGAGAAGCGATTAATCCCGCTGAAAATGTTGTCACCGCTGCTACGATTGCTGACGAAATTACCGCTTCCGGTAGAGAACAAGACCTCAACCGATTGATATATAGGATGAACAATACCCCAGACAAACTGACAGTAATTTACGGTCAATCTGGAGTTGGAAAAAGTTCAATTGTCACCGGGGGATTAGTGCCGGCTCTCAAACAAAAAAAGATCGAAATGCGGACTGTTTTGCCTGTAGTGCTGCAAGTTTATAACAACTGGCCGCAGGAATTGACCAGACAGTTATCTGCGGGAAAAGCTGAAATATTCGAGAGCGAGTTTCCCGTAGAAGCAGGCGCAGTCAAGGAAAGTCTTATTTCGGGATTTAACGGCGTTGAATCTGGGAAAAATGAGGATAAGATTGAGCAATCGCAGCCTGTCGAAGTAATCGTAGCAAAACAGGCGATCGAATACGAAAAAATCATCCACGAGTTGCAAATAAATTCAGAACATCTCGTGACGGTTTTAGTATTTGACCAATTTGAAGAATTCTTTTTCGTGTGGAAAGAACCAGCGGAAAGACAAATATTTTTTGACTTTTTGCGGGAATGCTTGAAAATCAAATATTTAAAAGTTGTCCTGTCTTTGCGGGAAGATTACCTGCACCATTTGCTGGAATTTTCGCGACCAAAAAATCAGGCTGAATTTATCAGCAATGATATTTTAGCGGACATTCTCAGCAAAGATATTCTGTTTTATTTGGGAAATTTTTCCCTGCGCGATGCGCGATCGGTAATTCACACTTTAACTGAACGATCGCAGTTTTACTTAGAACCCGAGCTGATCGAAGAATTAGTCAAAGATTTAGCTGGACAATTGGGAGAAGTCCGCCCGATCGAACTACAACTTGTCGGCGCTCAACTGCAACAAGAGGACATTAGAACTTTAACTCAATATCAGGAACTCGGCAATAATCCCCAACAAAAATTAGTCGAAAGATTTCTCGAAGAAGTCATCAAAGACTGCGGCCCGGAAAATGAAGGAGCGGCGCGCCGAGTTTTGTATTTTCTCACCGATGAAAATGACATTCGTCCCCTAAAAACTCGCGCCGAATTAGCCTCAGATTTAGCAACATTGGCCGAATCTGACAAATTAGATTTAGTCTTAGAACTGTTAGTAAAATCCGGTTTGGTTTTTCGCTGGACGGAACTACCGACAGAGCTTTACCAGCTTGTTCACGATTATTTAGTGAGCTTTATCCGCCAGCAGCAGGAATTAGATAAAAATGCCGAATTTGAGGAACTGCGAAAGCAAAACCAAATTAACCGAGATGAAATTGACCAAATTCGCAAAGACAGAGAATTAGATGCTTTGCTGTCGGAAGCGAGAGACAAACAACGCCAAGCCAAAGATAAACAGCACGAAGCAGAAGCTCAACTTTACCAAAATCGGAGATGGCAATTGCGAGCGGCGATTCTAGGATTGCTGGTACTCGGAGGTGTTTCGTGGATGGGTTTTGAGCAGGCAAAATCAGCAGAAGCCGCGCGCCAAGAAGCAGAAAAAAGTCGGACTGATGCCCTAAATTCGGCGTCGGAAGCTTTGGTGCTTTCTAATGAAAAGAATCAATTGGGAGTTTTGGCAAATAGTATCAAAATCGGTCGCGATTCTCTAAAAAGTACAGCCCTACCTGCGGATACTAAAAATCAAATTGCTGAGAGACTCAGACAAGCAGTTTCTGGGGTGCAAGAACGCAACCGTTTCGAGCAGCACGGCAAGTCTGTTTTGGATGTGAGCGTAAGTCCAGATGGCAATTTTGTTGCTTCGGCAAGTGCTGACAAAACTGTTAAATTGTGGAGCAAAGAAGGTAAGTTATTAAAGAATTTTCAGCACCCTGACACTGTGACGAGTGTTAGTTTTAGCCCGGATGGAAAAACGATCGCAACTGGTTCTGCCGATCGTACAATTAGACTTTGGCAAGTAGATAATGACCAAAGTGCGATTGTCACTTTAGCAGGCCACACCGAGAGTGTTACCAGCGTCAGCTTCAGCCCAGACGGCAAAACCCTAGCTTCCGCGAGTCACGACAACACCGTCAAAATCTGGAACTTGACAGACAAAAAATTGCTGCAAACCTTAACCGGGCACAAAGACTGGGTGCTCGGCCTCAGTTTTAGTCCCGACGGCAAAACAATAGCCTCAGCAAGTGCTGACAAAACTGTCAAACTTTGGAACCGAGAAGGTAAAACCCAGAAATTTGCAATTAATCCCAAAACATTAACCAAACATTCTGACCTTGTTTACAGCGTTAAATTCAGTCCAAACGGCGAACAACTCGTCTCAGCCAGTGCTGACACCACCGCCCAAATATGGAACCGAAACGGTAAAGAAATCATAACTCTTAAAGGACATAATGATGAAGTTATCAGCGCGAGTTTCAGTCGCGACGGCGCAAAAATTGTCACCGGTAGCGCTGACGATACGGTGAAAGTTTGGAGTCCCAGCGGCACTTTGCTGAACACTTTTCGAGGACATCAAGATGACGTGAGGGCGGTAAGTTTCAGCCCAGATGGCACTATTGCTTCCGCAAGTAAGGACAAAATGGTAAAAATTTGGCAACCGGAAAGCACTCCGTTGACCAAAATTTTATCGGGCCATGAAGATTGGGTTTACAAAGTCAGTTTTAGTGCGGATGGCAAAACAATTGCCTCTGCTAGCAGTGACCAAACGGTTAAACTTTGGCGCGCTGATGGCAGTTTATTCAAAACCTTAATAGGTCACAATAATTTTGTTAGTTGGGTGAGCATTTCGCCCGATGATAAAACTGTCGCTTCTGCCAGCAATGACAAAACGGTGAAACTCTGGAATCTAGATGGGAAGCTGTTAGATACTCTGAAGCATAACGGGGTTCTTAGAAGTGTGAGTTTTAGTCCAGATGGTAAGACAATTGTCGCTGCAAGTGGCGATCGCAAATTGTACCTCTGGCGCTGGAACGGTTCTAAAGCCACAATGCTGGCAAAACTCGATCACAGCAATCCTGTAATTAGCGTGAGTTTCAGTCCAGACGGCAAAACTATTGCGACTGCTACGGCTGCTGACAACAAGGAAACTGGGAAAAAGAATGCTGTTGAAATTACTGGAGAAAAGAGAGTTTACCTCTGGCAGTTTAACGGTTCGTCGGCGAAGATTCTGAAAACTATCGACCACGATGACAACGTAAAAAATGTGATTTTCAGTCCAGATGGCAAGACTATTGCTGCTGCTTGTGCTGACAAAAAAGTTTACTTGTGGAGGTTTGATGGCAAGGTGGCAAATTTAACTGAAAAACTCGACCACAGCGATACTGTGGAAAGCGTGAGTTTTAGTCCTGATGGCAAGTTGATTGCGGCGGCGAGTGCGGGAAATACTGTTAAAATATGGAATTTTGACGGCAAGAAAGCGATTTTATCTAAAACTTTGGAATCGAGCGATCGGGTGTTGAGCGTTAGTTTTAGTTCCGACAGCAAAACTCTGGCTTTTGCTAGTAGGGATAGGACTGTAATTCTCTGGCTTTTGGAGAATTTGGAACTGAATAATATTATTGCTAGGAGTTGCGAATGGGTGGAAGATTATTTGCAGAATGACCCAAATGTCGCTGAGGGCGATCGAATGCTTTGTTTTGGATTTGGGAAGCAGACATTAAATAAGAGGAAGCGGTGAAATTGACAGCGGTAAGTTGCGGGCTGCGCACCCTACATAATTATATTTTGCTAATTCTTATCAACATAATTTTATGGAAAAATTCTGTATATGTCTCGGCGGTGCGCTACTCGCTGACAAATTAAAGTTTTTGTCGGTGCATTAACTGTGAGTCCAATACGGTAGTCACCAACACGAATTTTATATTTATCTGGATAACCTTTCATTTTTTCCAGATATCCTAATGCAAAGGGATTGTCTGATTCTAAGAATTGAAAAACTATAGGTTCTATCCTACTTCTAATTTCAGCAGGTAAAGCAGCTAGTTCTTTGAGGAACCGACTTGTATATTCAACTTGCCACATTATTTTGTTTGATTGAGTTATAATACTTTAGTGCTTGTTCTTTTGATAATATCTCATCGCCTTCAGTTTCTTCTATAAGTTTAGCCAGACCATAGTTTTCCAAAATCTCCTCGATTTTCTCAAATTGTTCAAGGGGAATTTGAACAGCAATCGGTTGCTGATTTTCGTCGATTACATAACTTTTATGTAGTTCTAGCATTTTGTAGTATTTATATTTGAGTATATGAATTATTATAATAGATACATTTTTTTTGTCAAGAGGCGAGCGCGTCTGCCTGTCAAGTTGCTCAACCGATCGCTTAAACAAATCTATCTACTGGCTAATTGTGTTAGCAATAAAATTGCGCTAAAATTCTGGCAATTCCCCACCGAATTAACCAGCAATCAAAACCCGAGGTCAACCGCATGGACACCAACTCCCAAAATATCCAACCTCTTCCGCCCTTCAACGATAAAAATGAGGAAACACCAGAGATAGGCGGCGGTTTGCCCGTAATTGAATATTGGGCAGAACATACATTATCCTCGGAAGGGCCAAAACTTTGGAAAACTTTGCTGCATAAAAGTGCGTGTTTGTCTTGTTCTTGGGGCACTGGCGGGCAGAAAGGAGGCTTTACCAATGAAGAGGGCGAAAAACTTCAACGCTGTATGAAGAGTGTTGAAGCAATCTCGGCTGAAATTAAGCCGGCTATCTCAACTCAAGTATTTAAACAGCAGAGTATTACCCAACTTCAGCTATTAACTTCAATGGAGTGCGACAGACTGGGAAGGCTCAGTTTCCCGATGATTTTGCGATCGGGCAAATCGCATTACGAGCGCATTTCTTGGCAAGAAGTTTATGAAATTGCCGCCGATGCTTTTCGCAAAACCCCCGAACGAGTGGCATCCTACAGTTCTGGTCGCTCCTCGAACGAGGCGGCTTTTCTGCTGCAATTGATGATGCGGGCGATGGGTTCTAATAACTTAGCAGATTGTTCGGATCTCTGCCACGCTCCCTCAACAACCGGGCTAAACGAAATGTTTGCTACCCGCACCTCGGTAGTGAGTCTCGAAAACTTGAAGCAAGCAGATTGCGTGGTGCTCGCAGGCGCGAATTCTTCCTACAACCATCCCCGCTTGATGAACGAATTGATTAAAATTCGCGAGAAAGGCGGTAAAATAATTGTAATTAACCCAATGATGGAAATCGGGTTAGTCAAGTTTGGTTCTCCGGCATTTCCAGTCAAGTCGCTCATCCCCGGTTCCGATATTTCTTCCCTCTACTTGCAACCAATTCCTGGCAGCGATACGGCCTTATTTTTAGGCATTCAAAAGTCTGTAATCGAACAAGGATTGTTGGACGAAGCATACTTGCAAGCTTATACAGAAGGCTGGGAAGCAGTAGTGCAGCACGCCCGCGAAACTTGTTGGCAAACTATTACTGAAACTTGCGGCGTTTCACAAGCAGAAATTGAGGCAGCAGCCAAAATTATCGGCAATTCAAAGCGAGTTGTCTTCGGTTGGGCGATGGGAATTACCCAACATGATAACGGCGTAGATAATGTTTTCAGCATTGCCAACACAGCTTTGATGACGGGAAATCTCGGCAAAGAAGGGGCTGGATTAATGCCGGTGAGAGGACACTCAAATGTCCAAGGATTTGGCTCTATGGGCGTGACTGTGGATCTGAAAAAAGAAATTCAAGCTGCTTTGGAAAAGTTATTGGGACGTTCTCTGAGTCCTGTTAAAGGCTACGACACTCGATCGCTCATTGAAGCAGCAGATGCAGGCAAAGTCGATACGCTGATCTGTCTGGGCGGCAACTTGTATGGGGCGAATCCAGATTCAACTCAGGCAAAACGCGCTTTAGGTAAAATTGAAACTATCATTTACCTGGCAACTAAACCGAATTTAGGGCATTTTAGCGGCTTGGCCAAACACAATACAATTGTGCTTCCCGTACTGAATCGTTTTGAAAATCCCCACAAAACAACGGTGGAATCGGGGAATAATTTTGTGCGTTTGAATGATGAAGGTGAAACTCATCTCAAAAATTCTGATTTGATTCCTGAAGTGTATTTCTTGACAGAATTAGCGAGTCGAATTCACGGTACTTATCCGGTAGATTGGCGCCAACTTCGCGACCCAAAATACGTTCGCCAATTGATTGCTAAAACCATTCCTGGGTATGAAAAAATAGCGACTATTGATGAAACAAAAGAGGAATTTACGATCGGTGGTCGCATTTTTACGGAACCTAAATTCCCTACTGATTCTGGGAAAGCGAAGATGTTTGTCGCACCTTTACCAGTCCTGAAATTACCAGAAGCGAAAGAGTTTGGAGTGTCGGAATCAACCCAGGGTATAGTTGTGGCATTGATGACGGGACGCAGTTATTCTCAGCACAATACTGTTGTCTATAAAATTGATGACAAGTACCGGGGAATGCCGCACCGTAACTGCATTTTGATGAATCGCGCGGATGCAGAAAGTGCTGGTTTGCAGGAACATCAACGGGTGACGGTGCAGGGAAATGTGGGGAAAATGGAAAATGTAGAGGTGATTTACGGCGCGGTTCGTGTGGGTGCTGCTCTGATGTTTTATCCTGAAGTTAATGTGATTTTTCACCCTGAGATTGAAAAGCGATCGGGCACGCCTGCTTACAAGCGCGTACCTGCTTTTGTTTACGCAGAAGCTTAAGCAATTCGCGATCGCACTGCGCGATGATCGAAGATATAAAACGGAGGACACGGCAGTGCCGTTTCCCTACAATTGATCGCGGTAGGGAAACGGCACTGCCGTGTCCTCTATATGATTCCGGCGCAGCCGGAATTGATATAAGTCCTAATTAACTCTTAATTTGCAATGCTCTACCTCGCCAAGTCCATCCCCAGCCTGTTTCGGTTTTAATCGCAGAGCCGATCGCAATTGCCGCCACTAATGCTCCTCCCAAACCTCCCAGCCACCAGTATTTCGTCGAACAGTCGGAAATCTCGGCACCCAAACGGCGCAAATTGTACTGTTGCCAAATTACAAATAATGATAAACAGATAGTTAACAAGGTAATTGGTAACTGGTAATTGGTAATTATGTTTGCAATTTCGCCATTAGCCAGCAAAATAGCTAATGCCAACCACGGCATCGGATACAGAAATAACATGATTGCAGCCATATAAATCATCATGCCCCAACTGCGATTAGCACCGAGATACAAATTCTTTGTCCAGCCTTCCCACAAGGCGCTCCAAGACCGATACATCCGCACAAATGCCAAATTTGACCCGGCATAAAGTGCAAGCTTTAAACCCGCACGTTTGATGCGCCTAGCTAATTCCACATCTTCGACAATTTCGCCGGCAACTGCTGCATGACCGCCGATTTTATCGTAGCCCGATCGCCTAAATAGCATAAATGGCCCCGCAGCAAAGGCACTGTCTGTTTTCGAGGCATCGTTGACGGCGGTAAAGTCGAAGCAAACTGCTAGGTGATTGAACATTAACGGCTGTACTAACCATTCGGCAAAACAGTCACAAACCAGTGCAGGCATACAGGTCAATAAGTCTATTTTCTCTGTTTCAACTGTTGCAATGGCAGTTTCGATCGCCCCCGGTTTGAGCCGCACGTCCGCATCGATAAATAATAGGAAGTCTCCAGTTGCTACTTGTACAGCTTCCGCGCAGGCCCAGTTTTTGCCCGCCCAATATTGGTTGGCAGGTCGCGCCTGACCTGCTAATATTTTGAGGCGAGGATCGTTGAGATGCTGTTGCAGAGTTTGCCCGATCGCCAGTGTGTCATCTGTCGATCGATCGTCTACAATCAAAACCTCCAGCTTGTCCACAGACAGCCGCGTACTCTCCAAAATGGCGATCGCGCAATCCCGAATATTCTCTGCCTCGTTGTATGCTGGTACGATTACCGAAACTTTAGGGAACTCAGCACTAGACTGCGGTGACTGTTGAGTCGGACTTGTTCCCGTTCGAGGTGCGTTTTTGACCGATCGGCGCAAATTCTTCGTGTAGGCTGTACTTACGATTAGAGAAAAAATTAACAGGGTTAACAATATCAAAGCGAACTGACCTCAAAATTTCGGTGCACGATTTGTCTCCTTAAATATTAAAAAATATTAAAACAAAAAGCTAGTCGATCGCCCGAAAAGTTATTTCGATCGCCTCAAGCGCTATAATTTGTGAGCATCTTTCGGTTCGGTCGCGGCAAGGGGCTAGACCCCTCACCCAGTCAGCGACCAAAAAGCCGAGGATAGACATCAGTCAAGAGAGGATATTGTAATGGGCGAATTTGTGACAGTTGATGTGTTAGCGGACACGATCGCGGTACTCGGTGCTTTGGGCTTCTTCTTTCTGGGATTTCAAGCTTTGCAGATGTTGAAAAGATAGAGTATGGATGTTGAAGGAAGAAGGAAGAAGGAAGAAGGAAGAAGGAAGAGGGAAGAAGGAAGAGGGAAGAGGGAAGAAGGAAGAAGGAAGAGGGAAGAAGGAAGAAGGAAGGAAAAAACAATGCCCAATGCCCAATGCCCAATGCCCAATGCCCAATGCCCAATTCCCAATGCCCAATGCCCAATGCCCAATTCCCAATGCCCAATGCCCAATTCCCAATGCCCAGGAGCAACTAAGTTATTATCATGGTGAGCCAACTTTTAGATGGACGCTATCAAATCATTGAAGTCATAGAAACAGGAGAATTTGGACAAACCTATCTTGCCAAAGATACTCGCCGTCCCGGAGAACCGCAGTGCTTTGTCAAGCACCTGCGTCCGGGTACCAGCGAACCGAAATTAATTAATACTACGCGCCGTCTTTTCCAAAAAGAAGCAGAAGTTCTAGAAAAGCTCGGTCAACACGACCAAATCCCTCAGCTATTCGCTTATTTTGAAGAACACGAAGAGTTTTTCTTAGTTGAATCTTTTGTGGCCGGTCATTCCCTGTCAACAGAGATTGTCCCCGGGAAACCTCTCACAGAAGAACAAATGATTCCTTTGCTGAAGGAACTGTTAGAAATCTTAGTGTTTGTACACGGACAAGGAGTAATTCACCGAGATATTAAACCTGCAAATTTAATCCGCCGCTATCCAGATAATAAGTTAGTTCTGATTGACTTTGGCTCGGTGAAAGAGATTCACATCGCTCAAAGACAAGCACCCGTAACTGTGCGGATCGGTACGCTGGAGTATATGCCGATCGAGCAATTTCAATACAACCCGCAACTCAACAGCGATATCTACGCTTTGGGGATGATTGGCATCCAAGCAATGACGGGTTTGCCGGCTTACGATTTGCCGAAATTGCGGGATTTGAAAAATTCTAATCGAGGGGAAATTGTTTGGCGACATTTAGCTGCGTGCTCTCAAGCGCTGGCGGATGTCTTGGACAATATGGTGCGCTACGATTTTCGGGAACGCTATCAGTCGGCGGCGGAAGCTTTAGCGGATTTGAGGAAAATTGGCGATCGATCGCGGGCGCGGGTTCCCAAGCTGACAATATATCGCGAAGAAGTCGATCGGCGCAGCAGCAGTCGCGGTGACATTACCGTCGTCGGTCGGAGAATATTAGAAGAATTGCGCGTTAGTTTAGAATTGCTCCCTGAAGAGTCAGACGCGATCGAAGATGAAGTATTGAACCCTTACCGCAAATACAGGGAAAAAGGCGAACGCTACGAACAATCGCTGCAAGAAGCCATGCAGCAAGAATATCCTTTTTCTGCGGAAACTCGCGAAGAATTAAAACGCTTGCAGCAAGTTTTAGGACTTACCGACGAAGATGCGGCAAGAATTGAAGAGTTAGTCGTTCCTAAATCTTTATTCTCCAAATTGTACAAGGCCATTTCCATCGTTTTGGAGGGACACCGCAACCCCAACCCCAACCCGCCACCGGCCAGCAGCGCTCAACTCGAAATGCAGCCAAGTTCTGCGGTATCCCCGCAGGTACATTTGAACGGAAAATCCGATTTTTCTACTTCGCAGCCAACGGACAGGATCGCCCCTACCGCAGCAATTGTCTCCAAAGAACCTCGCAAATTCAATGCTTATCTTGCCGGGGCAACCATTGCGGCACTCTTAAGTGCGATCGGCGGAATTTACGGATATCTCAAGTGGCAAGAAACGCAGCAGCGAGTGCAGCAAGAATCCCAACAGTTCAGTCAAATTCAAGCACTTTATACAGCCAGCAATTATGAAGGCTGTATCAGCCAAATACCAACAGTTGCCAAAACTTCCAGTAGCTATACTTCCGCTCAAAACTTACAGGAACAGTGCCAATCAGGTTTGCAGTGGAAAAACGCCAAAGTCAAAAATTTCGCTCAGCATTCCGATGCAGTCGGCTCTGTTGCTTTCAGTCCAGACGGCTTAATGTTAGCCAGCGGTTCCAAAGACAAAACCATTCAAATTTGGGATTTAGCTACAGGCAAATCGATCCGCACCTTCCCAGGAGATTCATCCACCGTTTGGTCAGTTGTTTTTGATTCAAGCGGTACAAAACTTGCCACTGGAACTGGTTTTTGGAGAGTCATGCTGTGGGATTTGAAAACAGGGCAAGCGACTCGCACTCTCGACCACACTGCTTCTGTTTGGTCGGTCGCCCTCAGCCCCGACGGAAAACTGATTGCTAGCGGCAGCGGAGACAAAACCACGAAAATTTCGGATGCAACAAATGGCAGTTTGATTTACAATTTGCCCGACCATACAGATTTTGTTTATTCTGTTGCTTTCACTCCCGATGGCAAAAGTTTGGTCAGCGCTTCTAAGGATAAAAAAATTACAATTGTTGATGTAGCAACTGGAAAGTTGCTCAAAACTATTGAAGGACACGGCGACCAGGTGAGGTCGATTGCTATTACCCCGGACGGCAAAACAATAGTTAGCGGTTCCTACGATGAAAGTATTAAAATCTGGAATCTCGATACTGGAGATTTAATGCGATCGATCAAGGGACATTCTGACGATGTTGTCTCGGTTGCTATCAGCCCGGATGGGAAATTTATTGCGAGCGGGAGCAAGGATAAAACCATTAAAATTTGGGATCTGGCTACCGGAGAATTGCTGAATACTTTGACGGGACATACCGATGAAGTTTATGTAGTGACTTTTAGTCCTGACGGCAAAACTATTGCTAGCGGTTCTAAAGACAATACTATTAAATTGTGGTTGAGGTGATCGGAAGTTCGGCAACGAGCAATGTACGGGATGTAACGCAATACGGTTCAGATAAGACCGATCCCCCCTAGCTAAGTTAAGAGGGCGGGCACGGGGGCACCGCCCCTACAAAGGGGGGGACAAGAAGTTACTCAAAGTCCCCCTTCTTAAGGGGGATTTAGGGGGATCTCCGGCGAATTAACAGTGTTAACCCAAGCGTATTGGGATGTAACGGATGTTAGGTGATTATTTCGGGCGCAAGAAACCGCATTGCCGTGTCCTCTTCCGTCCAGGAATGAAGAAGTCCGTCAACAGTCAACCGTCAACAGTCAACACTCAACTGCAACGAACCTCGTTTTTTAAGGTTTTGGGAAAGTGCCAAGAAGGCGTTTCTAATTCGTCCTCAGTTGGATAATTTTCAGTTGAATCCTCTCGCATTTGAAAAAAGTAGTAGAGGTTAGCCACAGTTAAATCGGATATTTCTTGCCAGTTCGAGGCGGCTAAAGCTTGATAGCCAGTGGCGATCGCCTGCTGGCTGACATAAAATTCGTATCCCCGGCGGAGTTCCGGCGACACAGCGAAGGCTAGCTGGTCGCGCAAGGATAGGAAGTGAGACTTTTGCTTTAAATTTTCATAAAGTGAAGGTTCCGCAGCTAATACTGTGAATGTAGTGTAGACGCTGGTTTTTAAAGTATCGCTGCTGAGTTTATCTAAACGAGCTAACTGGTGCTGCTCTTTGGGAGACAAAGTTTGCATCCAATCCACCTCCTGATGCCAAAATTCTATGACACTTAAATCGTGACCGAGAATTCTAGTAACTTCGGGAAATAAAAAATCTAGTTCCGATGGCGATTGACATCCTTTAACAACAGTTAGAATATCTTGACGAATTTTTGATTGCAGTTCTTTCAGGCGCGAAATCACCGTATCGTAAGCTCTCTGCAACTGAAACGTAATGCCGATCGCCAAATCGATCGCCCAAACACATTCCATTTGCCGGAGCTGTCCCGCACAACACAGCCCCTCCAGCAAACTGGGATTTTCATAAATTTTTAAGGCCTGAAACAGCATATCCCGCCCGCTATTAATTTCCGAGTTCCGAAGTTTGATATCGGGGATTGTCAGGGCAGCTTGGCAGCGTTTAACAGCTTTAGAAAAAATATCGTAACCGTTAACCAGTTTCTGACGGTGCATTTCAAAATTAGAGTCGTGAGCCACCTTAAAAATCTGCTGGATCACCTCTACTCCCCGATCTTTGAGGATGTGTCTGAGATCGATAAATCCGTCTTTAATTTTGAGCTTTTGGTGCTTGGCCTCTTCTCTTATTTTTAATACTTGGTCAAAGTTTACTGCTGGCAAAACTGTATTCGATACATCGCCAATACCAATTACAGCGGCAGTCGCCTGCATTACTGCCAAATTAATTTTCAGACAGTTAAGCATTCTGTATATTTTTTGAAACCCCTGATGGGTTTGAGGAAGCTGCAAGGGCGCCGCTGTCACGTAGGCGGGAGCTATCAGCGGCTGTACGAGCCCACCTCCGCTTAACTGTGCGAGCAATCCTAGAATTCCGCGATCGGATAGAGTTGCAGTTGTCGATTGATAAAATATTTTTCCGATCTCCACAAACTCCCCTGTCACCGGATCTCTAGCTGCAGGCAGCAATTTTCCTGTTTTGGTCGCAGGCTGTATGAGGTTGCCCGTATCCAGTCCAGCCTGAGTTGCAGGGGTGAATAGATAATCCATGTTGTGACTTTGTTTGCATTAAAAAAAGCAGATGTTCTGTATTGTATGCTATTTAGGGAAAGGAGGATTGAAAGGAAATGAATGAGTATCTTAAGGTATTTCGGGCTATTACCCAGTTTAGCGATCGATTGTTGGCAGATGAATATAAATCCGTGGAGATTAAACAGTCAGCTACCCACCTCAGCTTAGATGTAGAACCTTGTATTCAGGAAATTAAGCAATCGGCCCTCAGACTCAAGGAGTTACTTGAAGTATGTTTCAAAGATGTATCTCAGGCTGAGGATGTCTGGAATAGCAAACCGAGAATTGCTTCAGCATCTCCTTTGGAGGTGTGGGAGCAAATTGGCGAACTAAGCGGATGCGATATGAGAATTCGCAGTTTAGGAAAACAGGGCAAATACGATGCTGTTGTTAAAGTTCGCAAATCCTGGAGCGACAAGACTGCAAAGTTAAAAAATCAGTGGTTTTTGTGGGATAAAAACACTCAATCATTTCAAAAAGATACTATCGGTTTTTTTGACAAAGATAATTTGCACAAAGAGTTGCGGAATGAAGTTGATTACCAAGTAGAGCGAGTGATTTTGATTGTGGAGAATGAACTAAATTTCATTTTCAAAGAATTACAATCTATTGATATAGAAAAAATTGAACTTTGTATTGAATGTTTCGACCTCAACACTCAATCGAGATTTAGAGAGCGGCTGCAATCAATAGGCGGCGAGATTGTGTCGAAGTTTACGGAACCTCTGAAGTATTTGCCGGAGTCCTATGCGAAGACTTTTAAAGAAACCTTAAAAACTCCTGTAGAAACTCTTGTTCATAAAAGCAAAATGGGAATCAGTGCGATCGATTTTGAAGAGTCTTGTAAACTCATTGGGTCAATTATGGATAGTTTGATTCTAGAGATTTTTGATGAGCGGATCGAACTAGCAATCAAAACACTTGAAAAAGCGATGATGTTCTACAATAATTTTTTAGAGAAGCAGGCGCGGTATCAGGAAGAAACAGCAGAACAGCGGTCGGCGGAGAAAGATTGGATGGAATACCAGCGGCAGCAACTCAGGGAAGTTCAGCAGTATATTGAAGCAGTTATTGGTTATTAGTTATTGGGCATTGGTTATTAGTTATTGGTTATTAGTTATTGGGCATTGGGCAGGAAAGCAGTAGTCAGTAGTTAACAGTTAACAGTCAACAGTTAACTGTTAACTGTTAACTGTTAACAGTCAACAGATTATTGATATTGACCGCTGAGTTCGTAAACTATCGCCCCCAAAGACGCCAAACTAGCTAAAATCAGCATCCCAGCGGGCATGAACTTGCGAGTTTTGACAAGCCGTAAAATAAAAACTACTACTAAAACAGCGGAGATGGCTGCGGCTAATGTTAAACCCCAACTTTGTCCCATAAGTTGTGCGGAGCCTGCAAAAATTAGCAGCGAACCGCTAATCAGCCCAGAAATCAGCGAGGCTTGGCTTTTGGCCTTGATATAACCCATGATGCCCCCAACCAGTGTTAAGATGCCGTAGCCGATCGCCGCTGTTGTACCTAAACTCATTTTTAATCCTCGAAATTTCACTCTTTGCATCTAAATTTATACAGCGAGACCTGCAATTACGGTCACAAATTGTTAGAAAATTTATTAAACCCAGTCCAGATATCTAACTGTTATACAATTGCCATTATGTCAGCCCTAACTTCTGGTGCGATCGCCCAAATCCGTTACCTCCAGCGCCTCGCAGCATCCCTGCTGCTCTATCAATCGGTTCTCAAAAGCCCCGCAGGTCAAGCTTTTGTTGATTTGCTGCAAGCCCTCCACCACAGCGAAGCCAGCGGTTTGGACTGTCAGGTAGCTTACGGGAACTGGTTCAAAGTCCAGGCCGCTCAAAATCTGAACTGGAAAGATGCTCTGATTTGGGAAATTCTCAAAGACGAAAACCCGTTTTCTCGCCAAGCTCAGGAAACAGATTTTGCGAATTTGTCCCCGGCTTTGGTGGAAGCCGCCCGACACGATTTAGAAGTGCTGCAAAATATTTACGAATGCAGCAGCGAACAGTTGAGCAAATGGGTGCGGGTAGCGGGTCAACTTGACGCAGTACCTCCGATTTGGCAGTCAGAAAATGCTGCAGAAAACGGCGAGAAGCCGCTGCACGAGAAACTAGAAAAATGGTCGGACGCTGCGGAATCTTTGGCAGTTTATTACAGACAGTTTGGCACTGGTTTGTTTGCGGAATATCGCGCTTTTGCGTGGCGTTCCGGGCAGTTGGCGAGTATTCCGCATCCCGATCGCATAAATTTGAAAGAGCTGGTTTGCTGCGATTGGCAGCGGGATGCTCTGGTGAAAAATACAGAGTTTTTGCTGGCTGGTTATCCGGCTTTGCACGTCCTGCTGTACGGGAGCCGCGGTTCGGGCAAGTCTTCTTTGGTGAAATCGCTGTTAAATGAGTTTGGAACTCGCAATTTGCGCTTGATAGAAGTATCTAAATCCGACTTGCAAGATTTGCCGCTAATTGTCGAGAAGTTGCGGGGAGTTCCTCAAAAGTTTATTATTTTTGTAGACGACCTTTCCTTTGAGGAAGATGATGATGCTTTTAAATCCTTGAAAGTGGTTTTAGAAGGAAATGTCACCGCACGCCCTCAAAATGTAGTTGTTTACGCCACATCTAACAGGCGGCATTTAATTCGAGAGTTTTTTGACGACAGGCCTCGCCCCCGCGATGGAGATGAAATTCACGCTTGGGATACTGTGCAGGAAAAACTTTCATTTAGCGATCGCTTTGGCTTGACTTTAACTTTTGAACCGGCCGATCAAAACACTTATTTAACAATTGTCCGACATCTGGCAGAACTTGCTGGAATCAAACTTGCTGTTGAGGATTTGGAGCATCGCGCGAAAGAATGGGCCACACGTCGCAATGGGCGATCGGGCAGAACTGCGCGGCAGTTTGTTGATTTTCTGAAAGCAGATTTAGCTGTGTTTTACAAGTAGATAGTCGGCCATCGGAATGCGGGTTTTACGCCAAATATCAGAAGGCAATTTAGGCTCTGAATAAACCCGCCCTCCGAGCGCCAGCAGGGCAAAATAAAAATTCTTAATTTTTTCATAATTTTATTGATAATAAATAACTAACCAGATTTGATATAATTGTCTAAATCCCCAAACAAACCTCCAAAGCTAGAGCCAATCGGGATTTCATAAATCCACCACTAAATAATGAGGAAACTATCATGGGTTTATTTGATAAAGTCTCGCAGACTCGCCAACAAACGGACGTAACGTTAGGGCCAGCCGAATCATTTGCGGCGATCGCGCTAATTGCCGTAGCAGCCGACGGTTACATCAATGACAGCGAAAGTAAAGCGATTAGCATGACGCTATCTCGGATGCAATTGTTCCGAAGCTATCCAGATGACGTGATGAGAAAAATGCTCGATCGGCTGCTGATGATTTTGCAGCGGCAAGGAGCTCAGGTATTGTTTAATGCGGCTTTGGCCTCACTTCCCGACGAACTTAAAGAAACAGTTTTTGCTGTGACAACTGATATCGCTTTAGCAGATGGCGAGGTTTCAGAAGAAGAAGAACAACTTTTGAACGATCTTTACAGTGCATTGGAGCTTCCAGAAGAAGTTGCTCTCAAGATTATAGACGTGATGTTGATTAAAAACAAAGGTTAAAAAATCAGCGCTTGGGAAAGAGTTATGAGTTTTGAATGGAATCAAAGCTCATAACAGCCTTAGAGGCATTCCGACGCTCAGACAAAAACACGATTTATACGTCCAAAACTGTCACAAGTCTAAACAGCTTTAAATGTCTTTTACTTACACCCGCACTGTGCGCTTTCAAGATACCGATGCTGCTGGAGTCGTTTACTTTACTAACGTTTTGGCGATGTGCCACGAAGCTTACGAGGCATCTCTAGCAGCCTCGGGAATCGATCTTAAAGGATTTTTTAGCAAGGCAGATCGCGCCGTTCCGATCGTTCATGCTAGTGTAGATTTTTTTCGTCCAATGTTTGCGGGCGATCGGCTGACGATTCAGTTAACGCCGAAACAACTTGCTGGCGATGGATTTGAAATTGCCTATCAAGTATTTTCGGGAGAAGTTACAGAAAAAATGGCGGCTAAAGCTCTGACTGAGCACGTTTGCATTGATGCAGTTAGCCGAACTAGAAAACAGCTATCTGAAGACTTGATACAGTGGGTGAAGCAATTTAAAAATTGAGATTGGCGATCGCTTTTAGTAGCTGTAGGGTGCGTCGCCACCCTTAAATCATAAAAAACAGCGACAATCTCAAAGCGACGCACCTTACCTGAAGCGTGAGCGTAAACAAACCCAACACTCATGATTGTTGCAAGACGAGGCGAGAATTGGTATTAGTTCTATCTTTAAAAAATAGCAGGGAACGACGGTCTAATTTCTGTTTTGTTGATAATTTTTTCTGAGTTTTTAATCTTATGCTAAATCGAAATTATGCCATAGTAGGCACGGGAGCTTTAGGCGGATTCTACGGTGCTAGACTGCAAAAAGCTGGTATAGAAGTTAATTTTTTACTGCGCAGCGATTACGATCGCGTCAAAAAACACGGTTTGATTGTCGAGTCTCCCGAAGGCGACTTCACCCTCCCGCAAGTCCGCGCCTACCGCGACGCGCACCAAATGCCTAAGTGCGACGTAGTAATTGTAGCGCTGAAAACAACTCAAAATCACTTGTTGCCGAAAATATTGCCTCATTTATTAAAGGATAACGGCGCAGTCTTAGTATTGCAAAACGGACTGCATACCGAACCGGAAGTAGCTAAAATTGTCGGTGCAGAACGAGTGGTTGGCGGGCTGTGTTTTCTCTGTTCTTATAAAGTCAGTCCCGGTCACATCTGCCACCTAGATTACGGTACGATCACGCTGGGCGAATATGCCCAAGACTACAAAGCCATCGGTATTACTAACAGATTGCACCAAATTGCGAGGGATTTTAAACGCGCCAACATTTCGATTAAAATGAGCGAAGATTTACTCTTGTCAAGGTGGAAAAAACTGGTTTGGAATATTCCTTATAACGGGCTGTCTGTAGTGTTAGATGCGAGGACAGACGAACTGATGGCTAATCCCGATACTCTGATTTTAGTCGAGGAAATTATGGGAGAAGTGATAGCGGGGGCCAAAAGTTGCGATCGGATTATTCCCGATGACTTTATCCCGCATATGCTCGAATACACTCACAAAATGAAGCCTTACCGCACCAGCATGAAAATCGATTACGATGAATCGCGACCGTTAGAAGTTGAGGCGATTTTTGGGAACCCGATACGAGCGGCCCAGCAAGCAGGTATTAAGATGCCAAAAATAGAGGTACTTTACCGAATGTTGAAGTTTGTGGATGCTCAAAGACAAGAAGCAGAGCGCACGCGACGGCTGCTAGGTGTCGATTAATTTAGGTCAAGTAGCGGTAATGTGCGCATTGCGCACATTACAAAAATTGATATTTGAGCGCAATTTCTTGCAACTGTTCTCGATTGACTTTTCCTTGAGCATTCCGGGGCAATTGTTCTACAAAACACCAATATTTAGGTCGCTTAAACTTGCTCAACTTATCTTCTATTGCCGTTTGCAAATTTTTGACAGTAACCTCGGAATTAGCGGCAACGTAAATCGCTGTTACGACTTGACCCCAATCTTTGTCTGGTAAGCCAATTACAGCAACATCGACAACTAAATTAGTCATCATAATAGCCGCTTCAACTTCCGCCGGAAATACGTTTTCGCCGCCCGTAATAATTTTATCGCTGTTGCGTCCGACAATATTTAAGCAGTTGTTTTCGTCAAAAAATCCCAAGTCGTCTAATTGCAAATATTCGCGATTGCCCAATTTGTCTGGATAATAACCCCAGGCTAAAGATTTAGCACTTACAGCAATATTTCCAACTTGATTGAAACACAAAATCTCGCCTATTTTACTGCGAATTGTTACTTTAGCGTGCGGTAAAACTTGACCGCAACTGTCATTACCCGCGAGAAAATCTTCGGGTTTGAGCGTCGCAATTTGGGAGGCAGTTTCTGTCATCCCATAAGTTAGAGCTAATTTAATCTGATACTTTCTAGCTGTTGTTAAAAGTTCCGGCCAAGCGGGAGCACCGCCCAAAAGCACGGTAGGAAATCGTCCTAGCCAATTAGCTGTATCGGGATTTTGCAGCAGGCGTTGCAGTTGAGTGGGAACTAGGGAAATGAAGAATTCTTCTGGTTTGATATCACATTTTTTACCAGTTTCTAATTCTTTAAATGGCTGAATTGCCAGTTTTCCTGCGGTGGTAAATGAACGCATAAACTGCATCAAACCGCTGACATGATATAGCGGCAAAACGCAGAATGAGTTAATTTTCTCAATTTTAAAATGTTGTTGAAAGCCTTGGACTGATGCTGTGAGTGTTTCCCAAGTGTGCATTGCAAAACGAATTTTTCCCGACGAACCGCCGGTGGGAATCATGATTGATGGTAATTGGTCAATTTCCAGGAATTCCGGCGTATGGAATTCGCTAGCAACGCGAGCACACGAACGAAGTCCGCTTTCGCAGACTGTAATTTGTCCTAAAATTATGTCTGGTTTGACTAAATCGAGAACTTGTTGCCATTCTGATTTTACCCAGTTGGGATTGCAGAGAAAAATGTGGGATTTGGCGGCACAAGCAGCGATGAAACTGGCAATGAATTGTATGGGTTCTGATTCTGCTATGAAAATTGTCTGCGGTGGATTTTGGGTTAATTTTTGAAATGTACGATCGACCTTTCGACCAAATTCACCGCTATCACCACCAATTAGCCAATTATCAGGCAATCTGGATGCGATATCCAGAATATTTGTTGTTATATTTGTTGCCATAGATGCTTTAACCAAGTTTCTTGATTGTCGTCGAACCAGTCATGAGTGCCGAAGCCTAATGCTCTAGAATTAAGAGATAATTCTGTTGCTAAATTCAATGCTGCTTGTCTGCCGATTTGGGTTTCAAATACTGATGAGAAAACCGCGTCTATGTTGTGAGTTTGACAAAATTTTCGCAGTTGGGATGGGGAACCGCAGATGGCTGGTTTGATGACGAAGATTCCCCGCCAGCCTTGGTTGTAGCATTCTTGAATGCGATCGAGATTGGCGACAGACTCGTCAAGGGCGATCGGAGTTTTGTACGCAGCACTTAATGCTAGCATTTCATCAAATTGTGTCACAGCTAACGGCTGTTCTAAAAATTCAATCTTTACAGAAAAGTCGGGAATTTCTAAAACATTGTCGCACGTTTTTAGCCATGTTTCAGCTTGCGAGTAATTGAGTCCCCCGTTGGCATCTAATCGCAAAAGTGCTGTTTCGCGATCGGCCAAATCGTGCATTGCTTTTATCAATTGCTGAAAAATCGTTAATTCTTCCTCAATTGCAGCAACGCCAATTTTCCATTTAAAAGTCCGAAATCGCTCTAGCCAAAGCCCTTGTAAAACCGACAAAGCTGTTTCTTTTGCTGGTAATAAACCGCTGTACCGATTGAGTTTCTTCTCCCCCCCTTGCCAAGGGGGGGCTGGGGGGGGTGCATTTCTCTCCTGTGATAGTGCTGACTCGAAGCCAAATTGACAAGCAGGCAATTCAGCGGAAATAGCAAAAATAGTCTCTTCTGAAAGATTACCTGACAACTGGCTGCAAAAATCTAAAGCTTGCTCAAAAGTTTCAGAACCAAACCAACTTAAAGGCGCAATTTCTCCCCAACCAATGCGATTGTTTTCGTCAGTAAGTCTGAGGATAATTCCTTCTCGAATATCCCAAATTCCGTGACTGGTTCGCAAGGGACGCTTAAACTTTCGCTGATAAGTACGAAACTCAAATTGATACAGCATTTGCTTTTTGGTTAATCATAAAATTGTCTCACAACTGCGACAAATTCATCAATATTTTCAAAATGGATGTTGTGACCAGATTTTGGTACAATCTTAAGACTGGCTACGGAACACAAGTTTGCAATTTCAGTATTTATAGTTTTAAATTTATCATCGTATTCTCCCGCTAGCAAGAGGAGAGGGATTTGATTTTGTGCCAATTTTTCCCAGAGAGAGGGCTGGTTGCCGGTTCCCATGTTGCGGAGGGATTTTGCTAATTCGATCGGGTTATTTGCTAAGCGGGTTTCTATAAGCCGATCGCAATTGGGAGATTTTTTTAAGGATTTAAACAAAGGTCGATCGTACCAACTTAATAAAAATTCTTTAAGGTTGCTATTTTCCAGCTTTTGTGCTGTGTCAAAATCGGATTCCCGGCGGTGCGATCGATCTTTTGCTGTTTTCAATCCCGGCGAAGCCGACTCCAATACTACTTTCTCGAATCTGTCGGAAAAATGCAATGTCATGTACAGCGCCAATCGCCCACCCATTGAATAGCCTAATAACAAACATTTGTCTATTTGTAAATCATCTAATAAATGTATTAATGCTTGAGCTGTACTTGAAATATTATAGCAACTTTCGTCGCCGATTACTTGGGTTTTTCCGTGGCCGGGAAGGTCAACTGCCAGACAGCAATAAGTTTGAGATAGTAAGGAAATGACGCTCTTAAAATCTTGACTGTCGCCCGTGAATCCGTGGAGTAATAAAATTAGTGGCTGATTTTTGTGGCCAGTTAAAGAATAGTGAAATTGATAATTTTTAGATTTGTCCATATTTAGTGAAATCTAATTTCCGCATCGGCAACAGATATGACTGCCCCAAAACGAGTGAGAAAATCCATACCAAGAAGACCATCTATACGAAGATTTGGTGGTATATTGTGGGCAAATACGTCAAAGTTTTCTATGAATTGACCCACGCAATTAAACCAACATACATTAACTACAGGAACATAGATTCTTCCTTGGCCTGTAAACATTTCTTGCCTGCGTAGAGGATTGCGTGAATCGTAACCCAAATCCTCTAATGTTTTAATTGGCAATATTGTGTAGCTGGCTCCCGTATCCACCAGTAAACGCACCCGATACTCATTAGCCTCACCATTATTTCCACCAATGGTTGCTTGCGCCGTGAGCAAATTTCGTCCGTGACGCAACAAGGGATAAGCTTTTTGATAATTTGACATTTTTGTTACAACATAGCTACTAAATTTTCAGGGATGGGCCCAGTGTACTCTATTGCCACTGATTTTCCCTTCCTTGGCAAAGCATTATTGTACAGTAAATCGCGTTCCGGTGAGTGTGCTAAAACTGTACCTCGAATTACACTCAAATCCTCATCTAATTCGGTGTAAGCAATTAGCACCCACTCATCAGGATACAGACTATAAATTTCTTCTAGGGTTAGGATGGGGCTGATTTCTACTGGCGTACTCATGATTTGTTTCTCCATGTTGATGATTCAATATCAAACTGTTTGTAGTAAGGACTTTAGTCCTGCTTGACTAAAGTCCTTACTAAAAACCATACTTCTATTTTACCGAAATTTTCGCTAATCGCCACATCTACAAAACAAACCCCAATGCCAGCAGCAAACCGCTCGAAAAATGCAGCGCGACTGCAATAAACTTAGAGTTGCTGACTTTGGCTGGTCGATCGTGATATTCTGTGACATGGCGGCAAAGGTCGATCGCAAAAAACACACTCCCAAAAATCAACAGCGTCCAAATTGGGAACATTCGCAGCGCCACAAACAGCACAGTCAAAGCATAAATGCTACCGCACAACCACTGCAACAATTCAGCACCTTTCTTTGTACCGAGTCGGACAATTGGGGACTTTTTACCCGCAGCCAAATCATCCGCGACTTGATGAAAGTGCGAACAAAATAAGATAATGCTGGTAGTAATTCCCACGATAATTGAAGCTGCAAAATTAGTCGCAGACCAAGTTTGAGCCTGACTGTAATAAGCAGCAGCGAGTGCTAGCGGCCCGAAGGTAAAAAAGCAGATAAACTCGCCTAAACCTTGATAGCCAAGACGAAAAGGAGGCCCTTGATAAGTGTACCCAAGGGCGCAGCACAAAACTACCAGCAAAATTACTGTTGGGTCTTGTTGCCACCAAGAAATAGTGCAAATTCCCGACACTCCAACAGCTAAAAACAGATTGGCCAACCAGAAAATTAAAGATTTGTTTCCGGTTAAGTTGACCAAAGAATGTGCTTTGTTTTTATCGATGCCGGTTTCCGAGTCAAATACATCATTGGTGAGATTCAGCCATGCTATAATTAAAATGGCTGACATTAAAAAAGTCGAAAAAATTGACGAATTAATCGTTTGAGTTTCGGCAAAAGCGATCGCAGTTCCTACAGAAATAGGAATAACGGCAACGCTGTACATGGGTGGCTTGATTGCCGCCAGCCACAGTTTACTATTTGGACGTTCAATTAACTTTGTTGTCATTATCCAAACTTGATTCTATTGATAGCAGTGTAGTAATTTTACAATTTTATTGGTAAAGAAAGTCTACTCTGTATCGGGTTGAGTGCGCGGGGGACATCCATTCAGGGGCTGTGGGGGTACTCAAACAGCGCAAGCAGCCGTCTGTAAACCTCTGCGGGGGCGATCGACAAAATGCGAAATTCAGCCGATCGATCTTAAAGTTTTGTGTCTAAATGTTTCGCTAGATTGCCCTCTCCTCGGTTTTTTCGCCAACGCGGGCCCAAACAGAGAGGAAAACGCCAAAGCGGATGTTTGGCGATCGCCCGAGCGTGCTTAGATCGAAATAGGGGTTTTAGCCGGACAAACCCACACTCTATCTGACAAATCTGCTATTCTCGCTTTCATGACAGTAATACCGCACCGCGCTAATCTCTTGCAAGACCGCAATCAACTGCATCAGTTTCTGTTAAATTGCCAGCAGTCTTTAACCGAAAAAGATCGCACAAAAATAGTTAGTATTTCTCAGGAAATTGACCCCCTGGATCCGCTAGCTGTACTGCAAGAGATTTCCCAACCTTGTCAGCGGCACTTTTACTTTGAAAAAAGAGATCCAATTAACGGCAAAAGTTTTGCAATTGCCGCCCTCGATTCGGCAATCCACATCACAGTAGCAGGAACCGATCGATTTGCTAGCGCTCAAAACTTTATTCGTTCAACACTTGCGAGTACAATTACCATCGGTGCGGAACGCTTGCCATTTAGCGGACCTCACTTTTTTTGCAGCTTTGCTTTCTTTGATGATAACATTGCCCCTAATTCTTACTTTCCGCCCGCCACCATATTTTTACCAAAATGGCAAATTACCCGACAGAAAGATAGCTGCATTATCGTCGCCAATGCAATCGTAGAAAAAGATATAAATGTTAAAAATATTGCTGAAAATATTTGGCAAACTTTTGATAAAATTGCCGATCGCAAATATCCTAAATTAACCACTGCCATCGACAGTTCGATATCTGTGAAACAAATACCCGTCACTGATGCAATTCAATTTAAAACCTCAGTCAAATCTGCTTTAGAATTGATCGCATCTAAATATTTCAGTAAAATTGTTTTATCCCAAGCCATAAATGTAATTTTTCCAACCCCTTTCAGTTTAATAGATTCCTTAAACAACTTGCGCCTGTGCTATCCAGATTGCTATGTATTTTCAACCAGTAACGGCAAAGGTCAAAATTTCATCGGCGCCAGTCCAGAACGCTTAATTAGCATTCACAATAATCAATTATCAACAGATGCCTTAGCTGGTTCAGCACCTAGGGGAAAAACTGAAGCAGAAGATGCTAGTTTAGCCAAAGGTTTATTGCACAGTGAAAAAGATATTCGAGAACATCAAGTGGTGATTGACTTTATTGTCGATCGCCTGTCTAAACTCGGCATAACTCCCAATTTTTCCCCAACTCCTAGACTGCTGCAACTATCAAACATTCAGCATTTGTGGACGCCCATCACAGCTCAAATTCCGGCTGATATTCATTTATTAAAGATTTTAGCTCAACTGCATCCAACCCCAGCGGTAGCGGGTGTACCGAGAGACATCGCCCTAGAGCAAATTCGCCGCTGCGAAACCTGCGATCGCTCTTTGTACGCAGCGCCCCTGGGCTGGATCGATCGTAGGGGAAACGGCGAATTTGCCGTCGGCATTCGCTCGGCATTAATCAATGGCGATCGGGCTATACTCTATGCTGGTGCCGGTATTGTCGCAGGTTCGGAACCAGAAAAAGAACTAGCAGAAATTCAGCTCAAATTACAACCACTTTTAAATGCTTTGGTGTAACTAATGGGGCCCAGAAACCGGGTTTTTTACGAAAATACTTGGCTATAGCACGAATATTCAGTAAAAACCCGGTTTCTTTGGTTAAAGTGCGTAAGTCATGTTAATGAATTTTCACTTCCTCAAAATGTTCTACAATCGGAAAAGGATCGTAAAAATGGTGAAGCATTCTTTTCCACTCTTGATATTCACGAGAACTCCTAAATTTAACTGTATGAGATTCTAAATTTTGCCATCTCACCAACAATAAATATTTTCCTTCAACTTCTATACAGCGATGAAGTTCGTGAGATAAATATCCATCTATAGATGCTATCAGACTAGAGGCTTCTCTAAAAGCTATCTCAAAATCACCCTCACAGCCGCATTTAACATTAAGCGCAACCGCTTCAAGAATCAGAAAAATGTATCCTGACAATTATTTGGGTATAATATCGTAGCATAATACAGAGTTGAGCTACTCAAATTTAGCAATGCCAATAGATTTTCGCAATACAAACACTCTCTGGGCTTCGATATTAGCCGAAACTTTACAGCGTCTAGGATTAACTACCGCCGTGATTTGTCCCGGTTCGCGATCGGCACCATTAACAATAGCTTTTGCCCAGAATAACCAAATCGAAACTATTCCCATACTAGACGAACGTTCAGCTAGCTTTTTTGCATTAGGAATCGCGAAAAAATCCCATTTACCCGTTGCACTGATTTGCACATCTGGAACCGCCGCCGCTAACTTTTATCCTGCTATAATAGAAGCGAGAGAAAGTCGAATTCAGCTTCTAATATTCACAGCCGATCGACCTCCAGAATTGCGCGACTGTCACGCGGGACAGGCGATCGACCAAATTAAAATCTACGCCAATTATCCCAACTGGCAAGCCGAATTAGCCATGCCTGCTGCCTCCCTAGAAATGTTAGGCTATTTGCGGCAGACGATCGTGTATACTTGGGAGCGATCGCAATTTCCGACACCAGGCCCCGTTCACCTCAACATCCCCTTTCGCGATCCGCTTGTACCCATTTCAGATATTACTGTAGAAGCTTTAGAAGCACAATTTGATATCGAAGATTTCTTTGCAGGATTAGAACCGATTGTTGTAGGAGAAACCTCTACCTCCCCCAGCCAGGGCGGGCACGCACCATCCACCGCCCCTACAAAGGGGGGAGTAGGAAGTGCAATAGAACAATGGCAGAAGTGCAGCAGAGGGATAATTATTGCGGGTGTAGCCCAGCCTGAAGATTCAGAGAAGTATTGCAGGGCGATCGCCCAAATCTCCCAACTATTAAACTGGCCAGTTTTAGCAGAAGGATTGTCACCACTCAGAAACTACGCCCAACTCAATCCCCATCTAATTTCCACCTACGATTTAATCCTACGAAACCGGGAATTAGCAGATAAATTAACCCCAGAAATCGCCATTCAAATCGGAGACTTACCCACAAGCAAAGAGCTCCGAAACTGGTTAGACAAAACCCAACCAAAACGATATGTAATCGACCCCAGCCACCACAACTTCGATCCCCTACACGGCAAAACAATACACCTGCGAACATCCCCAGAAAATCTCGCAACTATATTAACTCAAGTCCCCCCCCTTTTTAAGGGGGGGTTAGGGGGGGACCTAGCCACTGCTATTTCCCCTCAAGTCCCCCCCCTTTTTAAGGGGGGGTTAGGGGGGGATCTAGCATCAGATACAAACGAATACCTCCAACTTTGGCACAACACCGAAACCCAAGTCCGACAAACAATAGACCAAAAACTATCAACAATTAACAACATCATCGAACCCAAAGTTTCCTGGCTGCTGTCCCAAATTTTGCCACCAGGAACACCGATATTTATTTCTAACAGTATGCCAGTCAGAGATATCGAGTTTTTCTGGAAGCCAAATAACTTAGAAATAAAACCTTTTGTCAATCGCGGCGCTAACGGCATAGACGGCACATTATCAACAGCTTTAGGAGTTGCACACCGCAATCAAAGTAGTATAATCTTAACAGGCGATTTAGCACTTTTGCATGACACCAACGGTTTTTTAATTAACAATAAATTTGTCGGTCATTTAACAATAATTTTAATTAATAACAACGGCGGTGGCATCTTTGAAATGTTGCCAGTCGCCAGATTTGACCCGCCTTTTGAAGAGTTTTTTGCCACGCCCCAGCATATCAACTTTGCTCAGTTGTGTGCAACTTACGGCGTGGAACACCAAATAATTGATGATTGGGAGCAGTTAAAACAAAAATTAGTTTCACTGCCAAATAACGGGATTATGGTCTTAGAATTGCAAACAAATAGGCGTGCCGATGCTAAATGGCGGCAAGATAACCTAAGTAAATTTGCCAAAGGTTTGTAGCTAGGGGATGGGGCGGGTTTACGAGATACTTAGTTTTCAACATACATGGTTGGTAAAACCCGCCCCTACGACAATTTAGGCTGGTACTTCGGCTAGCAGCGAATCTAATTGTCCTTCTGCGTCGAGTTTGTGAATGTCATCGCAGCCGCCTACGTGTTGGTTGTTAATAAAAACTTGGGGCACGCTGCGACCTCCGTTAGCGCGTTGTGCCATTGCATTTCTAGCCGCTTCGTCACCGTCAATTTTGTATTCGGTGTAATTTACGCCTTTCCACCACAGCAAAGTTTTGGCGCGGATGCAGTACGGACAGGTTTGCCAAGTATAGATTTCAACATGGGCTTTGATGCGATCGGGCTTACGGCCCAATATAGGATTCAAAAAATCAAGCATTTTCAGTACCGAGGTAAGAATTGAACGGGTTTAGGTATTAACTACGATCTTAGTTAAGATTTTCTTGGCAAATCATACCAAATCTTTCTAAAGTCCTCTGTAATACGCACATCCCACACAGGTAGGTTTTGAGGTGTAGGTCGATCGCCTTTGTGATTCGCGTCACAACTCTAATCTACTCGGATCACTTACGTACACCCAAAATAATCACGTTCGGAACCTCATTAATATCACTGATCTTTTCAGGAAACCAGGGGATGATGTACATATCGAATTCAACCGCACTGCCATGAACCCGTTACAACTTCTCCCCGGCGCTATCTCTGAAATCCTCGCTTCTGTAAGCGACACAGGTGTTTTGACATTAGCCGATCGCTACGGTTTGATGGCCGCCACCTTCGACGAGTCGCTGAATGACGAAGATAGAGGCTGTGTGAACCGCTTGCTGCGGGCAGTGCTCAGAGGCCGAGTGAAAATGGTTAACGAACTTTCAGCAACAGCATAGGGTGAATCAGCGGTAGATAAGGATGCGAATTGGTTGGCAGCCGATCGCCCCGCCGGAGTCCCAGAGACTTGAAACAACGGCAATTTGAATTCGATTTAAAGTTTTCTCTTACAACAAAACAACGGTTTTTTCGATTTGCAGCCTGTAACGGGCTGCTTTTTTTTGACTTACACGCGGGTTGTCAGAAACCGGGTTTTTACCAAAATACTGGATTCAAACCCTGAATAAGAGAAAAAAACCCGGTTTCTTAAGTCCCAAGTCCTCTAATCGCGGATTTCGATGTCGTACAGGCGACACAGATCGATGATTTCTTGTTGGAAGCGATCGCGCACGTTCTGGGGCGACACAATCTCGCAATCTTTGCCGTACCTGTGGACATCTCGAAACAGCCAGAACAGGCTGGATACGCGCTTCACTACATGGCGCACGTCTCCCACCATTTCATTTGCCACATCTTCATCGGGTTTGAATTCATAGTTTCCAGCCAATCCTTTGAAAAAGTACAAGTGTACTTCTAGATAGTCGATGGTTTCGCGCCATGTCTCACTTGCAGGTAGCAAGTTGACAATCTTGTCTAAGCGCAAACACCGATTGTGAGCTAATTCCGGGATTTCTCTGGAGTCAGCATCCTCGCACCAGATTTCTAGGTACAGGCGTTTGTCGTAGAGCCGAATTTTGGCACTGCGGGCAGTAAATTCGCTTACTTTGTCTTTGCGTGACTGATAGAACAGTCTGAATGGTTGGCGATCGGCCTTAAGTTGATTGAGTCGAAGTCTCCACGCTTCGGCAGTTTGGCTAACTTGTTCGAGCAATTGTTGTCGCATAGGGGCTTCCAGATTGGCTCTGTCTAAGAGTAAGCCCAGTACAATCTGGGCGGCTTCGACTTCGCCGGAGTCATTCAGGAATTTGACTGCTTTGTTCAATGATTGTACTTGCACTAAATTGAGTGTAAAGGGTTCGCCAACTTCGATTGTTTGTTGGGCGATCGCGACCAGTAACCCAGACACACTGGGGGATTTACCCCAGAAAATGCCGAGGCGAAGGGCGATCGACTCTAGCTGTTCTTTGGTTTCCGGCGGGACTGAAAGGGTGAGTGCTTCTTTTTTTCGCGGCATTTTTCAAAATATACTTGGACTTTGAGAATTAATGTGTCATTGTAGATTTATTCTAAGTACAGATTGCATCGATCTACAGGCAGATAACCATGACAGCCTACACTATCCTGCTGAAACCCGTGTACTCATGTCCCGCCCAGACGCTTCCATCAGGCATTACCTTACCTCCGGGCTGGGACGGGCTCTCGCGGCATCAAGTCGAAACCTACGAAGCACTGCAAGACCCAACCATTGATGTTGTCTTCAATACAGCAATGACAGGGGACGGTAAAAGTTTAGCAGCTTACCTGGCAGCGATGACAAATTGCACGAGCACTTTAGCAATGTACCCGACAAACGAACTGGCGCGAGATCAGGAAAAACAGGTAAGAGGCTACAAAGCGCAGTTTAAACCGGAAAAAGACCCGCAAATTTATCGTTTGAATGCAGCAATTCTGGAGGAATTTATTGCCACAAATAAACTTTCTTCAAAATTAGCAGGATTGTGCGATCGGGCGGATAACTCAGAGATTTTACTGACAAATCCCGACATCTTCCACTACATCCACGACTTCCGCTACTTGCGGCGAAACAAAGAAGGTAAAGGAGACAATGCCGATCGCCTATTTGCCAAGATTGACGACAACTACAATCTCTTTATTTTTGACGAATTCCACATTTTCTCATCTCCTCAAATTGCCAGCGTCATCAATGCCATCTTGTTAATTAAACACACGGTTCCAGGCAAAAAATTTTTATTCCTCTCTGCTACACCTAACGATTTGCTGGAGGAGTTTTTATCCAAAGCTGGATTAAAGTATCGCATCATCAATCCAGTCAAGCAAGACGGTTATCGGTTTTCAGCCGGCGACAACTGGCGACAGATTAGTTATCCGATTCAATTGAGTTTTCCGCAAAAATTAGAGCCCAATCTGCGTTCGAGTTATAACTGGATTGTCGAAAATGCCGAAACAACAATTTTGAATTTTTTTCAAGATAATCCGGGAAGTAAAGGTGCAATTATTCTCAACTCAATCGCCGCTGTTAAAACCTTAATCCCCAAATTTAAAGCAATTTTTGAACCGCTGGGATTGAAAGTCCGAGAAAATACTGGATTGACTGGCGAGACAGAGAAGTCTAAATCTGTCGAAGATGCTGATTTACTTTTGGGAACATCCACTATTGATGTGGGAGTTGACTTTCGGATTAATTTCTTAGTATTTGAAGCGTCGGATGCGGGGAATTTCATTCAGCGTTTCGGCAGGTTGGGGAGACATCCAGGCTTTGACATTTATCAGGCTTATGCTTTGCTGCCAAACTTTATTGTTGAGAGGCTGTTTGAGGTTGAAAACCACCCGCTGCAAGATGGCGAAACGCGCGATCGCATTAGTTTATCCGAAGCTATCCGCGCTCATTACGGCTATGTAAATGAGTTTAAACAATATCCCAAACGCTGGGGCGGAATTCAGTCAGCTTGCGTGCATTTAGAGTTAGAAAAAAATTATCAGATGAAAACCAAGTATCCCGAATCAGCCAATAATTTTGCAGCAGATATTCAGCAAGCTTTAGGAATTACGATTAAACAGATGCGAGCGCAGCTTTTTCGATGTATGGAAAAGGAGAAAAAGAAAATTATGGAGGAGGCTCGAAGTTTTCGGGGAATCAGCCAGTTAGATTGCGGGATTTATGACATGACTAATCCAGATGAACCTGAGAAAGAACGGTTTAAAATTTACAATCTTCCCAGTTTGCTCAGTAACTTTCATTTTGAGTTGATGACAAGTGCCGACTTTATCAATCGAGCCAAAAAAGCCGGGTTAGCAACCAGTCGGTTTGAGAAAGCTTTGTGTTATTTGAAACTGACTGGATATCGGGAATTGCGAGAAAATTGGCAGTTTTATTACTCGCGAGATGACATCAGCGAGATTGCTAAATCTGGCAAGGTACAAATTCTCAAAGATTTGGAAGTGACAGGAGGAACTAATGAGATTAGCCGCAAATTATCTAGTCGGGGGTTGGTGTGTTTTGTCTCCGATCGCGATCGGGCTACTTTGCGTGCCAAATGCGGATTGCCCGTGCACTTCCAAGCCTATGGTTTGAGCGATCGATTTGACGGTAAACCAAATTACACCATAGCATTTGGGCGATCGGCGCTGTTGTTGGAAACGCTGATTTGGCACTGGAAACCTCAGCAGGATGAAGGTTGGATATGCTGAAAAGCTTGAGGAGAAAGGGTTTTGCCCGAAACCAAGAAGGCGACAGTGTTTCAATCCCTGATAGGTATTTAGGTGTTTCCACTAATGCAGCACTGAACTGCACCCTTTGCTCCTCACTCAATAATACACGATGTTGTTCCTGGCGACTAACAACATGGCTACAGTAACGTCTTACCAAATAGGCCACAGTAACTACTTGACATTTCACTGGAGAGGATGGCACGATGGGGAACAACAACCTCAACAAACTTCTTATGGATATTCGTCTCAACGACAGCGACATCTCTCAGATGCCTGAACTGCTAAGGACTTCGTTTCTCGACTGGCTGCCTCAATACCTCAAGACAAATACGTTACAGCCCGGAGTAGCAGTTCGCCAGCAGTCCAGTAAACCGGAGACAGCACCGACTCAGTTAACTCTCGATTTGGCACTTGCCAGTCAGACTTCAGAGGAGAAACCGGACAACTCCCATGTCAAGCTGACTCAGCTATTCGATGCGGGTATCACAAAGCGAGGAATGTCTGTGCGAGTCAAACTGAAGCGGAATTTGGCAAAAGAGTTAGATCGTGACTATATCAATAGTCTGGAAATCTCCATGAAAGGAACCATTTTTTACGACGGACAAGATTTTGATAAACCAAGTCCCTTGGCAGAAAAAGTAAATCGCAGTTCAGCGAATGGTTGGGAGTACATCGAGGTTAAGAAGAACGACCAGTGGATTTGTTTAAATGAATTGCGCGCAACCTGGAGGAAGACCAATGACTAGAGATAATTTACTGTCCCGAATTGCGATCGATCCAAATATCTGTTTTGGAAAACCTCGCATTCGCGGCCATCGGATTTGGGTTTCCCTAATCCTTGACTACCTAGCTGGAGGCATGACAATTGAGGAAATCCTAGAAGCATATCCCAGCATAGAAAGAGATGATGTATTCGCTTGTATTGCTTACGCTGGCGATTCAGAAATATCAACCCACTGAACCAGAGGAAACAGAATCATGAATGAAGATGAACTTTACAAATGGCTGCATTCGACCGAGGTTGAGGATGATGAAACGCCCGCGAAATATGAACTTTTGACAGTTCGATTGTTTAAAGAAGCAATTCTAGAAGCAGACGGAAATAAGGGCGATCACCTTTTAGCATCTTTCGCCGAAAACGTCCTGCCAAACTTGATTCAACAGCTAGCTGGAAACACAGCTAAAGGCGGTCAATTTACTGAATATATGCGCGCCAAAGGCAATAATGTTGAGCGCAGCAAACACGATCAATCCTTTACTTCTCACCTGCTTAACGGCTTATTCCCAACTTACCGAATTCTCAAGCAACTCAAGACAGAGACACCTGAAACCAATTCAGTTAAACGCAACTGCGGTGAAACTGAAACAGCTTTGTTTGTAGCATCGTACATCCTACATGACTTCGACAAATTCCCCGATTATTCAGAATGGCTGAAAACTAACGATTCAGAGGGAAGATTTACCGATCGAGACTGGCAAGACAAACCACCTCACAAAGATGAAGCCCCGAATTTTGGACGTGATTATGTTGCTCTAAAAATTCAACAACTTGGATTAGATAGTTTATTAGGCGAAAATTGGCGATCGCACATCGACGATCTTGTATGGATGACTAATAATGCCGGAGTCAAATATGATAGCGATCGCGGTTTAGAAATTCGCGGATTGCAGCCAAAACTCGATGGTAGAATTAGAGGAACTATAGCCAACTTAGTCAGACTCTCAGACTTATTCGCATCAGTTATCAAACATCCCAGTGATGCAGAAGCTAACGGTTTATCTGAAGTTTTGAATTCTCTTAGCAACGGACAACTTAAATTTAGCTATCACTCCCTCTCAGACAATCGCGGAGTATTGACAAATATCATTAACAATGCTCTGATGGACTCTCATCCCAGCGAGTTTTATACACTACTACTATACTTACCAGATGGTGTAGTTTATCTAGCTAAAACCGATGCACCACCCATCAACACCGCTGAAATTCCGAACCAAGTAATCGCCAAAATTCGCAACCTTTGTGCGGAAAGATTAAAACTAAAAACAACAGGATTTAGCCGAGATGGAAAAGGCTTTAAATTTGGTGAATTCTACTGGCTATTTTTTGATATAATCGAACTCATGGAAGTTAGCATCGAAGCAGCTTCTAAACTTATTCCTAGCACCAAAGTATCCTCTGCAAAAAAACGCAGCGATAGCTTGCTAAGTTTCCAAAAAGATGGAGATTTGCCCGGTGAATTGAATCTAGAGTTTCCCGAAGATTATCGGATTGACAGGCTAGCAGAATTTGGAGATATCTTGTGTCGGGGCATTTGGAATAAATGGCAGGAAAGATTGAGTAATTCTCAAAAAGAACTGCCCAAAGCTAAACGCCAAAGCCCGCCAGAATTAAATTTGACTCAAAAACTTGCCGAACATTTAGGTTTAGCTGACGAAATACCCGCTTTAAAAGCAATCCAATCTGTGAAAAAAACAGGCGGTGTTCCTCTGGATTGGTATTACTTAGCTGCACAGTATTTTGAGCGAACTAAAGGATTAAATGAAACTCAACTAAGTGCTATTTTAACCAATATGGTTGAATGTGCCACAAGTCTCATCAAACCCATCGTCGAAAAGTTTGAAATTCCCGACGGCTGGAACGATTTGCGGACTTATGTCAGTCGCATTGTTTCCTTACCAACAGGCGCAGTTGTTAAACCAGAAACCGATCCGTTTTTACTAGAATTGGCGCGATACAGTGCAGCAAAAATCACAGGGAGAGGACGCGAAAATGTCTGTGCGATGTCTAGTTCAGTTTACACTGTGACGGAACAAATGGAAGCGGCGACTTTATTTGCTCCCCAAGTTTATAGCAACCGCCAAATTTTGTTTAACGCCCAAGCTGCCAAGCGTCAGATTTGCTCAATTTGGTCGATCGAGATTATGTTGAGACAGATTTTGATGAATCAGACCAACGCCACTGGAGGAGACTTTGAAGGACGCAAATATCGCTATCTCTATCTTTATCCCGCTTACTTCTTTACTCCAGAAACCAACAAATTTTTGCAAAAAGCTTACAGTTGGATTGCCAGAACGAGATTTGATGCTGATATTCGCAAGCATTTAATTACCGACAAACAAATTGCCAACTTTACCCTTGACAATTATCAACAAGTTGATTCATTATTAATTAAGGAGAATTTGGAAGCCGAGGACGATCGCACTTTCAAGATCAGCTATCCCGACAATCAACCGCTGACTTTTTTCTTCTTAGCTTTACCACCAGGAAAAGATGCCACAGATACGGAATCTTGGGTAATGCCAACTTGGTTAGCCTTTGCTTTACCGCTAATTCTCGATGTCAAAACAGTTGCATCAGAATCACCAGTACCGCCCTTTATTAGCGGTGCTGATTTTGAAAAAACAGTTGTGATTGATGGCGAACATCAAGCGATTCGTTCTCTGATTAAGGGAGACAATTATCGCTTAGATAGCATTCTACCTCGCACATCAGACAAACGTAAATTTTCACCACTAAATGCTCTAAGTGCCGCTTATTGCATTCACTTAGAAGTCAACCGGAAAAAAGATGGCAATCCCGATTGGGGGAAATTGTCAGATTTAGTACGGGATTTAGACACCAGTCCCCTTTATGTCTTTCACTACTTGAATAAATGGCTGCGAAAACAAGACAAACTTGAGTCCGTACCCATTGCTAAAATCCGCCTGTACCTAGACTTTTACTACTACTTTGAACCAGAGGGAAACACCGTGAATCAAATGCGAGAATTGACCGAACTATACCGCCGTTTTTATCGCGCAAAAAGTCAATATGCGAAAGCTAATGCCGTGCTGAAACCTATTGACGAAGCTGCTGACGTTATTCTGAAGTTTGACAAAGCTTTAGCCAACAATACCGAGTCTTTAACAGATATTGTGGGCGGGCGTTTATCAAGGCTGATGAATAACGTGCGACGACGAACTGCGGAGGGAAAACCGACACTTGCTTTTGTTGATGGTAAGTGGAAACCTGCTTTGAATTCTGAGGAAGAAAGGCAAGCAATTTACGATTTTGCTAAGTATTTTGTGGAGGTAATTTTTGATAGGAGTTTAAAAGGCGATCGCGCTCGTTTAGCAGGCACTCAACTCAACTTAATTCGAGATACTTGCGATTACCTTTATCGCTTAGAAGATGACAAGGAACGCAAGGAAAAGAAGCAGGATGAACCTGATGAACTTCCCGAAATAGAAACAGAGTTAGCCTAAATTGTCCACATTTTTTCAATTACCTTGTACTGGAGAAACCAAATCATGAAATTCCTGAAAACCCTCGATCCTAAATTTTTCCACGATGAAATTCCCGCAAAACCGATGGGCAAATATGCTCATTTTATCACCATCCGCGTTACCGAATCTTATCCACTATTTCAGACAGACGGCGAATTGAACAAGGCAAGGGTAAGTGCTGGAATTGAAGACAAAACGCACATCAGTCGTTTAGCGATGTTTAAGCGGAAACAGTCTACACCGGAACGTTTAACAGGACGGGAATTGCTGCGAAATTACAAAATTGGCGACTGGGAAAAGTGCGACTACAACGTCGATTTTAGCAAAACTACTCCTGATTGTATTTTGTACGGTTTTGCGATCGGCGATTCGGGATCTGAGAAATCCAAAGTAGTTGTAGATACCGCTTATTCCATCACACCCTTCGACGATTCTCACCTCAATTTCACCCTCAATGCACCCTATGAAAGTGGAACAATGAGCCGCCAAGGAGAAGTTACCAGCCGCATTAACAGCCAAGATCACATTTTACCTCAAGTCTTTTTCCCCAGCATTGTAACGTTGAAAGACCCGACGGAAACAGGTTTTCTCTACGTTTTCAACAACATTCTCCGAACGCGGCACTACGGGGCGCAAACTACCCGTACAGGTCGAGTTCGCAATGAGTTAATCGGGGTTATTTTTGCAGATGGGGAGATTGTCAGTAATCTGCGATGGACGCAGAAAATCTACGATTTGATGAGCGCTGCTGGCAAAATTAATCCTCCAGATCCGCTGAATGAAGATGATGTTTTGACTAATGCAAACCAAGCAATTGCTGAACTAATGAATGGAGAGTGCATCTCGCACCGCGATTTGTTGGGTGAATCTTTTAATAGCCTGTTGGCAGAGGTTAAATCGATTTCCAGCGATGAAACTAAACTGCAAGCAATGTTGACTCAAGCTAATACTGAATCAACAGCTTACGCTCAAAAATACGTCCTCAAAAGTTCTGATAAAGCTAAGAAAGGTAGTAAAAAAGCGGCACCAGCGGAGTAACAATAATGGCCTTTATTTACCGCTATCAAATCGAGTTGCACGATAGCCTTTATTTTGCAACTCGCGAGATAGGGAGACTTTACGAAACAGAGCCGGTAATTCACAATTACGCGCTTTGTTACGCCCTCGGTTTGGTGGATAGCGAAATCTATGCTACCACCGTTGCTGAGGAAGATTCCTATCGCTATTTCTGTCCCGAACAAATTCCTAAATACGAGCAGCATTTAACGGCACTCAACCAACAGGGAATTTATGTGACTCCAGCGCGATCGATCTTTCACTCCTCCACTCTCAATACTTGGAAATACGCCAACAACAACTATCACGTTGAGATGGAAAAAACCCAGAAGAATATCCCCAGTTTTGGCAGAACCAAAGAGATTGCTCCTGAAAGCAAATTTGAGTTTTTCATAATCTCAGAAAAGGCTTTGAAACTGGCAAAATGGATTCGTTTGGGAAAGTGGATGAGCAAAGCAGCAGTGGAAATTATGGAACAGAAAGAAGTGAAGCGATCGCAATCTGCAACAGACATAATCTTTCCCTATCTGCTCAATCCCTTGGATGTGATGTTTTCCCATCAAGTGATTAGCTACGATGTGGTTAATATGCCTCCAGTTAGCCTCATCCAAAATGTCAAAATGCTAGGGCTATATTACGAGTTTGACAAACTCAAAATTCCCGGTTGTATGACATACCGCTTTCGGGCTAACTCTTAGGTTTGTAGTAAGGACTTTAGTCCTAATAAGGACTGAAGTCCTCACTACGAACCTGCTGCACATTAATTTTATTAACCAATCATGCCGCACAGTCTCATTCTCAACCTTCTTCCCATCGCCCCAATTCCCCCCGGATACCTAACGGGAAGACACCTGCACGCCCTCTTCCTCACCCTCGTGAGCTCCGTTGACAAACAACTGGGCGATCGCCTCCACGATGCAGCAGCAGACAAATCCTTCACCCTCAGCCCTTTGCAAACTAAAAAATACCCTTTCAAAAAACACCATTCCCTGCAATGGGAACACACGGAATCGATTCCAGAACATACTCCCTGTTGGTGGCGAATCAGTCTGCTTGATGATATTTTATTCGGCAAATTAACTAATCTTTGGCTGAATCTCAATCCATCCAAACCGTGGCATTTGGGGCCTGCTGATTTGCTGATTGCGAAGATTCTCGGTACACCTCAAGTAGATCAAGCTTGGGCTAATGCTTGTACTTACTCTCAACTTTACGATCGCGCTTCCGAAACTAATCGCTTAATTGCCTTCAGTTTTGCGACTCCGACTACTTTTCGACAGGGCAAATTCGATTCCGTGATTCCGACTAGGGACTGCGTTTTTAACAGTCTTCTCAGTCGGTGGAATAAGTACAGCGGGATTGAGATTCCTAATTTGCCATTGGATGCACTTTTTTCGACTTTTGTCAATATCAAAACTGAAAAATTGACTAACTATGAAAGCAATTTTGTTGGGATAGTTGGGGAGGTTAGCTATCGAATTTTGGGTGATGTGGAGCCTTTGGCGATTAAGCAAATTAATGCTTTGGCTGATTTTGCTCTTTACTGCGGGGTGGGGAGGAAAACTCCGATGGGTATGGGTATGACTCGACGAATACTTGTTTAAAAGTTGCCAGCGTTACAAACCTGTTTTTTTAAAGGACTAAAGTCCTTACTACGAACCTGTTTTTTACATAATTTATTGGAATTATGAACGATTCTGATTACATTTCGATCGCACTTCTCAACCAATACTCCTACTGTCCTCACCGCTGCTGGCGAATGTCTTGTGCGGGAGAATTCACAGATAACCAGTATACCATCGAAGGCACGAGTTTGCACGATCGCGTCCACACGATGGGCGAAATCAACCGCGATGAGACTTGGCAGGTGCGGGCGATTTGGCTGAAGTCTGAAAAGTATATGCTGATTGGGAAATCGGACTTGATTGAATCAACGGATGGTGAGTTGTATCCCGTCGAGTACAAGCGGGGGCGCAAGGGCGAATGGGATAATGACGAGTTGCAAGTTTGCGCTCAAGCTTTGTGTTTGGAGGAGATGACTGGGAAAAGTATTGCGACTGGATATGTGTATTACGCGCAGTCGCATCAGCGGCAATTAGTGGAGATTTCTGAGGGGTTGAGACAGGAGACAATTATGACTATTTCTGCAATTCAAATTTTACTGCAAACTGGCACAATGCCTCCAGCGCATTATAGCAAACGCTGTCAAGGTTGCAGCCTTTATCAGCAATGTTTGCCGCAAGCTGCTGAGAAAGTCCTGCGCTATCAAGAAGCTAATTAAACCTCATTTTTTGGAGTCAATCATGGGAACACTTTATATCAATCAAGATGATGTGTTTATCGGGAAAACAGATGAACGGCTGAATGTCAAAGCCAAGAATCAAACGTTACAGGATGTACCTTTGATTCATTTAGATGGAGTGGTGATTTTGGGACGGGCGACTATTTCGCCGGCGGCGATCGCAGAATTGCTACAACGGAAAATTCCTCTGACTTTTATGACTGATACGGGACACTATTTGGGTAAGCTGGAACCGGAATTAAGTAAAAACATTTTCGTTCGGAATGCTCAGTGGAAAGCGGCGGGAGAAACTCCCCAAGCTATTCATGTTGTCCGGGGTTTTATTCGGGGGAAATTGAAGAACTATCGCACCAGTTTATCTCAAACTCAGCGGGAACATTCGGAACTAAATTTAGGTTCGGCAATTATGCAGATTTCAAATGCGATCGCCAAACTTGACAAAACTGACAATATTAACTCTTTGCGCGGACACGAAGGTGCTGGGAGTGCGGCGTATTTCGGAGTTTTCAACCAATTAATTCGCGCAGAAGGCTTTGTGTTTAAACCGCGACACCGCCCAGCTACCGATGCGGTGAATTCTTTGATGAATTTTGGTTACACGCTGCTGCGTCACGATGTGCAAAGCGCGATTAATATTGTGGGATTTGACCCTTATTTAGGATACCTTCATACGCAGCGCTACGGCCGCGTGGGTTTAGCGTTTGATTTGATGGAAGAGTTCCGCCCGTTGGTGGCTGACAGTATAATTTTGAGCGCGATTAACCGCCGGATTTTGACGCCGAATGATTTTACGGTGGAACCTCTGAGTAATGTGATGCGACTGTCGGAAACGGGACGGAAAGAGTTTTTGAGGTTGTATGAAAAGAAGAAGCAGTCGGAGTTTAAGCATCCTGTTTTGAAACGCAAGTGCACTTATCAAGAGGCTTTTGAAATTCAAGGGCGGCTGTTGGCGAAATATTTGATGGGCGAAATTGACAAATATCCACCTTTAGTTTTGTACTAGATATGCACATTCTGATTTCCTACGATATTTCCGAAGACAAGCGCCGGACTAAGATTCACAAAATGCTGAAGTCTTACGGGCAGTGGATGCAGTACAGCGTGTTTGAGTGCAGCTTGACAGATACGCAGTATGCTAAGTTACGCGCTCGTTTGAGTAAGGTGATTAAACCCGACCAAGATAGTATCCGTTTTTATTTCCTTTGTGGCTGCTGTCAAGGGAAGGTGGAACGGATTGGCGGTGAACAACTACGAGATGATTCAATTTTCTTCGCCTAATCCGACGCAGGGTAGGTGTTTGGCTGAAGGGATGAAATTTTGGGGCTGTATCCCTTACTGTATGGGGGTTTGCAGCCCTTTTCCCAAATTTTTGTGCGTCGGATTTTTGAAAGGCTTGCTATATAAGGGTTTGAGATGTTTTTTGTCGGATGGGCTTGACTGATGCTGTGGCTGAAATGTACATTATTATTTGTCAGTCGGAATCGAACCTTGAAAACCAAATACAGTAAGCTTTCTAGCAGCCTGCGGTTTGAATTACCTTGAATCCCTATCAGGGATTGAAACGATCAAAACAGTTGCGATCGCGGCGATT
>JANNOR010000125.1:0-6848 GCA_031399265.1 Cyanobacteria bacterium SOY_34_metabat_3 | reverse complement strand
GATGTTGCAGAGTATTGAGTTGGAAGTTGCGATCGCAGAATTATATCGCGGTGTGAGTTTGGGGCGATAAATGAACTAAGCTAGAGACAAAGGTTTCAAAATAGATGAAAACTCCATAGAGGCAAACTGGTTATGAACTGGAAAGCACACATTCACTCAAATCCTAAAATTCTGCTTGGAAAGCCTGTAATTAAGGGAACGCGAATATCCGTGGAGTTTATTCTAGGGTTGTTTTCAGAAGGTTGGACGCCGCAACAAGTTCTAGAAAATTACCCAACGCTTAATTCTGAATCTATCCAGGAAGTGTTTGCTTTTGCGGCGGAATGCCTCAAAGAAGACGTATTTTACACGCCTTTACTGTTTGCTGAGGCAAGTTAATGCGGTTTCTGGCAAATGAAAACTTTCCACTACAGAGTGTGCGACTGCTGCGACAAGCGGATCTAGAAGTCGCTTCTGTTACCGAGGATTCTCCAGGAATTGAGGATTCCGAGGTTTTGGCTCGTGCGACGGATGAGCAACGGGTGATTTTGACGTTCGATCGCGATTATGGCGAACTCATTTATCGCTTGCGGCTGCGATCGCCAAGAGGTGTAATTTATTTGCGGTTTCGTCCTCACACACCGGAAGAACCAGCATCAATCTTATTAAATTTATTACAAACCGAAGGATTGCAATTTGAGGAATGGTTTACGGTGGTGGAGCGCGATCAAATTCGTCAACGCCCGCTACCGTAGTTATTGCCGGAAGCAAGTAGTTGTGTCGATTGAGACAGGCTTTGGGTTTAGCCGTCCTTAATTCACACTCAATATGTTACACTTGTACTACAAAATTGACTCACTTATGATCCTATGAAGCTCGAACGTAAAACACACAGAGATGGCAACTTACACCCTAAAGCATTTAATTGTCTAACACTTCTCCCTGAAAGCTTTACCTATCATAACGATCACACCGAAAGGCATCCGTTCTCAATCTACAGTCGCTCAATACAGAAAGTAATGCAGTCTTTCAATGCTGTTCTGGATGAAATAGATCAGATTTCTACGGCTTTGTTTAATGCTGATGGAGATTTAGATTATCCTTTAAAGAAGCTGCCTGATTTACAAAAAGAATTACTACACGCCTTACAATCTCACATTGATGATTGCTACCGTATTCTTAAAGTTATTCACCCATATAATAGCAATGTCAATGAAAAATTTGTAGAGAGTTGGTTGGATAAGGTCAAACACCCTGGGTATAAAGATTTTCATAACGAAATCAAGGGATACAGAGACTCATTTGCTCCTATTGTTAATAAGATTAAGCACAATGGTGGTCAATTGCGTCCCATAATGATGTACTCAATGGGACGTGGCATAGTTGCACGTACTGTAGAGAAAGGTATTCAAATTTTCCCCAAAAATGCTCGTATTGTTGGGTATTTTCTAGAGGGGATGCAACCTAATGGGCGTATAGGCCCTGATTGTGAAATTCATCCCGATGGTATAACGGCTATTTCCTTAAATCGTGACCTACGTTATCACTTTGCAAATCTCTACCGAGTTGGTGATCATTTGAGGGCTGCAATTGCCAGAACGGTTCGTCACTTTCACGAAATAAAATTGCCTCGTCATGTCGCTGTTAATGAGACCGCCTCCCAATATGATATAGAGTCAATTGCAGAACGCGTCAGTAAGCTGCCACCTCTATTCTTTGAGAATGAGTTTTCTAAGAAAACACCGGATATTAAGTTCCACCGTCATAACGGGAATGCAGATTTGATTTTGGAGATTCCTGGTTCTCAGTATATGACTTGGGAGGGAGAAGTAATGATCTATTCTGAAATACAAGTAGATGCTGTTTGCCCTTACTATCAACTTCCTTACAGGTAAGTCAGAAGCGTTTGTAATTCCATACCCGGAATGCCTAACAACGAAATAAAATTGTCTAGGTTGGGTTTCGTTCCTCAATCCAACCTAGGTGAATTTTAATTTTCAGCCTTAACTGAACTGTATTAGTTCATCACCAATTTGGACTAAAAACCAGGAGCGATCGCCCACACCACTCTTGTTATCATTAAAATCAATGGCTGCAAAAGCGAGCTTAGATTATGCTCGCCCTCGTCTCACTCGAAAAATTTCAATGGCCTGCGCGTTCTGTAATACGCTTACCTGCAAGCTGGCAAGATTATCAGAGTTTGTACGATCGCCCCGGAGACGGCTCAATTCCGCGTCTGAAGTATCGCAACGGAGAAGCGGTGATCGCCATTTCGATCGCCTTCTCGACACAGAAGCATTAGGTTTAGTAGATTGCAAACCAGGACGTGGGCAGTAAAATCGAGAAGTCGCAGGCGAGGAAGTTTTTGATAAGGTGAAAGCCCGATCGCTAAAATGATGAATAGATGTTACTGCCAAGATAAGCATGACCACCATTAACATCGGCTTTTGTGCACAAACCTGGGAAGAATACCATGCCCTCATCGCCAAGCGTCATGCCGAAACCTTGACTCCCGAAGAACACGAGCAACTGATCCAAATGAGCGATCGGCTTGAACAACTCAACGTTGCCCGCATTCAAGCCTTAATTCAACTCGCAACCTTCTGCAACCAACCTCTGACAGACCTCATTTCTCATCCCGATATCGTTGATTATGATTCGTAGCAAAAAGGAACCTTAGACCATGTTTGCCCTCGTCTCACCAGAAAGAATTCAATTATCTGCGGGTTCTTCCGTCTACAATAATAAGTAGTTAAAATCCCAAAAAATGTATGCCAGTTGTAGCAATTAAAACTTACATAGAGTATCGGAATGATGCCTATTGGGTTGAAGGAACTCGGATTTCTCTTGACTCGATCGCCTATGCTTTCCAACAAGGATTATCGCCCGAAAGTATTGTTCAGTCTTTCCCACTACTGACACTGGAACAGGTTTATGGGGCGATCGCCTTTTATCTAGCTAACCGCGCTGAAATCGACGCTTACTTAGCCACCGAAGAAGCTGCATTTGATGCCATGCCTCAACCTCTAGAAACCAGCGATCCAGCTTTGTACGACAAACTGATGGCAGCTAAGGCAGCAAGAAAACAGGTACGATCGTGAATGTGCGCTATCAAGCTGATGCTGACTTGAATCAGGCGATCGTCACAGGATTACTGCGACGAGAATCTACAATCGACTTTCAAACTGCTTTTGCTGCTGGGTTAGAAGGCGTTAAAGATTTAGACGTGCTGGCAATTGCAGCACGGCAAAAACGTGTTCTTGTTAGCCACGATCGAAAAACAATGCCCTCCGAATTTGCTGAGTTTATTACTACAAATCAGAGTGCTGGAGTCATTATTGTTTCCCGAAAAATATCGATGGAAGTTGTCATCGAAGAACTACTCTTGATTTGGGCAGCATCTAGTGCAGAGGAATGGGTCGATCGTATTGCCAAGCTACCTCTGTGATGCAAACTAAAACTGATTTTTTACACTATAGCAACCGCCAAGGCGGTTGCTATAAGATTAATTCGACTGAATCTGCGCATTCAAAACTTTAGAAATTCGATCGCGCGTTTCCTCCAAATGAGCCCGCGTATAAGCATCCGCATTCCGATCCAGATTGCGAATACTCTTACTCAAACCCTCGCGCAACTGCCGCAACTCGTACCACGCCAAACTCCGCGCATCTTCAGGAACATTCGTTTTTCGCAGCACCATTCCGATTAAAATTGCTAAATGTTCCCGCTGCAACGATCGCCTGAAAGTCGAAATTTCCAATTTTTTCTTTGTCGGTTGCAAAACCTCCTGCCAGACATTTTTTTGCACGGTATCCAATACTTCTGGCAGCCTTAAAGCGGTTTCCGGCGCTGATTTTAACTCGGAATCGCGCAGCCTCGCCAAACGCACCGGAGATAGCAAAACCCGCAACACAAACCGCTGCAAAAAAGTAATTCGATCGCCGATCGGGTAATCTAGAGGAAACACCAAAGCCGGACTTCCCCAGTGCTCCCAGCGCGAAGGCGCCAATTTGTTGAGCAACTCCGGTGCAAAACTGAACGCATCCGGCGCAAAAACGTACTTATCTAATGTTGCTAATGCTTCTCGTTGTTGCGAAAGTGCGATCGGCACAAACGGCAATTTCGCATTTGCATCACCCGGGCGAATCCGGCTAAACGATTGTCCGCCGACGTACAAAGTAGCATTCATCACCTGGTTGACATAATATCCAAACACCGAATCAAACATCACCCGCAGTTCGTTATAACCCTCTCCCCCAGCCGGAATTCGCTTTTCTAAACGCTTCCACATCGCCCTAGCATTATCCAATTGCCATTGAGAATACTTCAGCATATTGCCACTGAGATCGAAGGTATTCGCACCGGGATCGAGATCGTCAACAGCATCCTCATCCGGCGCGTAGGCTAATTGCGGTTCCCCCGCGCGGCTGGCAATTTGTTGCAACGCTGGTAAGTCGCTGTTGGGGTTTGCACCGCCAATTACCTTGTAACCATACTCGATCGCCCAATCGTCGTAAGGCCCTACAATCGTCGGATAATAATCGCCCTGTACAGTTCCCGGAGGTGCCAAATTCACCGGGACATAATCCATCACCGACGCAATCATACCTTGCGTGCGAGTTACCTGAGTATTGTTCAAATCCTCGGGTTGCAGCATCGTACTCGCGTGAAAATTGTGTCTCAAACCCAGAGTGTGACCGACTTCGTGCGCTGTCAAAAATCGGATGTATTGATTGACATAATTGTCAATTTCCCAAGTATTAGGAGTCCCATTTCCCAACAGATCCATCGACATTGCCCCGATCGCAAATTGTTTGCTCGATTCCAACCCAAAACACATATCCGAACTCGACATCAACCGCGACAAAGGCGATCGCTTTTGCTCTTGATATCTTTCCACCAACGTCGGCAAATCATCAGCAATTCCACCTTGAGAATTTTCGCTGCTTTTTGCTAAATCCCCATTTTCTAACACATTCAAATAACGCGAATACATCCCGAACTGACAGGGATTAGTATTAGAGCCGTTTCGCCCTTGAAAACTCCGAGCAACCGAGCGGTTTTGTTCCACCAAAGACCGATATCCCTGTTTGATTTGGCGGACAATATTCGCATCCAACAAAATATCTGCATCCAAAATCTCTCCAGTCAGCGGGTTAGTGCGAGAAGGCCCGATGCCGGCAAACTCAGGCTCAAAAGAACTCGACCAGCGAATAGTATTGTAACGCACATCAGCGGGATCCCATTTAGCATTGTCCGGCATTTGTTTAACTTTAATTGCCTCAGTAAAACCAGCCTTTTCAAAAGCTTTGTTCCACTCCAAAACTCCCTCGCGGATGGCGTTTCGGTATTCCACAGGCACATTGTTTTCAATCCAAAAGACGATCGGCTGAACGGGAGGCGACATCGGCGCAGTCGGGATTTGCTTTTGCAAATGCCAGCGATTGACATAGCGCACAAAGGGTTCCCGACTGCTCTTGTCAGAAAAGTCCTTATATGCTGTGAGAAAATAGCCCACTCGCTCATCTGCAAGTCTGGGGCGGTAGCCGTTATTTAGCGGCACTTCCGAGAAACTGTAGTGAATGCGGAGGTTAAAAGCCCGACTGTCAGGAACCGAAGGTAAATAGTTAACCGCACTGTCATTATCGCTGGAAAAGCCGTAAATAGCAGCAATTTCTACGTTTAGCGGAAACGCTTTCACATCTTTAAAATAAGACTTATCTTCGTCGATCGAGTAAGAAGCACCCAAAATCATCGGCAAAATCGCCTTAACCCCTGGTAAATCGCGCTTTTCGCTCATCAGCAAATCGGCTAAGTCGATTAGCAGAGTTTGCCTTTGGGGATGAATGCTTTTGATCGGCAAAGAATAGAGAATCGACTCGCTAAATGCTCTTTCCACCGAGCCCGCTTGCGGGTCGCCCGGACTGGTGCGAAAATTGATATTCGGTATCACAAACTGCACGCTATTTTGGACTCGCCGCAGTTGAAACAAGAAATCGCCGATCGGCAATCCGCTAAAAATGCCCCCTTCTCCCAAACCCGAAGCCAATGTCACAAAACACAAGAATTTTTTATCTAGTTGTTTTGGTTGAATTTCCAGATAAACTTTATTAGTTGCTTTGTTGCGGTAAAGGGTAAACAGTCCATCCAACTTTTGCGCGTCTTTAGCAACTTCCTCAAAGGGTTGCAAAGGTTGCTGTTCGCTACTTTGTTCCCGGCCCGGTGGCGGGGCTGATAAAGCCGCAGGTAAAAATAAACTTTTATAGAAACTAAATAACAAAAATGCTAGAGATAATATAAAAAATATCAAAGCCAGATTTTTTCGGGGAGTTTTTATCTGTTGATTTTTGCTATTTTCAGGAAATACCAATCTTTTCATACAGTTTCTTTCATGCGATGCGTGTGGGGGCTAGAAACCGGGTTTCTACGAGAATTTTGGGACGAGAAAGGAGAAGTTTACGAATAATATCAATTCCGGTTGCACTCAGACATGATGTTGACTGTTAACTGTTAACTGTTAACTGTTAACTGTTTGAACAATACCGATTCAACCGGAAACGATATAAACCGGGTTTCTGAGATCGGCATCCACAACTCGTATTTCTCCCCTCTCTCCCTCGAACATAACAGACAATTTCTCGCTTAGCAGTAGCTGATAAATTTTCCCCCTTTCCCTCATCGATATTCTGCTACCAGGAAGCAAGTAACTCTACTTCTTCGCGGGCCAAGGAATCATCGGATCTTGAGCCAACTGCTTGGAAACTGCGATCGCCCCGTAGCGGTTGAGGTGGCTGGGATCGGAAAAAGATTCTCGTGCTTGCGGCCACAATAAACTTTTATCTCGGAAAATCAGCCCGCTTTGAGCTGCT
>JANNOR010000090.1:0-20997 GCA_031399265.1 Cyanobacteria bacterium SOY_34_metabat_3 | reverse complement strand
TACGATCGAAAGTGCGATCGACTTTCACATCCATTCATCTCCCGATGTGATTCCCCGCCGATTAGACGATTTTGAAGTAGCAAAATTAGCTGCTAAGGCGAAGATGAAAGCTGTTGTCTTAAAAAATCACTATGCGAGTACAGCAGCCCGCGCAGTTCTGGTTAATAAAATAGTACCCCAAATCGAAGTTTTCGGAGGAATTGTCCTCAATCATTCTGTAGGCGGCATCAATCCCGCAGCGGTAGAAGCAATGCACCGCATCGGTGGGAAATACGGTAAAGTTGTGTGGCTACCAACGGTGGATTCCGAGCATCATTTAAAGGTTTTTCACAAGTCGGGAATCGGGATTAAAGTTGCGAAAAAGGGCAAGATTTTACCGGAGACAGAAGCGGTATTGCAGATTGTAGCTAGAGATAATTTAGTGTTAGAGACTGGTCATATTTCCGCCGAAGAAGTAATGGCTGTTATTCGACAAGCCAACCTTCTAAACATTAAAAACATCCTGATTACCCACGCAATGGCCGATGTACCCGGCTTGTCCCTAGAAAATATGCAAACAGCAGCCCAGATGGGAGCTTTCTTAGAACTCGCATTTGTCAACGATTTGATGGGAAAAAATGCCGCTGATGAAGGACATAGAAACTGGCATCATGTTTCAATTGAGCGGATGGTAGCAGCGATCGAACTAATCGGAGCCGAGCATTTTGTGCTCAGTACAGATTTGGGAAGAAAACCCGATCCTTTGCCAGCGGAAGGTTATAAATTATTCGTTAACAAACTGATGAATCAAGGTATTTCTCAACTGGAAATTGATTTGATGATGATAGAAAATCCTGCTAGATTGTTAGGAATTTAGGAGGAAAGTGCGCTGCGGCGCACCCTACATTACTCTATTCCTGATTACCTTTTCCGCGCACATATCCGTTATCTGTAATCCGCCAAGCACCACCGGCATTACCTGTTAAATCGCAATCTTCCACCGTAGCAATGCCATCTCTGTAAACTGCGATCGCCTCACCTCGATTACCGCTAATCCGACATCGGCGCGCGATCAATTTTCCGTCCAATCCGACACCAATTCCCAGACTGCCATTATCATAAATATTGCAATCTTCCACCGTTGCTTTCCCATTATCCGATATAAAAATCCCGTTCCATACCCCATCGTGAATTTGACAGCGGCGGAGCACAGAATGAGCATCAGAACCGCAAATTCCCACCACAGAATAGTCCGCAGAAGTGATATCGCTGTCTTCTACAATTAACTCGCCTTTGCGAACATCTACAGCGTAAGATTTTCCCGTCGCATTAAGGGTTAAACCTCGCACTAAAGCACTATCTGCTTGCATTAAAATGCAGTTTGAATCTATGCTTTCAAGAGTGACACTTCCACCTTCTGTGTTACCGATAATTTCCACGAATTTGTCGATAATTACACTTTCCTTATACAAACCCGGATCCACGTAAATCCGCGTACCTGGTTCAGCATTTCTTACCGCTTCGCTAATAGTAGTATAATCGCCTCGATCCTGTTGAGAAACCACAAATTCTTTACCTTTCAAAACTGCTGTTTCTGAGCTTGATTCTCGATCTGGAGATTCTCGATGGCGCGTTTCTGAAAGTTGCGATGTTAGCTGCAAGCGTTCTTGACGCGCAGTTTCTAACTGGTTTTCTAACTCGGATACTTGCGATTCCAGTTGAGTTTGATTTTGGTTTGCTGTCTCGATTTGAGCTTGGAATTGGCAGACTTGAGAGTCAAGCGCCGATTCCAATTCTGAGCGAGTTTGACGCGCAGTTTGTAACTGGTTTTCTAACTCGGATACTTGCGATTGCAGTTGATTTTGATTTTGGTTTGCTGTCTCGATTTGACTTTGCAATTCCAATAGTTGAGTAGAAAGCTGCGATGATTCTAATTGCGATCGAGTTTGACCTGCACTTTCTAACTGATTTTCTAACTCAGATATTTGAGATTGCAGTTGAGTTTGATTTTGATTAGCTGTCTCGATTTGACTTTGCAATTCCAATAGTTGAAAATTGATGTCTGAGCGTTCTATATCAGTATCTCGTAGCTGAGACTGTAATTCTGAGCGAGTTTGATGCGCATTTTCTAAATGATTTTCTAACTCAGAAATTTGAGATTGCAGTTGAGTTTGATTTTGACGGGCAGTCTCAATTTGAGTTTGTAATTCCAATAGTTCAGAATTGAGCTGGGATGCTAATTCTGAGCGAATTTGAGCGGCACTTTCTAGCTGCTGTTCTAATTCGGATACGTCAGATTGCAGTTGCTCGATTTGAGTTTGCAATTGCGATAGTTGAGATTCCAATTCGGATCGAGTTTGATACGCATTTTCTAACTGCTGTTCTAACTCGGATGTTTGAGATTGCAGTTGATTTTGATTTTGATGCGCTGTCTCGATTTGAGTTTGCAATTGGGACATTTGAGTATAAAGTTCCGATCGCTCTGTGTTAGCAGTTTCTAGCCCAGATTCTAATTCTGAGCGAGTTTGACTTGCAGTTTCTAACTGATGTTCTAACTCAGATACTTGCGATTGCAGTTGATTTTGATTTTGGTTTGCTGTCTCGATTTGACTTTGGAATTGGGAGAGTTGAGAGTAAAGGTGCGATCGCTCTTCGCGAGCAGCTTCTAATTGAGCTTGCACTTCCGATAACTGAGACTGAAATTGCGAGCTATCTTCCTCGCCGCGATTTATCTGAGCCTGCAATTCTGACAACTGAGACAGGAGTTGTTCTCGCTCTCGAACCACTGTCTCTGATTGACTTTGCAGCTCTTGTGATTGAGAGTTTAACAGGATTTTATCTTGATTTGCAGCTTCTAACTGTCTTTCCAGCTCTAATAATTTAGGTTGAAATTGCTTGGTTTTTTGGCGGGCGGTTTGCAATTGAGAATTGAGCAGTTCTCGTTCTGTATTGGCATTTTCAATTTGAGTTTGCAGCTCGGACAATCGATCGGTAAATTGCGTTAGCGAAGCCCTCGAAGAGGATCGCTCTGGTTCGACTAATTCCAGTTGAGCTTGCAAGCCCGACAGTTGAGACTCAAGCTGATCCCGCTCAATTATCGAGCGATCGAACTTAATTTGAATTTCCGATAACTGGTACTGTACTTGCAATCTGCCTTGATTAGCAGTTTCCAATTGATTGTCAAATTCAGAAAGCAAATCGTGAAATTGAGAACGTTCTGCATCAACTGTCTCTAACTCTGCTTGCATTTCCAGCAATTGAGCGTTAAGTTGCGATCGCTCTTGATGCGCAACTTCCAACTGAGATTGAATTTCTGCAACTTCTGCTAACTGCGACTCAGCTTGTTGAGCATTTTCCAACTGAAACTGCAAATCTGAAATCACAGAATTAACTTGCGATCGCTCTTGGGAGATTCCTACCAGCATTCCTTCCAATTCTGACACTCGATCGTTTAAAAAATCTTGCTCGTTCGTCACAACTTCCAAGCGAATTCCTAGCTCAGACAACTCAGAATTAAGCTGATTTTCATTCTCCGCCTTTTGCCGCAATTCCGAATTTTTGGCATCCAACTGCTGGGTAAAATTCGATATAGCCTCCTGCGAACCCTGCATCCGCACTAAATTGCGTGAATTTCGCTTATTCAAAATTAGCCAGCAGACTAATGCCCCGCCTCCAAATCCTATTAATAAAAGTAATGCTTCCATTTTATTTATCTAATTGATATAAATTGAGTTGCCGGAAATGCTTGCTGCCAGAAACGGACATCCAGAAATCGCGCTCTTACTCAAACCTATCACAACTTGCCCGCTTGCGTTGACTTGGAGCGGCAATTTATATTTATTTACAAAAACCCAAATTGTAAGGTGCTGTGAGGGTCGCGCACCCTACAAGTCCGATTAACGAAGCAAATCCACAATATGAGGAATAATCCCGATATGTTGAGTCAGCAAATAATCCAACCGATCCGCCAGTAAACTAAAAATTAAATCGTTATAATTCATCCCGTATTCCGCCAAACCTAAAGCTACCAAACTCGTCACATTTTCTCCTGGGTGTTTCAGATCCGGTTTCGGATTTGCTTCCAACACATAAAGCGCTCCATCAGTATCGCTTCGGACATCAATCCGCACCAAACTATTTAAACTAAATTCCCAATAAATTTTTCGAGCTAACTCAATTAACTCTTGTTTTAGTTCAGGTTCTTCACGGCCCATCAACCGTCCTCGATCGGCTGTTATCGCCTTTTTGTCCATAGAAGTAAAGATGCGCTCCTCCGGCTCCAAAACTCGTTCGATCGTCGAAAAAGCAAAGGACTTCGGATTTTTAGAAAAACTACCTTTAGCATAGGTAACATAGCCGCAAACCGCTACGCAAAATTCTCGTCCCGGCAAATATTTTTCAATTAAAGCAGTATTGTGAGTTGCTCGGTGAACTTCGGAAACTGCTTCAGACAAACCCTCAATCTTGTCTACAAAATGAACGTGCAGGGAAGCGCGACCGGATACTGGTTTCACAATAAAAGGCCCTTGATACTCACCGAAAGCAATGGTAAAGCGATCGTGCAAATGAGGCTGCAAAATCCCCTGAGAAGGATGCCAAGTCATAAACGGAGCGGTTTGTATCCCTACTGATTGCAGTTCTCGTTTAAAAGCGTGTTTGTTATCTAAAGTTGAACTATTCAAAGGATTGTGACCGACATAGGGCATTCCCAACATTTCCAACAAAGCGGGAGTGTGGCAAACAGGATTGTAGCCCTGGACTCCGCCAGTATTCAGCCACACTAAATGGATATTTTTTTGTTTGAGCTGTTCCGGCAAGTTCATGTCGTCAGGGATGACAAAGACGTGCTTGAAGCCAATTTCTGCTAATGCTTGAGCAATCTCGCGGGCGACGATTTTGTAACTTTTCCAAGACCGGGGATTGTGAGTTTTATAAATTACAGAGCCGGGGCGATCGCAGTCGCCGCCGAATACCACAGCAATCCGCAGTTTAGCAAACAGTACCTCTAAATATTGAGGCAGCAAATTAAAGTCGTAATGCCAGGGATTCATATTTATTGATGTTGCAGTCATTTAATTTTTTTACCTTTTTGTTTGATTTTTATCCGCAGAACTGCTCGATTTTGCCAGATAGATTCCAGCCAAGACAACGGTGAAAGCTAACCAATTAAATAAGCTCAAACTTTCCGAAAACAGCACCCAAGCTAGAATCGCGGTGATTGCGGGTTCTAGCAGCAGAAAAAGAGCGACAAATCCCGATGACAAACGACCGAGACTGTGGATCAAAAGTCCTTGTCCGAAAGCTTGGCAAACAACAGCCAAAGCAATGACAGATAGCCATCCTTGCCAAGAATAAGGGAAAACCCGATCGCCTGCAAGCAGAACCAGCGGCAAAATCAAGATACTGCCAATAAAACAGCGCCACATCAATATGGTTGTCGCCGGAAACTTGGTTCGTAAATGTTCTGCAATCAGCAGATTTGCTGCATAAAACATCGCTGATAAAAGAGCAGCAATGTCCCCGGCAAAATTGTCTCCCGCAGTTTGCAAATCGTCTATGCCGATCGCGATCGCACCGGCCACAGCCACCGCCAGTCCCAACAAAAACCTACCGTCAAAACGCCGCCCCAACAGTAGCCATCCCCCCAAAGTAGTAAATAAAGGAGTTAAATTCCGCAGTACAGTAGAATTAGCGACATTCGTCTGACTCAGCGACCAAGCCCAGAAGCCCAAGGAAGCAGAAGAAACCACGCCTACGGCTGTTAACAGTAGAAAATCGCGGACGGTGTAGGTTGATCGCCCTTCAACATCTTCAACTTCATCCCCAGATATTCGGCGGCGCACAGCAGCGGCACCATTCCACACGGCAAACACCGCAGTTGCTATCCACAAACGATTGAAAACAGTAGCATTCGGGCTGATTTCCCGTTCGCTAAACCGAATAAAAATGGCGGCCAGGGACACCGCCAGCAGCGCCGCCGACAGCCAGACGATCGCCCAAATTTTACCTTTACTCTCGGCCGATTCACCATCGGTTAAATTGTCCGAGTTTCCCAAAACAATAGTTTTCTCTTCACTTTTTAAGGCAGACTTTAACTCATTCTCCTCCAAAATATTGCCCTGTTCTCCAATAGTTTGTTCTGGCAATTCCAGGTTTTTTGACATTATTAAAACTTCCCGCGAATGCTTAATAAATTCCGGTTTGGTGCGTGACGAAATAAAATTTGGGTGGCGAATCGAGGGGTTCAAAAGTCACGCACTCTACTGACTGTGGCTGCACAAACTATTTTTTATGCTTCTAGCAACCGCCACTATCAAGCGCGGACATTCAAGAGCTCATCAATAGAGTCGAAAATCCTTGCTTTATAAACGGTTGGATTCGGATACCATAACTGTCAACTGTCAACTGTCAACTGTCAACTGCTATAACAGCAGCTTAGGTTGAAGGTTTAACAGAAAGCCTTGTCAAAGCTTCCTTCAGTGCCGGCGGCAATTGGCGGATAATCTTGCCCTTTTCCCGATCGACACCAACCAAAGTCACCTGCGCTGTCACGTATAATTCTTGAGCGTCGGGCGATCGAATTTCGTAATCCCAAACCAGGCGCACACCATCACCAGCAGTCATCCGGGTTCTCACAGCCACAGCTTGCCCCATCTGTACAGCCCGGTGGTAGCGCAGCGAAAGTTCCACCACCGGCAGTTCCAAACCCTGAGCCACCCAGTCAGCATACTCAATGCCGAGAGAGCGCAAACTTTCCACCCGTGCTTCCTCCATCCAAGCCAGATAAGTTCCGTGCCAAACCGCACCGCTGTAGTCAGTATGGTGAGGGTAGACTCGCACCAAATGTTCAAACCAGCCGTCAGAATCCAGTCCAGCCCGGTGTTGAATTGCACCAGTCGGTGGGAGTTTTGGTTGAGTTCGATCGTTCTCTAACACTTTACAAATCGTTCCAAAACGCTACATTTCTATAAATCATAAGTCAAACTTCAGGCTTATGCTTAACAACAGTAACGAACTAGAGTAGCAACGCCCTAGTTTAAGACCGCACAAGAAAACTCAACTGTTTTTACCGCTAAAACCATGATAGAAAAAATTTTAGTAGCCGTCGCCGGTCGCGGCTTGTGCGAAGAGATGTTTAATATGTTGATGGACATCCCTTCCTTGCAAAAAACCTCTGTCACCGTCTTGCACGTCGTGCCGCCCCAAGTCACATCCGATGGCATGGCCGAGAAGCTGGAAGAAGGAGGTAAAATCTTAGCACAAGCAGTCCAGTCTTTGAAAATAGATCCCAGCAGAGTCAATCCCAGACTCAAACAGGGAGACCCGAAAACAACAGTTTGCCAAGTCGCAGAAGAAGAACAATCCGACTTAGTGATTATGGGTTCGCGGGGACTCGGACGGCTGCAATCGATTTTGGAAAACTCAGTCAGCCAGTACGTTTTCCAGCTAACATCCCGGCCGATGCTGTTAGTAAAAGACGATATCTACGTCAAAAAAATCAAGCGCGTCATGGTGGCGCTAGATAAATCGGAATCCAGCAAACAGTCCTTAGAACTAGCTCTATCTTTGGTCAAAGAAGTCAGCGGCTCAGAGATAATTTTAGTACACGTCACCAAAGATTTGACTGGAAAATCTACGGAGGATGTAACAGCAAGTGCACAAAAAGACCCTGTATTGGCCCCAGCAGTAGCACTGGCGAAACAAATGGGAGTTAGCTACCGCTGCGTGAGTGCCGCAGGCAAGCCCGGGGAAGCAATTTGTCGGATTGCAGACGACACGAATGCCGATTTGTTGGTCATCGGTTCCCCGGATCGGCGGCCGAGTGTTGCTAAAAACTTTGTGGATCTCGATCGGCTCTTGGGAAGTTCCCTATCAGACTACGTGCGAGTCTACGCCAACTGTCCCGTATTGTTAGCGCGGACGATCGGCTAAACTCCAACAATTTTGAATTTGAGATACTTCGGCTACGCTCAGTGCAAGTTTTGTATTTTGGATTTTTCCCACCAATGATATCATTCCGGCGCAGCCGGAATGACAAGCGAGGACACGGCAGTGCCGTTTCCTTACCCCAAAATAATACTGTAGGGACACTCCAAAAGCCGTCTCCTAATTCCGGCTAATATTAATTCCGATGCTACCGGATTTGATATGAATCCCAAATCGGCACATCGACATTCAACAAAAAAAGCGCCCCAGCAACAAGCTGTTGGCGCTTTTTTTGCAATGCACAAAACTAGACAAAAATAGCAGAAATTACTAATCTTTTCTGCCTTGGCGACTAGCTGTTTGAATGTACAAAATGATTAGAAAAACACTGGGAACCAAAACAAACAGAATGGTTGCCACAAACCCTAGCTGATTAACTTCCATGAAGACCCCCGCCTCTATCAAAAAATATGAAAATACACACAACTAGGATACCACTCAAAGGTGGAGGTAGAGAATTTGAGGGGGCATGGGGCATCGGGCATCGGGCAGCGGGAATTGGGAATTGGTAGCCGTCTCTCCTCCTCTCTCCCTCTCTCCCCATCTCCCCATCTCCCCCATGCCCTATGCCCCATGCCCTATGCCCCATGCCCCATGCCCCATGCCCCATGCCCACTGGCAGTTAAGGCTTAGTCTTCACGCTCACCTGGCCGTTGACCATAGCTTGGCAAGCCAACCGATAGTTTTCCGGCTTTTTCTTGAGCTTGCGGTTCTCAAAGTCAGTCCGGGGCGACAGATTTTCACCGCCCTCGACAATTTCGACAATGCAGGTACCGCATTGACCGATGCCCCCGCAATTCATCATCTTTCCTGAAAAGGTATACAAGTCGATGCGGTTTTCTAGAGCTTTGAGCCTCAAATTGGCTCCGTCTGCTGCGATGACTTCCCGATCTTCCTTCACAAACTTGATATTGGCCATTGCCGATCCTTTAACGCAGTGACTTGGTTCTTTCTTACAAAGTATTAACTATTGTATCGGACATTTAATACACGGTGTCCGATCGATCTGTCAAGAAAGATCGCCCCAACGCAATCTCAAGGAGCATCCGAGAGGTTATTCGTCGGAAGATTGCTCACAGCCCGCTGGAGAGACGAAAGCCCCAGGTTGTAAGTGACAATTGCCGACAATCGGTTTCTCTCAGCCCTAGTCAAATCAGTTTCCGCCTGAATCACATCAGTCTGAGTACCGACACCAGCTTGAAACCGCAGTCGGGCCAAACGCAGAGCTTCCCTCGACTGCAAAACCCCCGCCTCAGAAGTTTCGATATTCTCAAAACTAGACTCCAAGCCAAAATAAGCTTGTTCCACTTCCCGGCGCACCTGATTGCGGAGTTGGTCAAATCGACTTTCGGCGATCGCAATATCAGCATCCCGCTGTTTCACCCTCGCGTTCGCCGCGCCGCCGTCAAAGATACTCCAAGTCAGATTCGCCCGGATCGAATACCCGTCGGCCCAGCCGCGAGCCGCAAACGGGTTCGGGTCGTCGGGGTCTTGTCCCAGCACGTTGTAACTGCCCGCAACACTCAGTTGAGGCAAACGCCCGGCCTGGATCGATCGCCTTTGCTGCTTGCTGACATCCCTCTGCACCAACTGCTGTTCCAACTCGGGGCGATTCTTAAAAGCCTGGACGATACTCTCTTCCAGAGACAGCCTCCAGGAGCCCGCTTGTTCCACCGGGTCAGCCGCCGTCAAATTCGCCGACTGGCTGATATTCAAAATCTCAGCCAGACGGCGCTGGCCGACTCGCTGGTCGCGGCGGGCCACTGACAGTTGCTGCTGTTCGTTAGCCACATTTGACTGAGCCTGCAACACGGCAAACCGGGTTCCCACCCCGGCCCGTTCCAAGGCTTCGGCATCCCGCAAACTTTGCTGGGCATTTCTGACGGAAGCTTGGCGGATCGCAACTTGTCCGTCGGAGTTTTGCAAATTGTAGTAAGCCTCAGCAGTGTCGAAGCGCAGTTGCTCGGCTTGGCGTTCGACATCCAGTTCCCGAAGCCGCAACTGTTCCTCGGCCGCGCGGATGTTAGCGCGTCGCCTTCCGAACAAATCAACGTCGTAGCTCAACTCCAAAGTGCTGTTAACACTGTTGCTGCCCAAATTGGGGCCAACAGTGGCGGGCCGCCGCCCGCTTTGGGCAGCATCAAAGTCGGCGCGACGCTGTCCGGCCCGGACTCCCAGTTCTCCGCCTGCTGTCACAGATCGGCTGGCGCCCATTTGAAAATTCAGGTCGGGATAAAGAGCAGCTTGCTGTTCGCGCAAAGCCGATCGGCTTTGTTCCAATTGCTTTCCGGCGATTTGCAAAACTTGGCTGTTGCGTCGCGCGAGGTCGATCGCCTGCTGCAAAGTAATTGACTCAGTTTGCTCGATCCTGACATCCTCCGGCTTTGTCGGAAATAGCAGCGGATTCGGGTTGGGTTCCAGAGAACCTGGGGGCTTGGTGTCTAAAATGCCCTTCGGAGTCAGAGGCGGGAAACTTTCGTTCGGAGTGCCGCGGGGTGCTGGTGTTGGCAAAGCCGGCACCGGAACACTGTTGGGGCGGCTCGGCACTGGTTTCTGCTGAACGCCTCTGGGTGCGGTTGTTGGCGACTGCGCCAAATTCTCCTGCTGTGCAGAAGCCGGAGCAGCCTGTTGAGGCTTTGATGCTTGCTCTGACTCGGTTTGGGGAGTTTTTGATGCGATATTCGCGAACCCTTGCTGCTGAGACTCGGAGGCCTCTGATGCTGGTTGTGGGGATGTGTTCGAGGTCGATCGAACATTTTGCCCTAATTCGAGCTGATTGTTAAGAGCCGAGCCGTCCTGGGACTGAGCCGGAGGCTGTGCTGAAATACTTTGTCCCGGGTTGCTGAGAGTAATTGCAGCGCCCACTCCGACTACCATGATTTGACGAAAAACACGCATAAATTTTAACTTATTCTGCAATTCCAGAGACAATTTTAAAGCAAGATTAGGTCTCAAGTTTCGAGTCTTACCCCTGTTGAAAGTCTCAATCTAAATTGAGATTTTACCAAATATTAAGGGTTTTTGGCCCCCGCCCTCAAACAGGCAGATTGTTTTTAGGGCTGGGTTTAAATCCCCGTCTTAAAAACCTTGCCCTCAACTGTCAACTGTCAACTGTTAACTGTCAACTGTCAACTGTCAACTGTTGTCAGACCGATCGCCGCCCCGATTAGTTCCTCCACTCCACTAACGGGGAAAATCTCCGTTTTCAGGAATCCTGCGAGTTCAGAGAGCATCATATCATCCAAAAAACGCGGTTCCCCTTGTTTTAGCATTACCGATGGCAGCAAAATGCCATCTCCCAAGTCCATCCCCTGCAAAGCTGCGAGCAAATCTTGACCCGTCAGCAAACCAGTGACAGTAATGTTTTGCCCCCAATAATCGCTGCACAGCGCTACCATTTTAACTTCTAAGCCGGGAATTTGATTTAGTCGATGCGCGATCGGCTCAAAAGCTTTTTCCACAGCATTTCCCACCACCCAAATTAATTTTCGCGGCGAGTTAACTTGCAGCGGTTGCAGTTTAGCAAAAGCAGTCTCAAACTGTTGGATAAACTGGCGGATCGAACCCACACCGTTGCCAATTTGGGGATAATCTGCATAGTCAGAGGCGATCGGCAAATCCAAACCCGCAATTAAAAACCACTCATCAGCCAGCCAAATACAGCGCGACTTTGAATTCTGCTTCTTCGTCGTTGCACCTTTTTTCCCTTGACCCAAAACAGCTTGAATTTTTTGAACTTGCGCGATAACTTCCCGCGCTTTTTCCGGCGTGACAGCAATTAATTCATCTTCCGCTGGACGAAAGCGAGTCAAACCAACAGGCACCACAGCCACCGATGCCACAGCGGGAATATTTCCGGTATGAAACTTTGCCAAATCTAACAAAGTGTGTTCTAAATGTTCGCCATCATTAATCCCCGGACAAACCACAACTTGAGCGTGAATTTGCAAGCGTCGTTCTTGAAACCATTTGATTTGTGATAAAATCTGCCCAGCCCGGAGATTTTTAAGCAACCTAATTCGCACCTCCGGTTCCGTAGCGTGCACAGAAACATAGAGAGGCGAAAGCCGCATTTGTTCGATTCTGTCCCACTCTTTTTGAGACAAATTTGTGAGAGTTAGATAGCTGCCGTAAAGAAAACTCAGGCGGTAGTCATCATCCTTGAGATACAGAGTTTCCCGCTTTCCGGGAGGTTGTTGGTCTATGAAGCAAAAAGGACAGCGATTATTGCACTGAATTAGTCCGTCAAAAAGAGCGGTTTCAAATTCTAAACCCAAGTCTTCATCGTACTCTTTCTCGATTTCTAACTTGTGGGTTTTGCCTTTACTGTCTAAAACTTCTAGTTCCAGAAATTCATCGGCGCACAGGAATTGATAGTCGATTAAATCGCGGGGTTTTTCGCCGTTGATGGCTAGGAGTGCGTCACCGGCATCAAATCCGATTTCGGCGGCGATGCTGTCGGGGATAACTTTGCTGATCAGGGCCGGACGTGTTGATAATTCGCTCATTATTATTTGTTACTTGTTACTTGTTACTTGTTATTAGTTATTTATTATTTATTATTTGTTATTTTTGGTACGAGCATTTCTTTTATTTGATAAAGATACCATTTGTGGGGCGTCTTGCTAATAAGCGATCGCGTATTCCAACTGGGTCAAAACGCCTTTCTGCTTCTTGCTGAACTTCTGCGGCAAGAAGCTGACGTTCCATCAGATAAGCATCAACTTCGGATTGGTGTCGCAAGTAATAGCCGATCGCAAAATAAATATCGGAAAGCTGAAGAGACGGGTATTGTTCCCGGATTTCTTCTGCTATGCCTCCTTCAAGAAAAGCTGTAATGACTGTATCTAGGGTGACGCGGGTTTTACCAACACGGATGACATTGTTTGCATCAGCCACAAGTGGAATTGGTTCAGCCGTAGGAACGAGTAGCATTGTGAGGTTGATGGCAATATTAGTTTTCTCTCTTCAGCATAGCCGATCGATACTCCCGACTCTAATCTATTTTTTCTGCACGCCCTCCTGCAATCCGCAACTCAAAAGTTATTCCCGGTAGCTGAGGCTGCCATCCGAGTTACATCGCTTGTTGTACCCATTGTGCTACATCAGATTGTGTTACTGGTTTCACTTCTTGCGTGGAAATAATCTGCCGCACTCTTACTTCTGGTGGCGCTTCATCCCGAGATTTCACTGGTATCCATTCATAGTTAGTCAAACTAAAACCTTGAGGGTGAGGTCGATCACTGATAACAACTAACACCGCACCCGGTTTTTCGGCGTGTTCGATCGCAACATGAAGATTTCCGCCGTCATAGTATGCTTGTGTATTAGTAGCTTGTCTTCGGATTAACCAAAGGAAAGACTCCCCGTCAACAATTATTTTTCTGGTTCCTTTTTTCGGTATTGACATAATTTGCCTCAACTTGCATTTTTAAGTGTTCCTCACTTCTTAAAAGCTATCAACAGCCTTGAGTTCGATCGCTCTAGTTAGAGTTTAGCCGATCGACGGTGCGAGCAAGTCTTTAGTGCGATCGGCTTTAGAATCAGAGTAAGTTCGGGGTTGCGGATTGAGCTGAGCTGTGACAGGATCTATCCAAAATCTGTATTTATTTATGAAATTCAAAATCTTGACGGGACTCGTGACAGGTTTAGTTGTTTCTATTACCACAAGTGTATTATTTTGTCAACCTAGCCGTGCGGGAAATCATCGCTTATTCAGCAATGTTGCTCAGATTGGTAATTCTGATTTGCTAGCACAGCAGAAAGCTGAGGATTTCTTGAAAGAGGGTGGGGAAAAGTATCAGAAAGGAGATCGCGAGGGTGCTATAGAAGATTTAACCAAAGCAATTGGACTTAATCCTAATTATGCCGAGGCTTACTACGATCGGGGAATACTCCGCTATGAATTAGAAAACTATGCTGGTGCGATCGCCGATTTCACCGAAGTTTTACGAATTAATCCTAACTTGTTCCAAGCCTACGTCAATCGGGGAAATGCCCGGGATGATGGAGGAGACAGCCAGGGTGCGATCGCCGATTACAACGAAGCTTTGCGCCTAAATCCTAACCATTCCAAAGCTTACTACAACCGGGGCGTTACTCGCTCTCGTTTAAAAGACAGTCAGGGTGCGATCGCCGATTTTAACGAAGCTTTGCGAATTGATCCTAACTATGCCTTGGCCTACGCGAATCGGGCGTATATCCGGGCTGAATTAGGAGACAAGGAGGCGGCAATTCAAGACTTTCAGAAAGCAGCAGATTTATTTCAGAAGCAAGGAGATCAAGATAGCTATCAAAAAGCGATTAATAGTCTGAAAAAACTTCAATAACTTGCAATAAATCTTCTTTTATGTTAGGGAAAAAATCAATGAAAAATTTTAATAAACTTTCGATCGCCTTAATTGGTACTGTTGCCATAATTGCGATCGTACAACCAACCGCAGTTTTTGCGATATCTGCTCAGATTCCGAATGCGTCTGCGGTGGCTGCGACGAAAGCTGAGGATTTCTTGATTCAGGGTGAGCAAAAATATGAAAAAGGAGACTATCAAGGCGCTATAGCCGCTTTCAGCCAAGCAATTGCGATCGATCCTAATTATGCTCAAGCCTACGACGCTCGGGGAAATGCCCGCTATCGTTTAGAAGACTATAAGGGTGCGATCGCCGATTACAACGAAGCTTTGCGAATTAATCCTAACTTTACCGCAGCTTACACCAACCGGGGAAATGCTCGCGACGACTCGGGAGACAGCCAGGGTGCACTCGCCGATTACACCTCCGCTTTGCGACTCAATCCCAATGATGCCCTAGCCTACTACAACCGGGGAGTTACCCGCTATCGTTTGAAAGACAGCAAGGGTGCGATCGCCGATTACACCGAAGCTTTGCGAATCAATCCCAAGTATGCTTCTGCATACAACAACCGGGGAATGATGCGCTCTGAATTAGGAGACAACAAGGGTGCAGTCGCCGATTTCGACGCAGCTTTGCAAAATAATCCTAACTTATTTCAAGCCTACGGCAACCGGGGACTTGCCCGCTTGACTTTAGGAGACAAGGAAGGTTCGCTGGCTGATTTCAACCAAGTTTTACGGATTAATCCTAACGATGCTCTTGCTTATTATCACCGGGGAAATATCCGTTATGTTTCAGGAGACAATCAAGGTGCTGTAGCCGATTACAACGAAGCTTTGCGAATCAATCCTAAGTATGCAGAAGCTTACGGTAACCGGGGGAATGCGCGCGACGATTTAGGAGACAGCCAGGGTGCGATCGCCGATTACAACGCAGCTTTGCAAATTAATCCTAAGTATGCCTTAGCCTACTTAAACCGAGGCGTTACCCGCTCTCGTTTAGGAGACGAGAAAAGTGCTTTAGCCGATTTCAACACAGCTTTACAAATCGATCCTAATTTAGCTGGTGCTTACTTAAGCCGGGGAATTACCCGCCGCGATTCTGGAGACAAGCCCGGGGCGATGCAAGACTTTCAGAAAGCAGCCGATTTATTTCAGAAGCAAGGCGATCGAGATAACTATGAAAGAGCGGTTAACAATCTCAGAAAACTTCAATAAAGTGCCATAGTTTATGTCTTTTATTGGCTGGTTAAATCAATGAATTTTTTTAACAAATTTTCCCTCGCCTTAATTGGTACTGTTGCCATAATTGCGATCACCCAACCAACCGCAGTGGTCGCGATATCTGCTCAAATTCTCAGTGCGTCTGTGGTGGCTGGGACGAAAGCTGAAGATTTCTTTAAGCAAGGTGAGGAAAAGTATGAAAAAGGAGATTATCAAGGTGCTGTAGCCGCTTACACTCAAGTAATTGCGATCGATCCTAACTATGCCGAAGCCTACAACTGCAGGGGAGCTTGCCGCGATCGTTTAGGAGACAAGCAGGGGGCACTCGCCGATTTCAACGAAGCTCTGCGAATTAATCCTAATTATGCCGCAGCCTACGTCAACCGGGGAGTTACCTACTATGATTTGGGAGATTACCAGCGTGCGATCGCCGATTACAGCGAAGCTTTGCGACTTAATCCGTCAGATGCTCTAGCCTACCACCATCGGGGAGTTGCCCGGATTAGGTTAGGAGAATTTCAGGGTGCGATCGCCGATTATAATGAAGCTTTGCGACTTAATCCGTCAGATGCTTTAATTTACTACAATCGGGCTGTAGCCCGCCGCGATTCTGGAGACAAGCCCGGGGCGATGCAAGACTTTCAGAAAGCAGCAGATTTATTTCAGAAACAAGGTGACAAAGATAATTATGAAAGAGCGGTTAACCTTCTAAAGAAACTTCAATAAAGTGCCATCATTCCTTAATTTAGCTAGCTAAACAGTGTTTTCCAAGCAATTATTGAGAGGGCTAAATCTGCGATCGCGTGACTGATGTAACTCGCCCAAAGCGAACGATAAGTCAGATAGCACTGCGACCAAATTGCCCCGGCTGTGAAGACAGCTAATGAGCCTAAAGTCACTCCGCGCCAGTCGGTATAAGCTGCTAAAACAATGATATGATGGAGTGTGAAAAATAGCGCGCTCAAAAATATCGCTTTGGTTCCAGGCATCAGAATTTCGCACTTTTTGTAGACAAACCAGCGCCAAATAAATTCTTCACTTAATGAGTTAATTAGTACAAAATATGCTTGGACGATCGAGAATATAGCGGGATTGCTCAGCCCCATTTGCTGCACTTTTGATTTGGCATCGATCGCGTCGATCCACTGCTGGCCGAAAAGCGCATAAGTACCCATAATTGTGCCGAACATTAATAGTCCCAAAAGCATCCCTACCAATAGTTCTTGATATTTTGGCAGGGATAAATGCAGTTGGTGGTGATCGCCCCAGACACACCAGCCAATGGGTAGCCCTAGCAACCAAAGTCCGCACAATACTGAGGCTGTGGTTCCGACTGTTCCGGGAGCAATAAATAAGGACATCGCTACACCAATGCTAGCAGCGGGGACTGTCAGAATTAGGGCTAATTGTGAATTTTGATGAGGGCTATTTTCGAGCATTATATATCCTCATGGCTAGCTTTAATTTGAGCTGAAATTAGGAGACGGAAGTGCCGTTTCCCTACAATATTATTTGGGGTAGGGACGCGGAAATTAGGAGACGGAAGTGCCGTTTCCCTACAATATTATTTTCGGGTAGGGACACGGCATTGCCGTCTCCTCTATATTATTCGAGTGTCACCGGAATTGATATTACTCTTTGTAGAACAGGCATTTTGCCTGTCATTATAATACTGATGGAGTTTTCAATACACCACCAGCAAGGGCTGTCAAAATCGCGACGCCAAAAGCTAGTCGATACCAGACAAACACCCAAGTGTTCTGAGTTTGCAGGAACTTCATCAACCAGGCGATCGAGATATAGGAAAATATAAATGCTGAAACTGTTCCCACTATCAAAGCTGTCACTCCAGCATCGCCGATTCCTTCTCCCAAAGCACCCTTCAATTCCACCAATCCAACCAGAGTAATTGCCGGAATCCCTAATAGGAAAGAAAATCTTGCTGCTGCGCCTCTTTCCAGTCCCATAAACAATCCTGCTGTGAGAGTGGATCCCGATCGCGAACATCCCGGAATCAATGCCATTGCTTGAGCTAATCCCATCAAAATACCATCTTGAACGGTTAATTTTTCATAAGTGCGATCGCGCTTGCCAATTTTTTCAGCGATTGCTAATAATAGTGACATGACAATCGAAGCAATGGCGATCGCACCCAAACTTCTCAGCGGCGATTTGTCAAAATCTGGAATAAATATCTTGATTAGCAGCCCAAAAAAGACTACAGGTATTGTTCCCAAAGCAATTCCCAATCCGATCCGAAACTCTTGTGAATCGTACTCAGAGCGGGTAATAGCTTTAAATGCACCAATAGTTATAGTTGTCAAGTCTTTCCAGAAGTACCAAAGCACTGCCACAATGCTGCCCAATTGAATTACAGCAGTATAAGCAACCCCCGGATCGCCCCATCCCAGGGCGATCGGCACTACCTTCAAATGAGCGCTGCTGCTGATGGGCAAAAACTCTGTTAATCCCTGTACGATTCCTAAAACAATCGCCTGCACCAGATTGAGTTGAGCTGGCCCGGAAACATCAGCAGCGGGCGTTTGGGCGATGAGCGTGTCAAGCAAAGCTATCATTTATTGTTAGTTCCCAGTTATCAGTTAATATCAAGTCCGGTGGATTGTCCGAGATATCTGTAGGGACACGGCACTGCCGTGTCCTTACCCATAGTCCATTCATTTAACCAGATTTGATATAAATCCTACTGTCGATCGCCACTAAAAGCACATTAAAAAAGTTTGTCAAAAACCAATTTAACCTAATAAACAGCAGTTGGCTGCATTTGCTGATAAACTTAATAATGTTTTGCACGCTTTTTCGCCACTTTACAGCAACTGCCAACAACCTATGATATTTTCAGCTTACCAAAATTTAATTGTTACTGCTGCTTCGGGCAAAGGCTTGCTGCGCCGAATCTTGTCTGCGAGTCTTTTAACTGTGGCGATCGCGCTTAGCTTCATGCTGCTAATCGGCACACCGCCAGCTTATGCAACTCTCACGGACGATCGCTATGACGGAACAATTTTTGCCCTCTACGCCGGCAACGGTTCCCTAGTCCCTCCCAAGGTCAAACTCACAGATTCTTTCAAACGTAAAAAACCCGTATTGTTAGTGTTTTACACAGACGACAGCAGCGACTCGAAGCAATACGCGATCGTTGTCTCCAACCTTCAAGAATATTACGGCCGCGAAGCCGATTTTATCCCGATATCCGTCGATTCGCTGCCCCCGCAACCCTCACCGGAACTCACAGAACCGAGCCATTATTACGAAGGTTTTGTACCTCAAACACTCATCCTCGACCAATCGGGAAAAGTAGTTTACAATGCTAAAGGACAAGTTGCTTTTGAAGAGGTAGATGATGCCTTTCGCAAAGTATTTGACTTGCTACCTAGAGCAAAATCTCTTCCCCTCAAACGGCGCGTCGTAAACGAACTTAATGTCGAATTGTCGAAGTAACGAGCAGTCATTAGTTACTAGTTAGTAATTGGTTTTTAGTTGTTCTTAACAATAACAAATAACCACAAATTAGACCGAGTTCGAGCAAGCTGTTGCGAATTTAATGCAATGTCTTGTAGGGGCGGGTTCGCCAGTATTCTCGCTCTCAAAACAAACAAATTCATAAACCCGCCCCTCTCATATCATGTCCGATGGATTAAGCATAATATCACGGTCGGGGCGGGTTTTTGAGAGTGTCAATTATGGGCAGGTATTGTTGGTGAACCCGCCCCTACAAAAATCGCGGTCAATCTACCGGACATGATATCACTAATCGATAGGATACGATAACAATGAAATCAGCAATCAAAATTTTATTAATGGCAGTTTTGACTGTATTTTTAGTTTTACAAACAGCAGAAATCGCACACTCTATAATTAGCTCTTTTGGTGACAGCAATTCCCGCAAACCTTTAGCTTTAAATCAATATACAGGTGTTGCTTACCTCGATCCAGCTCAATGTACGGGCGCCTTGATAACAGGAGGATTGTACGTTCTCACGGCCGCCCACTGTCTGAACGAAGGCGGAGTCAAAGTTCCTGCTGAAACGGCGATCGAAGCAACTTTTAAATTTCCTAGCGGTGAAGTTAGTATCCCGGTTAGCAACTATTACATCCATCCTGGTTGGACTGGTTACGAGTCGGAAGTTGGCAACGATATTGCGATTTTAAAGCTGAAAAAAGCTGCGCCGTCAAGTATCGAACAGTACGAGATAAATAGAAATAAAAATGAAGTGGGTAAAGTATTTACAAAAGTGGGATACGGATATATCGGTGTAGGTGCGGAGGGACAGGATGAAAATTCTAATTCTGAGGCGAAAATATATGGCGGACAGAATCGCTATGATGCTTTGATTGATGTTTTGAAAGATGCTACAGAATCAGATATGTCGGAATTGGTTTTGGGTAGTCAATTAATTTTTGATTTTGACGATGGAAGTGCGCAACGGGATACTTTGGGGAGGCATTTTCCGAAGTTGCGCGATCGGGGTTTGGGAAAAAATGAAATAGCTACAGCTAGCGGAGATTCGGGCGGGCCCACCTTTGTTGATGGGAAGATTATTGCGGGGATTAGTTCTTGGGGTTACAGCGATCGGGGATTTTTCAAAACAAATATCGCGGATATTGATAATGTGGATGATAACGGCAGTTTTGGCGAAATTTTCGGCGATACGCGGGTATCGTTTTATGCTGGTTGGATCGATCGGGTGACAAAAAATAAGTGATTTGGTTAATTTGCGATCTCAAAAAACGTGGTGCGTCAACGCCACGTTGTCAACAATTACTTTGGTTAATTCGATCGCAAGTTTCATGTAGTTTCGGCGTTTCAAGCCCTAGATGGGGAAATAGGTATTTTCCGGCTTTGGCGGATTCAATGGGTTCGTTACTTTGGGGATATTGACTCAGGTTTCAATCCCTGATAGGGTTTTAGGTATTTTCCGGCGCGAAGCCAAAGAAGCTGTTAGACAAAGGCAATTGATGGGTTTCAATCCCTGATAGGGTTTTAGGTATTTTCCGGCCGACAGCAGGAATCAGAATCACAGCACTAGGTATCGTTTCAATCCCTGATAGGGTTTTAGGTATTTTCCGGCAAAGCCTAATATAGCCGTAGTGAAAATTCTTAATGTAGGTTTCAATCCCTGATAGGGTTTTAGGTATTTTCCGGCCTGGAATATGCCCACTGAAACTCGCGTAAAAATTACCGTTTCAATCCCTGATAGGGTTTTAGGTATTTTCCGGCTCGAACTGGTGCTTGTATCTATATCTGGGATTTGTTTCAATCCCTGATAGGGTTTTAGGTATTTTCCGGCCAGCAATTTTTGCTTGCTAATCTCAGCGCCAATATCTTGTTTCAATCCCTGATAGGGTTTTAGGTATTTTCCGGCCCGGCCTTAGAGTCGGTTGGCGGTGTTCAATTCCGTACGTTTCAATCCCTGATAGGGTTTTAGGTATTTTCC
>JANNOR010000009.1:0-22993 GCA_031399265.1 Cyanobacteria bacterium SOY_34_metabat_3 | reverse complement strand
ATTGAAAGAGGGGGATATCAATGAACACTATGAGGCAGGATAATTCGTATTAGATCAGAAGCGATCGCCCCAATAGCTCTTACACAAGTAGTTACTTTTGTCAACTTTCTTGTTAAGAAAGATGTTTATAAAGCATAGCTTAACAAGGGGGGGACAAGAGCATTCAAAGTCCCCCTTCTTAAGGGGGATTTAGGGGGATCGAGAATTCGATTAACAATCACCAATTCCCGATTACCAATGCCCAATGCCCAATTCCCAATGCCCAATGCCCAATTCCCAATTATTTGGAGATAAAATGAACCCAAAAATTCCCGTCAGCCATACACACGTTGCGGATTAGGCGATAGGAATAGTGCAAGTAAGCACCGCTGACAGTTGTGTCGTAGCCAGTTGGGAACCACTCGCCGTAGGGATCGTGAACGAAGAATCCTTCGCTGTCGTAGCCGGCGGCAACTATAATGTGACCGAAAGACGTGAAATATCCGTGAATTACAGCCGGATTTCCGCTCGCGAGCCAATCTTGAACTTCATCAATAGTTGCATTCTCTGTATAGAAATCTTGAGCGCCGTAATCTCTAACAATCTTTGCTAAGTCGTACGGATCCCAGCGACTGTAACCTTTGGCGATCGCATATTCGTAGAGTTCGTCCTCAAATTGTCCGGTTCTTCTGCGCCGGGGAATTCTCAAAAAATCCAGACACATTGCTATTGAAGTTACATTGCAAGCGCCTGTAGGATTGTTCAAGTTATCCATTTGCGATCGGTAAGGAATGCCAAGTCTGACAGTAGGCGGATTCGGTTTGGGATAAAGCATAACCCCGTCTTGAGTAATTTGAGCGTGGGGGCCATAAACATACCAAATCCCTGAACCTTTGAAAGACTCGTTGCGGAGAGCAACTCTCACATGACCGCGAATCGGAGCAAAAGCCAAGAGTTCAAACTCTTTTCCTGCTGGTATTATTTGTTTTTCCGACTCCTGAAGTTGAGAAGACGCTAGCGGTTTTGATTTAAAAACGGTGTCTCTAAGTGTTTTCAGGATCATGCGGGGTTTTGGAATGTCCGCCGGTTTGGTTTCGATCAGCTTTTTGGCTGTGACCGATCCTAAAAAACCCGGTTCGCCGCACTTCATCAGGGTTTGAAATCGGTGGAGGGCGGCCGTAGAGAGAGCGCCAAATACGCCGTCTACTGGGGGCTTCAGCAAACCTAGGTCAATAAGGCGGCTCTGAATTTGGCGGCTGAGGTCGTCGTCAGCGGCGATCGCCCTAGAATCATACCTAATTTTTGAATTTAGAAAGTTTTGTAATCTCATGTTTGCCTACCCGTGTCAATCGATTTTAGATTTGAGATTTGCGATGCCGATCGATCTGGTTTTCTTAGACTCAATTGCTCGATCGTCAATAATTCCCAATTTATAGTCTCATAAAACTACGTTAATTTTGCCGATCGACCGTACCTTCAAGGCTTGATATTAATTATTTGATACAAACCTTTCCGGTAAGGTCGATCGAGATTTCAGCAAACGAGTCCGACTTGGGTTCACTCAGCAGTTGGGCGAATTACCACAACACCCATTGCGTCGGGAGACAGATATTTAACGGCGGCTTCCCGGATATCCTGCGCAGTCAAAGCTTGAATGCAGGCGGCATAGTTGAGTGCAGGAGCGATATCTCCTACCATCGACTGATAGTAACCGTACAAACTTGCTCGATCGCTCGGAGTTTCGTTAGCGAACACAAACCGATTCGCTACTTGGGTGCGGATGCGGGAAATTTCGGCATCTGTCACCAGTTCGGTTTGGAGAGTGCGGATGTGTCCGACGATGGCTGATTCCACTGCTGGCAAGTTTTCTGCCGCTAGTTGAGCGGAAATCGAGAATACACCGCCGAGTCCAAGAGTCATGTTGCTGACGGAAATTGACGAAACTAGCCCTTGATCTTCGCGCAAATCCTGAACCAAGCGAGTTGTGCGGCCGTGACCCAATATTGTCGCCAAAACGTCGAGGGCATAGGTTTCGGACATTTCCACGAAACCGGGTACCCGCCACATCACGATCAGTCGGGCTTGCTGAAGGGCAGAGTCTACAAATTCGCGGCGGACTGTTTCTGTAAATGGCAATTCTTGGCCGTAGGTTGGGCTTGGGAATTCTGGGTGAAAGTTGCCGTTTTCAGGCACATTTAGGTTGCCGTTTTGTGATGTGCTTTTTGCTGCAAAACTGTCTGCGACAATTTCTATTAGCCGATCGACCGGCAAATTGCCCACAGCTACGGCTGTCATCGCCCCCGGCTGATATCTGCTGCTGTGGAAATCGCGCATTTGTTGAGCTTTCAACTGTTCGATTACCGCAGCCGGCCCGAGTACCTGTCGCTTGTATGGCAGGACTTCAAACGCTAATTCCATCGATCGCTGATAGGTGCGGCGGCGGGGATTGTCTTCAGATCGTCTAATTTCTTCCAATACTACCAACCGTTCGCGATCGAAGGCATCGTCGGGAATACTCGCATTCAGCAACACATCGACTTGCAGCGGCGCTAGTTCGGCAAAATCCTTGGGGGCTGTGGTGATGTAGTAGTTAGTGTAATCTTGGCTGGTAGCCGCATTGGTGACTGCGCCGCGCTGTTCGATCGCCCTCTCAAATTCTCCGCTCTTGATGCTCGGAGTTCCCTTAAAAATCATGTGTTCTAAAAAGTGAGCCATGCCGTTAATTTCGTCTGGTTCCACGGCCGAGCCTAAATTGAGCCACACGCTGAGGTTAACCGCATCGACTGGCAAGTGTTCGGCTATAACTGTGAGGCCGTTGGGGAAACGGCGGACTGTTGGGGCGTTCAGGGGCGATCGGGAGGAGGATTTGAGCAGGGTTGAGGTCATTACGCTTTTAAATTTATCTTGTTCTCTATATCTTAAAGGGTCTTTAAGGAAGTCATCAGTCACAAGCAGTCGATCGACTGTTGTCTGGTGGCCCGTGGGGATCAAAGCTGGTGCTGCAGCCGCATTCGCCTGCAGCAACTCACTGCAAATGCTCAGAAATCACTTAATATCAATTGGGCTCTTCATCGGAATGATCTAAACGGAGGACACGGCTTTTGGAGTGTCCCTACCGCGATCGATTGTAGGGACTAAAGCACTCGCGGTGTCCTCGCTTGTCATAGGTCGTTGCAGCCGCAATTGATATAAATCAAGATATTTATAAATCTTCTGGTTTCCCGCTGTTGAGTAGCCTTGATCCTGATGCGGTTTTTTTAATGCGATATGAAAAATATTTGCGAGCCAAAATAATTCCACTATTAATTACACTAAGTGGGATTTTATCTTAGGTATTTTATTGCTTGATTTGCATTTATTGCTACTTTTTTGCTCTCACATAAGTCAAATTCATTACAGACGAAAATTCCACCATATTTTCTGAAAAACTACAATAACTTGAACCGAGCGCACAATCAGAATAAGCTCACATTTCGCCTATGTAAAAAATATATTCAGCGCTGAATCTGCGCCCTAATTCCAGTATACCGATCGTAAAGCAATCCTAAATCCTTCATGTAAATTTGTCAGGGTAGTGCCTTTCTTTGCCTGCCCCCTATCTATCGGTTTCAACCGCCAACCCGAGCAGAAATGAAACTTGCGGATTGGCTCTGAAAGCGACGCACCTTACTATATCAATGCCGCGGCTTGAGAAATGGAACTTGCCGACTGCACTGCAGACAGCTTAACACAGTTGTCATCTGGCGAATCATGCGCGTTCCGATCTAAATTTCCGTTCAGACTCTTGAATTAAAACATCATTAATGCTAGCTTCGCGTCTTTGCATCAACCCATTTTCTGCAAACTCCCACTGTTCGTTACCATAGGCGCGATACCATCCGCCAGAATCATCGTGCCACTCGTATTCAAAGCGTACAGAAATTCGATTTTCCGTAAACTCCACAGTTCTTTTTTCAAACGGTAGTCTAATTCTTTTGCCACTTTCGTGTTAAGAAAGCTTGGATTTGTTCCCTACCGCTGAAAAATTCGTCACGGTTGCGCCACTGCGAATCTTCGGTGTATGCTAAAGCAACTCGTTCTGGATCGCCGCTGTTCCAAGCATCTTCTGCAGCTTGAACTTTGGTTTTAGCAGTTTTTAGGGTAAACGGCGGTCGGGGTGGTTTGGTTTCCATCAGTTTGAAAGATTTTACTGCTTTTCAATAAGTTATTAAACTTAGCACGATCGCCAACACACCACAAGACCGCTAGCACCAGCAACCTGCTAGTATAAAAACACTCGTTAATGCTGACTAAAGTTTTGACAGCGGTTAGAATAAAATAAACTTTTTATAAAATTAGATTGGCGCTCATGAAAGTTGTCCAAATTACTGACACATTGAGTAGTTGGTGTAAACAAAAGTTAAGTTTAGGTATCAAATCTGCTGGTTTGTGTTTGTTTGCGATCGCCCTTTCCCTCACCTTTCTCACCAATGCCTGCAACCTCTGGCAAAACCAAGCTCTCAAACCGCTGCGCGTGGGAATTACAAGTTGGGTAGGATTTGACATTGCACTCTATGCGGAACCATCAGGAATCTTGAAGCAGCGAGGGCTAGAGATTGAGTTGATACGATTTGAAAATCAGCAAGATTCCAGTCGGGCAGTCATGCGCGGTGCATTAGATGTGGCATTTGTGTCTTTGTGGGATGTGATGCAGGTCGATCCGGGGAATGGCAGTCCTGTAGTGTTAATGACGACCAATATTTCTGCGGGTGCTGACGGAATTGTTGCCAAACCACAAATTAAATCCGTAGCAAATTTGCGCAGCAAAAAAGTGGGAGCAAAGCTAGGAACCGTCAACCATTTAATTTTGCTAGAAGCCTTGAGGGCCCATAAAATCAAACCCTCAGAAGTTCAGATTCTGGATTACTCCAATGATGTAGCAGCCCAAAAAATTGAGAGTGGTGAAATCGATGCTGCGGTGCTGTGGCAACCGATGCTAGGGGAGATAGCGAAGAAGATTGAGGGAAATGCGATCTATACCACCAAGCAAGTAGACAGTTTGGTAATCGATATTTTGATATCCAGTGACAGTATTGGCAAAGCAAAAACAGCACAAATAAAGCAATTTATGCTGGCATGGTTTGATGTGATGCACGCAATTGAAACTCAGCCTAAAAAAGTGTTTGAAACAGTGGCGGAAAAACTGGGACAAAGCGGTGAATCTGTTGCCCGCGATTATGCTGGGTTAAAAAAAGGAGATATTACATTGAACCGGCGGATGTTTGCAGCAGATGGTCGTCTCAATTCGGCAAAAACAGAAATTGTGCAACTGCTGGAATCAGATCCGCGTCACGGCAGGGTAATTAGGGAAGATGTCAAGATTGATGGCAGCCTCGTCAATGAAGCAATGGCAGGATGGAAGTCATGAGTCAGAAGTCATCTAAAAGTCATTTATCCCGCCAATTATTGATGGGTTTTGGCATTTCTCTAGCAACCGTTGGTTTGACAACATTGGGATTGAATTACTTTTTAATTCAATCAAAACTAGAGAAAGAGCTACAACAACGCGCTCAATCGATTACCCAGGGAGTCGGGTTTTCTACGGAAGGATCGATCGAACTGGGGAATACGAGCACGATCAAACGAGTGGTGCAAAACTACGCTACCCTACCTGCGGTGATGGAAGTCGCGATCGTCAGTCCCAACGGACAAACCCTGGCTCGCAGCGGCTCGGAACTCCGAAATCGCCCCTATGTTGCAATTCATCCAGAATTAACTCAAGTATTAGAACAGGCTTCCGTGACGGGTGCAGAAATCAGTTTCACAACTGCGATCGGTGGTAAACCAGTATTAGTAGAAATTTTGCCCTTTAGCAGCACGCTGTTTGGTGAGGCAAACCGCCGCGGGTTGACGATCGCGATTCTTGATGTTGAAGAAATGCGCCAGCAGGCGTGGCAAACTTTTTCTACATCTACCCTGATTCTACTGATTGGGATGGCAGCAATTTTGGCGCTGATGACGGTGATGATTCAGCGATTTGTCTTAGAGCCACTCCAACGTTTGAACAAAGCAGTTACTGACAGAAATGGAATTGACCGTTTTGTGATGCCTGGTGGATTGCCAGATAACGAAATCCAATTCCTTGCCCGTACAATTGAAGCGGCGGCTGCACGAGTAGAAGCATACCAGCAACAACTGCGGCAGCAAGCCGAAGATTTGGAAAAAGCGATCGGTCAATTGCAGCAGGCTAAAGAAACCGCCGAAGCCGCCAACCGCAGCAAAAGCACATTTCTGGCTAACATGAACCACGAACTGAGAACGCCGCTCAACGGCATTTTGGGTTATGCCCAAATCCTCCAGCGCGATCCTGCCACCACTGCCAAACAAATGAAAGGATTGGGGGTGATTTATCAATGCGGTTCCCATTTACTCACTCTGATTAATGACATTTTGGATCTGTCTAAGTTGGAAGTGCAAAAGATGGAACTCTATCCCCAGGATTTCCACCTCGCCAACTTCCTCTCTTCCACTGTGGATATGTGCCGCGTCAAGGCACAACAAAAGGGCGTGGAGTTTCACTATCAGCCCGCTAGCCACCTGCCTGTTGCCGTTCATGCTGATGAAAAACGGCTGCGGCAAGTGCTGTTAAATTTGCTCAGCAATGCTGTCAAGTTTACTGACTTTGGCACCGTTACTTTCCGAGTCGAACCGGTGGGTGAAGCTAGGGAATCTGGCTCAGTTCAACGGATTCGCTTCCAGATTAAAGATACCGGCATTGGCATTGTTCCAGAAAAATTATCCGCGATTTTCTTGCCATTTGAACAAGCCGGAAAGCGCGATCGCAACAGTGAAGGTACTGGGCTGGGACTTGCCATCAGTCAACAAATCATTCACAAGATGCAGAGCGAAATTCACGTCGAGAGTTCGATCGGCCTCGGCAGCAGTTTCTGGTTTGAACTCGACTTGCTTCCAGCATCGGATTGGATGACACAAAACGCGATCGTCGATCGAAAAGTCATTGGCTATCAGGGCGAACGGCGCAAAATTCTGGTGATTGACGATCTCGAAGAAAACCGTCTCGTCATCATCAATATGCTGGAACCGCTGGGCTTCCAACTGGCAGAAGCGGAAAACGGACAAGCGGGCTTAGACATTGCCATTCAAATACGGCCAGACTCGATCGTTACTGATGTCCATATGGCAGTGATGGATGGCTTAGAAATGACTCGCCGCCTGCGACAAATACCCGACTTTGCGACTACGCCAATTATTGCTTCTCCTGCCACTCGGTCTCAGGTGGATATACAGGAAAGTCTGGATGCAGGGTGCAATAGCTTTTTCCCTAAGCCGATCGAGTTTGCTGGGTTGCTTGCCGAATTGCAGCGACATTTAGGATTGCAGTGGATTTACGAACAAACCGAGCCTGATGTGATTCAAATTACTGCCAGGACAGCCCGTGAGGCTAAGATCGTAATGCCGCCTGCCGAAGAACTGGCGGCCCTCTATCTCGCTGCCGAGGGTGGTTTTATGAGCGATATTCAGCAGGAAGCCGATCGCCTGAAGCAATTAGCGCCCGAATATATTGCCTTTGCGAACCGAGTTCTAGAATTGAGCCAACACTTTGATGAGGAAGCCATTATTCGTCTGATCGAGACAGGGGTTTAACTGCTACAAGCCCCAGACGCAGAAATTGGTTTTTTTTACCGAATCAAGAATTGCATTTGAGACTTTAACGCTCGTCAAAAACGCGGTTTATTTGGTATTTATATTGACACTCTTAGCTCGAATTTACAAATTTTGACAATAAAACTAATGTTAGTCAATTCTATTTTTCAAGAAAACACAATTCTAGTGGTAGACGATACCCCGAGCAATCTCCAAGTATTGTTCGATGTATTGAGCGAAGAAAACTACCGGGTGGCGATCGCCAAAAATGGTGAAACTGCTTTGCAGCGAGTACGATCGTCTCAGCCAGATTTGATTTTGCTGGATGTGATGATGCCAGGAATCGACGGCTTTGAAACCTGTGTGCGGCTCAAAGCCAATCCTGACACTCGCGATATTCCAGTTATTTTCATGACTGCCCTCTCCGACTTGGTGGATAAGGTGAAGGGGCTGAATCTGGGTGCTGTGGATTACATCACCAAGCCGATCCAGCATGAAGAAGTCTTGGCACGCATTCGGGTGCATCTCCAACTGCGCAATGCCACCCGCATCATGGAACAGCGCACCAATGAACTCAACGAGGCATTAGCAAGCCTCAAACAAGCCCAAATGCACTTGGTGCAAGGTGAAAAAATGTCTGCCCTCGGCCAATTGGTGGCGGGAGTGGCGCACGAAATCAACAATCCGGTGAATTTCATTCACGGCAACCTGAACTATCTCAAAGAATACACTCAAGAGCTGTTGGACTTTGTGCAACTGTACCAGAAACACTATCCCAATCCGGTAGCAGAAATCCGAGAGCGGGCACAAGAGTTGGAGCTGGAATTTTTGCAAGAAGATTTGTGGAAGATGCTGGGTTCGATGAAAATGGGCAGCGATCGCATTCGCGATCTCGTACTCTCGCTGCGCAACTTCTCCCGTCTGGATGAAGCCGAGTGCAAAACCGTCGATATTCATACAGGTATCGATAGCACTCTGTTGATTTTGCAACACCGTCTGAAAGCCAGACACGATTTTCCTGCCATCCAAGTCATCAAAAACTACGGGAAATTACCGGAAGTCGAATGCCACCCGAGTCAACTCAACCAGGTATTCATGAATCTCCTCAGTAATGCGATCGATGCCTTGGAGACATCAGGCGTCAGGGAGCACCAACAACCTACCATTACCATCCGCACCTCGATCGATGATGCTGATTCGATCGCGATTAGCATTGCCGATAATGGAGTCGGTATCCCGGAACCAATTCGCTCTCAAATATTCAATCCGTTTTTCACCACCAAACCCGTGGGTAAAGGCACTGGCTTGGGATTGTCGATCGCTCATCAAATTGTCACTGAAAAGCACGGCGGCAAGATTGAGTGTAATTCCACTCTGGGGCACGGAACAGAGTTTGCAGTGGAAATTCCGGTGCGGCAGGTGATGGCACTGGTTGCTTGAGAGCGTGTCAGTAATTCGATCGGGGATTCTATCAGTCATGTTTAACAGGCATCCTGCCTGTTCCACAATAATTATGCCAGATGTCTAATCATGCCCTGGATCGAATACTCCGATCGTGAAAGCGAGGTTTTCTCGGTTGCTGGCATCATCCTTGGTAATTCGATCGATCTTAGATGCAAAATTTTGATAATCCATGATTATTTAATTGGCGATAATTGATAAGTAAGCTCCCCAAACAACAGAATACGCAGATCCCACAGGCGATCGAGCATCCAGGCTGCAAAGCCGCAGGAGATGGCGTCGATCGATCGCAGAAGGTTACAGCCCCTGGGATCGCCCCTGAAATCCAAAATCTCAAATCTCAAATCGATCTACCGCAGAAGGTTACAGGCTGCCACCTCCCCTCTAAAATCTAAAATCTAAAATCTAAAATCCATTGACTGATGTCACAAAGTACGCGAAACTTTACATAACACTGATGTATTGCTTCCACTTATTAATAACTTTTGTTAAGTTCTGACTCAAAACCTATCAATTCGTCAAAATTGATATAGCGGTTTGCCAGTCAGCCAACACTCAAGAAGCGACTTCAGGAGGCATCGTCCCCGGCTTGCTGGTGTCGGTGTCTGGTCTCAATATTCCTATTCAGTCAGCCCAGATTATGGAAACACTAGAGTTTGTGATTTATCCAGATGGCCGCGTACAGGAAACAGTTACCGGCATTGTCGGTGCTTCCTGCGCTGAGGTAACGGCTGCGATCGAAGCTCAGCTTGGAGTTGTGCTTCATCAAGAGTCTACATCTGAATATTTCGCCCAGGTGCTCAATCAGTCAGCCGAAGCGACAGCCCAAGTCGCTTTTAGCGATTGGTAACTTTTTTTGTTGAGTTCACTTAAATTTTTTTGGAATCACCATGTCACACTTTAGCCAAATTAAGACCCAGATCCGCAATTTGAATTCTTTGGAAGCTGCTTTAACTGACTTGGGTATCGACTGGAAGTCGGGCCCGACAGAGGTGCGCGGCTATCGCGGCCTCACCAGTACCGCAGAAGTAGTTATCGAGCAAGAAAACGGCTACGACTTAGGTTTTAGCTGGAATGGGACTGAGTATGAGTTGGTGGCTGACTTACAATTCTGGCAGCAAGCTTGGTCTGTAGACCGTTTCCTGAATAAGGTGACTCAGCGCTACGCTTACCATACGGTGGTGAATGAGAGCACCAAACAGGGTTTCCAAGTTTCTGAGCAAAAGCAAAATCAAGATGGTTCGATCCGCTTAGTAGTTCAGCGTTGGTGCGCTTGATAATTTTTCGATATTTTGGCAATCTTGTCTCATCAAAGTCCGCCTGTGCGGACTTATTTATGATTGGAAGAGGTGTAAATGTCTGAGCTTTCTCCATTCCAAACAGACAGCAGCGACGATCGCACTGGTTTAGAGCCGGAGTTGGGCGGATTTTTGCGCGATGCGCCCGATCGCTCGGGTTTAGAACCGGAGTTGGGGGGCGCGCTGCGCCAAAAAGGAGTCTACGTTGACGAGATTACCTGCATTGGCTGCAAGCACTGCGCTCACGTTGCTCGTAATACTTTCTACATTGAACCGGATTACGGTCGATCGCGCGTAGTTCGACAAGACGGGGATTCTGAAGAGTTGATTCTTGAGGCGATGGATACTTGTCCGGTGAATTGCATTCACTGGGTTGATTATACCGAACTCAAGAATCTGGAAGAAGAACGCAAGGATCAAGTGATTCCTGTAGTTGGCTTTCCCGCAGAGTATGCGACGATTCGCACCCGTACTCGCCAGCGGGAAAAAGCGGCGTTGCGCGATCGTAAGTTCAAAGGCAGCCATTGAAATCCATAATCAAAATCCACACATTGAAACAATCAGCAAAAAAATCCCGCCTAGGCGGGCTTTTTTATACAATATATAACTTCAACTTACTCTTAGTCCGCGGAGGCGGACTTCGTTTCTGTAGTCGCGGTTTCAACCGCCGAGTCATCTTATTTCAAAGGATGGTGATCCGCGAGAATTTTCTCAACTCTGGCTTCATCGATGCGAGCAGTTAATGTTGTCGCCTCGTTGTTATCGCGAATGGTTTTTGCTAAAGTAAAAGACGAGCTGACCGAAAAAGTTAAACCGATTCCCATAAAAGCTCTTTGCCAGGGATCTACCTGTAAATAAATGACACCTACAGCAGTTGCAGAAAGGGAAAAAATAAAAGAAACCCAGCACTGAAGTATCCAAGCATTAGTATCTTTTTGACGTAAGATTTGGTTTTGCATAGTGCCTCTAACTCAAATATATCTTTTGGTTGATTAACTTAAAGAATAAAGACCGTAAGTGAAGCGCTCAGGAGAGCAAGGGACAGTTTCTATAAGTGAACAGGGCGATCGGGCTTTTGACCAAAAACTCGATCGCTACAAATAGGGTTTGAGCCTCAAGCAACCTGTATAGGAACAGACAATCTAAAAACTGCACCAAGAGAGATGGCTTGAATTGAATTCATTTTGTTAACTACTAGGGCCAGAGTCCATGCTTTGCTGCTGCATTTTTTGTAGCAAAGCTTGATAACGTTGTCGCTCTTCTTCAAGTTGGGCGATCGCTTCCTCCGCACGCTGTCGTTCCTGTTGAGCTTGAGATTGAGCAAGTTCTTTCTCTTCTCGTTCCTGTTCTCTGAGTCGATCCATTTCCACAGGAGTTAGAAACCTCCGCCCATCTGGTCGATAAATTTCTAGAGTATTTTCTGTTAGTTGAAAACGAATTTCTAATAACGGACTAACCCAGCCATTCATTTCTGCAATTGGTTCAAACCAATCAAGATTCCGAACAAAGCCGCTCAATTCAATACGATCTGGATCATAGATGTAATATTCTTGAATTCCATATCGCTGATAAAAAAGGAGTTTTTCTCCCATTTTTCCAGCACGGTTCCCAGGGGATAAGATTTCAAAGGCAACTTGGGGAGGAATATTATCTTCTTCCCACTGTCTGTAAGAACCTCTGTCACCTTTTGGCCTACCAAAGACTACCATTGCATCCGGTGCTTGGCGAATTTTGTTATTTCCTTGAACGGGATACCAAAGCAAATCTCCAGCGACGAAGACATCTAGGATACTGGCAAACAGGATTTCTAGATTTTCTTTAATAGTGACAATCCATCGGAATTGTCTGGTGTTGTCAGACATTGGTTCTCCGTCGCTGTCTGGGTAGATGATTTCTGGTTTAGTTTCAGGGGTGAGTTGTTGTACCATGCTGTTTGATGGTTGAGGTGCTGATTTTAGTATAGCTTATGAGGGTTGGAAGGACTGGAAGGGCGATCGCAAAAATTTCTCCCTTCAATACTCAGATACCCGACTTCTTCAAGAAATCGGGTATCTAAAGCGACATAATTAACTTATCAAAACGCTGCGAATTACTTATTCTTTTGCTGAGTCTTCGCTTGTTCGATCGCAATTTCCCTCACTGCTTGGAAAGAACTCAAATTCGACGAACCTTCAATCGCCTTCACCGCCAAATCTTGAACCTGTTTCAAAGCAGAATCCAGTTGTTTCGACAAGCTAGCAATCCGCGCATCTTGATTTTGCATAGTCTGCAACATCCCTTGAATTTGCAGTTCATAATTTTGCTTTTGACCTTCCATGTCTTTCAGCAACAAATCAGACTTGATTTTAGCTTGATAATTGCCAATATTGCGACCGCTATCTTTCCCGTTCTTAATATTAGCTTCCTGTTCTTTCGGGAAAGCCTCAACCTTAGCTTTAACTTCCGCAGAAACTTTTTCGCGTTCCGCAATTAATTTTTCGCGTTCCGCCCACTGCTTCTCCTGTTCGCGTTCAGACTCTTCGATGTCTTTATGCAGCCTTTCCTGGCGCTGGTCATATTCTTCGATGTCCAGATTTCGCTGGAGTTCCAAATCGTAATTATACAACTCTTCATCCCGATTGCTAGCTTTTCGCTGATTCTCATCGCGTTCTTTAACTGCTAACTTTTGCAGTTCCTGCTCTTTTTCCCAAGCTTGGTGCTGTTCCCACAATTCCTGTTCAACAGTATCGCGCTGTTCGCTGAGTTCGTTAGTAAATGTTTTCGCGCTTTCTTCGTACTGTTGAATTAAATTGTCCAGCGTATCTTCGGCAACATCTTCTAAACTGTGCAACTCTTGCAGTTGTTGAACTTCGTCGCCCACAGTACGCCGCAATTCTCCGAGTTTAGCAGCTTCAGAAGTTAATTTCTCAGACAACTCGCTGACAGCGCCGCCAAAGCCAAATTGCAGCAAAATTAAATTGTCGATTGTAGACTGCATTTTTTGTTGATTTTGAGTTAAAGCCATTGGTTTTTGTGCCTCCACAATCGGTTTTTCTGGGACTGCTGTTTGCTTCACGGAAGCATTTGTTGGTTGATGATTATTAGCCTGCTTCAGTTGCGATTCCAAAGCAGCCTTTGCTTCTGCTGCTTCCTTATACGCTTCTAATATTTCAGCCTTGGTGCTTTTGTCAGTTACTTTTTTGTTCATGGTTTTTCATTTGCTAATAGTTGAGGATTTTGTTTGTAGTAAGCTGTTCTGCATTTAAACTGCAAAGTCTAAATTTGATAAAATTGTTGTGGGGTAGGCGTCTCGCCCGCACAAAAAATGTAATTTAGATGTCAAACAGCTTACTCTTTTATGCTTGAAATAATCAGGACTAAAGTCCTCACTACAAACCTTAAGCTTTGCTAGCAAAAGCTTTCATTGCCAAATCTTGTGCTTGCTTCATCGTGGCTTGCAGTTGCGCAGAAATTTCGGCAATTTGCTCGGTTTGCAGCGAGATTGTATGCTGTAAAGATTGCACTTTCAATTCATATCCTTCCTTGCTTCCTTCCCATTCTTTATCTACTAAATCTGCCTTAACTTTAGCTTCGCGAGAAACTTCCTGTATCGCTTCTTCTTTGGCTTTGATATAAGCCTGTTTCAGTTCTTCTTCAAACCCTGCGGCTTTGGTTTGATTTTTTTCAAATTCTGCTTGATTGTCGCTGAGTAATTTTTCTCTTTCTGTCCAATTCTTTTCTTTCTCGCGGGTGGATTCTTGGATATCTCGTTCCGATGTGCGTTTCGTTTCTTCGTAGGCGTCGGTTTCGATTTTTCGTTCCCGCTGTAAATCGTATTCGTGATCGGCTACTTCACCCTGGCGCTGTTTAATTGTGAGTGCTGTTTTTTCTTGAACTTCCGCATCAAATTCTTGCTGTTCTTTTCCCCAAATCTTACGTTTTTGGGTCGTGTCTTTTTCGATAATTTCGCGCTCTTTTGCGCTTTTTTGTTCCAGCACAGTCAATTTTTCTTGGTGCTCTTGAGTTAAGATGTGGAGGGCGTCTGCGACAACTCGAATTTGCTGTAACTGTTGCAGTTGTTCGGCTTCAATTTCGATCGCACGTTTTAATTCGTCTAATTTTGAAGATTCCTGTTTCAGTTTTTCGGAAAGTCCGCTGGTGATACTGCCGAAATCTAATTGCAAGTCGGCTAAGCCTTTAACGATGCTATCAATTGTGTAGGTAGAAGCGACTTCGAGGAGTTGTTTATTTTTGGCTTTGTCGGCTGACTGTTCTTTGGTTTCTACTTTCGATTCGATCTTTTTGTTTTCAGCTAAAATCTGCTGAAAGTTTTGCAAAATTTGGGCTTTGCTATCTTTGGCAGTTGCTAGTGTCATATTTTTTTTGCTCCTGATTCTAATTTGTTGATGCTTTTTGCTGAGACGTTCTTAGTTATCCTAAGTTCCGCAGTTTGCTGAGAATTGCTCCGTATTTTCTGACTGCATCGGGTTTTTGTTCCGAATAATCGCTGGCGATAATCTTGAGAATTTGCTGGCACCGATCGCACTGATTTTGCGGCCAGCAGTCGCATTCATCAACTACACTTAATAGCGTGTCTTTTAGCAGTTGGTTTTGGGCTAGCAAAGCTCGGTAATTCCGCCGGATAGATTCGGCAACTAAAGTCATGTGTTGGAAATCTTCGGTGAGACTTTCGATATCGTTAATTGCATCGGCCCGAATTTGGTCGAGCATCTCAAAATTCTCTCTCAAACGGTTTTCTTGCAGGTTTAGTTTGGTTCTCAGTTTGGTTAATTTTTTCATTTTACTCTGCTGTTGTAACAGTTATGGTAAAGGCGCGATCCAATCGCGCCTTTACAGCCTTTTCTGTTCCCTATTTCCTAAAAATCGCTTTGTTCAATACGTTGCAGGTTCGGTTGCCGAACTTTCTTCGATTTTCGATCGCCGAATCAGATGTTTGGTCGCTTTTGGTTCTGGATATGTATAATCGAGCATCGCCTCTTGTTGAGCTTTAATAATCCGCAGCGCGGCGAGCAAATTCTCTAGCGTTTCTAAGTGCGCTGGGGTGAAGTGGATGCTGAAGCCTTCGCCATCCCGCGCGTAGCCAGGACAAACCAGTGAGGCTGAGCTTTGTTCTTCGTGGGTGGCGATGTATAGCCAGTCCTCGTCTTCGAGCTTGTAATGCGTGTCTGTCCAGGTTCTTAGCATTTGCTGTCTCCTCCTTTTTATTTGCTGCGTACAAGCGTTTTGATGCGCGGCGCCGATCGCTCTCCTCTCAGCTAACAACGCTATATATAGTGTGTTATTACTTAATTTACATTTTATACCACAGCAGTGTGGTCAAATGGGTTGACTAATCTGTCAACTTACCTCATGGTAACGTATGTTGATTTTGTAGTCAAGTATTTTGTTGAACTTTTGATCAAAACAGGCTAGAATGCTTGTCAGGAGGCAAAAAACCGTGGAACAAACATTTGGAAAACTGATCCGTCAAGCTCGTAAGGACAAAGCTTACTCACAACGTGAGCTAGCAGGTATGCTAAGTGTGGACTTTACTTATCTATCGAAGTTGGAGAACGATCGAGCTGATTACGCGCCAAAAGAGGAGGTAATTCGATCGCTAGCGCGGAATCTCGACATCAACGAAGAGGAATTGATTTTTTTGGCTGGGAGACTGCCGCAGCAGTACGAAAAGCTGCTGAAGCAGAATCCGAAGGAAATGCAGGCTCTTTTCCGGCGGATGCAAGAAAATCCAGATTGGCTCAAACAATCTTTTGAAGCGTAAGAGAGGCCGCTCATAGTGAGTATTTTTAAACCGTATTGCTTCTATCCCAAAGAAACGATCGAGCGTTTGGCAAATGACATCTTGATGCAGATGCAGAAAACGCAAAATTTTGCTCCGAAATGGCCAATTGATGCGACAACGGTTGCTGATTTTCTGGATTTGGGCGTAGTTTGGGAGTGCATTGAGCCGGATGAAGAAGGTGCGATCGCCGCGAGGATTTTGCCGCAGCAGCGGTTAATCGAAATCAACGAATTGATTCTCGAAAAACCGCCGGGGTTCATCGAATCGACGATCGCCCACGAAATCGGCCACTGGGTGCTGCACATCAATCAAGATGAAGCAGACGGCACTGTCGAACAGTTGGAACTAAACTTAGGCAATCTAGGAAAAACTGCCTCTGATGTCGAGGAACCGTTTGTGTGTCGGGGTGCGATCGCGAGTACCAAAATTGCATCGATCGAATGGCAAGCGCAATATTTTGCAAGCTGTTTGTTGATGCCTCGGTGTATTTTGGAAGATAAAAGACAGGGAAAAGATTTAACCAAGTGGTCGCATTTATACAAAATTAGGGATGAATTGGGAGTGAGTATTTCTAATTTGACCAATCGCTTGCAAGAATTCGGTTGGATTTACATTCCCAAGGGAACCCGCGAGATTTATGCGGGGAAAGATGCGGCCAACGGACAGCAGCGGTTGTTTGGATAGAATTTGATTTAATTTGAGGTTTGAGAGAAATTCTCGAATCTCAAATTTTTAGGGTGTAAGGAATGCCGGAAATAGTATTAGAAAATAGTGAAGAAGAGCGAAACTGGAGACAAGACAAGCTGCTGACTATTGATGAGATCGAGAGGCTTCAGAGAGCGGGTGAAGACATTCATCTACTCAAAGGTAAACGCAACGCTTCAAAAAGAGACCTCTACAAAGATACAGCAGGGAATATTTATGTTAAACCTAAAGGTGGTATTGGGGCCGGTGAATTTACAGATTTGAACATTAATGATTTTTAATTAATCAAAAAGGAGCGAGCTGATGGAGTCAGAAATTTACGCTTACTTTATGTTAACTGGAATGGAATTCGATCCAGACGAAGTGACTACAAAGGTAAGCATCAATCCAACTGAAACTTGGAGGAAAGGGGACTTAATTAATCTTAGGGGTACTAGACGGCATCAGGAAAATGGTTGGAGCGTATATTCTAAAATTGAAAAATCTGCTGACTTAGAAGAACACATTAATTCTGTTTTAGAACAGCTTCATGCCGGATGGATTCCTTTGCTAGAGTTGTGCAAGTGTTATGCTGCGGAGATTGCTTGTGTCATTTATTATCGAAGAGGCAGCGTACCAGCCATCCATTTCGATCCAGATATTATCGCTCAGGCAGCTAAACTGAATGCAGAAATCGATGTTGATTTCTATGTTTTGCCAGAAGAAAGTGCATCTGACAAAGCAGTAAGTAGGTAAGGCGATCGCCATTTATGCTCATTGCTTCCTGTTGTGGTATGGTGTGAATGAAAAAAATCAAGGCTTACGCATGGGGGCTAGAAACCCGATTTCTACGAGTTTTGCATTTACTCAGGAGAAGTAGACAAAGAAACCGGGTTTCTGAAGGGCCCGTAAGTCCCCAAAATTTATACTGTTCAAATTATGCTGACAAATATCAGTCTCCTTCTCGAAGCTTGTGGGGAATTAAATATCCCTTACGAAATCCTGCATCCTTCCCAAAACTTGATTAGAATCAGATATGGTGGCGAAGATTATTTCTTTGTCAATTACATGACGGCATTTGATAGCGGGTCGTTAGCACAAATTTTTAAAGACAAAGAATATACTTATCAACTTTTAAAAGACCAGATAAATACTCCCAAAACTCTCAGTTTCGTCTCGCCTCACTGCGAGGAAAAGTATAAAAAGTATTTGATTTTCCCCGATATTGAATCAATAGTTTTAGAAGTTAACAAAAATTTCGCTTTCCCGGTGATTATCAAAAGAAATCGCGGTTCTGGCGGCAACAATGTTTTTTTGTGTCAAAGTGGAGAGCAAATTAAAGCAGCCCTAGAAATTATATTTAACGTCAACAGTAAAGATTATGACTATGTGGCGCTAGCTCAAGAGTATATCGAAATCGAACACGAATATCGGGCGGTATTCTGCAAAGAAAAGCTCGTTTTGCTGTACGAAAAAGACAAGTCTCAGGCTGAATTTGCAGGCAATCTGAGCCCGCTGCACTGGGAAGGTGCAAAAGCTCAACATATAACTGATTCAAGGATTATTTCGGAAATAGAAGATTTTGTAAGGCCTGTTTTTGCGGAAATGGCGATCGACTATGCTGGCTTTGACATCGCACTGGATACCAAAGGAGCGTATTGGTTGATTGAAATTAACTCAAGTCCTAACTACGATATATTTGTCAGAGATCACGATCGGCAAATTGTCGTAACAATGTTTAAAGATATTCTAGAGAGCTTGATTGTTAACAAAAAACGGTAAATGATCGATTTGAGAAATGCGCTACAACTGAGATATTGCACCAATATCAATAAAAGACTCTCGCTCAAAAAAGAGGACATAAACTATGGACAGTCAGCAGCTTAGACAACTCATCAGCCAGCCAGAAGGTTTGAAATTAGACTTCAAACGGGAACTGCACAAACTAAAACACTCCGATCAAGATTATGCTAAGCGGCAAGGTCATGAGTTCATCAGAGATGTTCTATCACTGACTAATGGCAATGTTAACACCGCTGAGCAAAAAGGCTATCTAATTATAGGGGTTGGGGATGAGTTAAGACCTGATGGTACTAGAGATTTATTTGATGTTAGCAACCTGCTAACTCCCAAACAAATTCTGCAAAGGGTAAACTCTGCCTGCGATCCTCCTATTCCAGATGTTCGCTGTGAAACAGTTGAGATAGATGGCAAAAATATTTTCGTGGTTTCTATCCCGCCGAGTCCCCATTTACACCGGACACGCAAAGATTTAACAACGCCAAGTACAACCTATTCTGCTGGCACTGTTTTTATCAGGCGAAATGAGGAAATATTTCCGGCAACTCCAGAAGAGTGCAATGTCATTCTGAGGGAAAAGGAGCGATTCTTTGCCAAACCGAGGCGTGAGAAATACGATAATCTTACTCGCAGCAGTGTGGTGGAGTTTGTAGGGCGAGAACAAGAGATTGAAAAGCTGGATGAATTGTTCCAACAACAGCATAATATGCCTGCTGTCACGATTATTGGCATGGGCGGGGTTGGCAAAACAGCACTTGCCGATCGCTATGGGCAGCGACATTTAGAGCGGTTAGGTGACGGTGCAGGCGGTGTTTGTTGGATTGATGTCAGAGATGGAGATGTAGGGCTTCAAATTGTTAGTTTTGCGCGGAGTCTCTTAAACCTGAAACCGCCAGAGGATTTTGATTTACCAAATCAGTTGAGGTACTGCTGGCAAAATTGGCCGCTGGGAGATGTGCTGCTCGTATTTGATGATGTCACAGACTACAAGCAGGAGGTAAAGCCTTATTTGCCACCCAAATCATCTGGGTTTAAAGTGCTGATTACATCGCGGGAACAGTTGGGGCGAGGTTTGGCGTATTTGCCATTGGATGAACTGAAAGCAGAGGCGGCACTGAGACTGTTGGAAGTGCTCATTGAGAATCGGAATCGCTTTCAACGGGAATTAGATGTTGCCGAACAAATCTGCGAGTGGCTTGGCTATTTACCCTTGGGGTTGGAGTTAGTAGGGTGTTATCTTTATAGTCGCCGGGATTTGTCACTGGAGGCAATGCTATCTTTACTGGAGGAAAAGCGGCTCAGACACATAGCTGTCCAAGAAACTGACCCGACAATGACTGCCCAATTGGGGGTAGCTGCTGCCTTTGAGTTGAGTTGGGATCGATTAGATGAAAATGCCCAAAAATTGGGCTGTCTGCTGAGTTTATTTGCCTTGGCTGAGATTCCTTGGTGGCTAGTGAAAGGAGCATACCATTATCTGCTCACCTCAGAAGATGAGGAGATTGATTTAGAAGTTTTGGAAGAAGCTAGAGCTGATTTATTGAATTGCCATCTGCTAAAGTCTACGAGTGATACAGCCTGTCGTTTGCATCCCCTAATTCGAGAATTTTTTAAGGGGAAGCGAGAAGAGTCAATAGAGGTGAATGAACTGAAAGAAGCATTTGTAAACGCCACATGGGCAGTAGCGGATCAAATCCCTGACTCACCCACCTATCAGCGGATTCAAATGGCTGCCCCTGCTATTCCCCATGTGGCAGAGGTTGCCAAAGACAAAGACTTGAGAGATTTACTGAATGACAAGTATTTAACAGTGCCTTTTGTAGGCTTGGGTCGATTTTATAACGGTCAAGGATTATATGCTCAAGCATTACCTTGGTTTGAGCAATGTCTATCCGTAACTCGATCGCATTTTGGGTCAGAGCATTCCCAAGTGGCAACAAGCCTCAGCAATTTGGCTTGCGCCTACAAAGCTCTAGGTCGCTATAACGAAGTTGAACCTCTATTAGTAGAAGCTTTGGAACTAGACAAACGCTTACTCGGAGAACAAAATGTTTGCGTATCAATTAGTTTAATTAATCTCGCTAGCCTTTACAACGTTCAAGGTCGTTATGATGAAGCTGAAACTATGTATTTGCAAGCCTTAGAACTCAGCAAATACTGGCGTGAAGAAGACAAAATCCTTCTAATAACCTGCTTAAACCATCTGGTAGGACTATATTTTGAACGATATGAATACGAAAAAGCTGAATCTGTATTAATGCGAGCTATAGAGGAGAGCAAAGACTTTAGCGATTTTAACCACTTGCCTAATTTACTGAACTATCTAGCACGTATTTGCAAGTATCAGCAACGCGACAGTGAAGCCGAAAAGTTTTATAAGCGAGCCTTGGAAATAACAAAGCAGTTAGTGGGAGAAAATCACCCTGATGTCGCAACACACCTGAATAATCTAGCGCTGTTCTACGTTGAACAAAAGCGTCATACAGAAGCAGAATCATTATGGATTCAAGCTTTGGAACTAAGAAAACAATTCTGTGGAGAAGAACATCCAGAGCTGGCAACCGTCCAACATCATTTAGCACACTTATATGATATTCAAGGTCGCTATAGTGAAGCAGAACCTCTGCATTTAAAAGCTTTAAAAATAAGAATTCGCTGGCTAGGAGAAGAGCATCCTGATGTGGCAACTAGCCTGAACGATCTAGCCTATTTACATTACTGTCAAGGTCACTACAGCCAAGCGGAACCTTTGTTTATAAAAGCATTGCAAATCAGAGAAAGCTGCTTGGCAAAAGACCATATCCAGGTCAAAAATAGCCTAAATAATCTGGTTGTTTTTTATTTGAAACAGGAGCGTTATAGTGAAGCAGAACCTCTAATGGTAAGACTTTTAAGAATTCTTCAGCGAAAGTTAGGCTCGAAACATCCTGAAACTATTGATTGTCAGGAAAGCCTGGAAATGCTTCGCCAACACCTCAACTCCGCAGAGAGAGACTTAGCACATTTTAAACATAAAGGTAAGAAAGCAAAATCTCCTAAAAAGCGAAATAACTTCTGGGAACTGTAGAATTTATAAAATCATGTTGCTAAGTGCGATCGTACCTCTCCTCTCTTCCTTTACATCCTCTGCGATGAAAGGAATTCACTTCCAAAAGAGCTATCATTCACGCGCTATAATAAGTTCAACCCAAGAAAACTTAAGGAGTAAATAAAATGACAGCACAAGTGTTAGAACTAGAAGGAACGTGGGAAGAAATTCTAGCGCAAGCAGCAAAGTTTGCCGATCGCCGAGTCCGCATCATCGTTCTTGCTAACGAAGATGAAGAGGCACTCCCATCTCCAGAAGAAAGTTTTCGGCAAGCATGGCTGGAAATAAAGACAGGGAAAACTAGACCTGTATCGGAACTGTGGGAAGGAGTTGATGCAGTGATCGAGATGATGGAGTCTCTGCCAGAAACTTTACAGCAGCAAGTAGCAGAATACTTGAAAGAGTATATCGCAGACTTAAAAGATGAGCTTCAATGGGAAGAATCTTTCAACAAAACGCAACCGCAACTTGTGGCTGCTGCCAAACGCGCAAAAAAAGAAATTGCTCTTGCTGACGAACCTTTAAAGTCAGCAGAAGAGTGTTTTCGCCAAGGATGGCACGAAGCAATGACAGGGCAGACTGTACCGCTTTCTGAACTTTGGGATGGAATTGATGCAGAGTAATCCTCCTTTAAGGCAGATTATACCTACACGAGAATTTCAACGCGACTTGCGGACTCTCTCTAAAAAGTACCGCCATATTCGATCGGATGTTCAGCCGATCATTGAAAAACTACAAGCTGGAGAGTTGCTGGGAGTTCCGATACCTGGGATTGGTTACGAGATATTTAAGGTGCGTGTTAAAAACAGCGACATTCAAAAAGGAAAAAGCGGTGGATATAGATTCATTTACTACCTTCAAACAATGACAATCGTTATCTTGATTGCCATTTATTCAAAATCTGAACAATCAGATATTGCCGCCGATCGAGTTTTAGAAATTATCAGCGAATTTAATGAGTTGATTGAAAAGCCAGAAGAAATATAAGATCGCCAGGTTAATTGTAGGGAAACGGCACTGCCGTGTCCTGATTTCGGGTAATATCATTTCCCTCTGGATCGGTATTGTTCAAGAGTTTGGAAGGACTAAAGTCCTCACTACAAACCTTAGATTACATCCTTTCTAACACTTGAATTCCTAACAATCCTAACCCTAACTTCAAAGTCCTCGCCGTCAAATCGCACAAAATTAACCGCGAAGTCCGCAACGGTTCCTCAGCTTTCAACACCGGACACTGTTCAAAAAATTGATTGAATT
>JANNOR010000002.1:0-12411 GCA_031399265.1 Cyanobacteria bacterium SOY_34_metabat_3 | reverse complement strand
GGTACAGCCCAAACCGTACTTGTCAGTAGTCAGAAAGATCGATCGCGTGATTTAGTGTCAGAATGGCAAGAGGGCGATAAAGCTTTAGTAATTCACCTCTTCGGTGGTATCGGCGGCAAAGGTGGCGATACTGTCACACTCTGCCGTGTCCTCTATATCATTCCAGCGCACCGGATCTGAAATTCACTCCCAAATCTGGAAGTTAAACGGAAAAAATTGTTTTAACATAGAAGTAATATCTTGTCCGGTTTCTGTGGATGGTCGCACTAATGAGCAATTTCAACAGCCGCAAGTTAGAGGGAACGCCGAGTTGGATGCGTTTCGCACCCTATGCAGGCCTAGGCATTTTAATATTTTCTCTCAATTCAGGTAGCGAACTCAATTATTTCTTGAGAGGCTACTCGGTGATTCTACAGGCTCAAGCCGGTATAGTTCTGCTGTATTTCGCGATGTCTAAGTTTCGCAAAAACCCCAATAAATGAGTAAAAATTAGCAAAATTGCCGATCGAGATTCTGAAATGTCGATCGCAAAAGTTAAACTAAAAAACTGGGAAAGGGAAAAATGGTAAAAGATAAAACTGTAGCAATTGTGTTAACTTTCTTTGTGGGAGGTTTCGGAATTCATAAATTTTATTTGGGTAACAACGTAGCAGGAGTATTGTATTTGCTCTTTTCCTGGACATTAATTCCCTCACTCATCGCATTTTTCGATTTTCTCGGCTTGCTAATGATGTCGGAACAAGCTTTTCAGTTACAGCACAATGGCGCAACGTTGCCGTCTGGGTATGTCCTCAGATCGGCAAAAGATGTAACAGGGGCGATCGCCGAATTAAAAGGACTTTACGATATGGGCGCAATTACTGCCGAAGAATATGAGGAAAAACGCCAAAAACTGCTGCGGGAATTGTAATTAAGGAAGGAAGAAGGAAGAAGGAAGAAGGAAGAAGGAAGAAGAAAACCCACTCTTAAAAAAGTGGGATTGAAATAAGCGTAAGACCACAGCTATTTAAGGATAAAACTAAAGTGTCTCAAGATTTATACTGGCTGCGTCAGACTCCAAGCTGGGTGTGGTATTCTTTTATTCCCTATTTCGGCGGATTGGCGATCGCCTATGCCGGCCAAAAAACAAATATTCGCAGTTGGATGGGATGGGGTGTTGGCTTTACTTTAGCAGCACTAGCGCTATCTTCTTCTGCTAATTTTGGGACGCTTGTTTGGATAGCTCAAATTGTCACTGCTTTTACTTTGAAAAAGCGCTATTTGATCAAAACCGCACCCAGAGGCTTGCTGGTTCCTGCAACTGCGACAAATGCCGAAGAATTGGCAAACGTGCGCGGCAAAATAGATATTAACGAGTGTACCAAAGACGATATGGTGAGAATCTTAGGTTTGCCGATCGTCTACGCTAACGATATCGAATCTTTGCAAAACGAAGGCTACATTTTTACCCACGCCGAAGAGTTATCAGAAATCGCCGGAGTCCCCGAAAGTCACGTTCGACGCATCACTCCGATGATTTGCTTCAGTTATAATTATCAAAAAGAATCACAGTTTACTTGGAAACGGTTAAATAGTCTTTCGCCCGAAGAATTGATCCAAAACGGTTTAGATCGAGTTGTTGCCGAAACAATAGTTAGAGAAAGGCAAAGCAAAGGCACGTACAAATCAGTTATTGATGTCAAGCGACGCACGGGACTACCTTTTGATTCCTATCGGCATATTTGTTGATTTCTATTTATTGAGCCGGGCTTGTAGGGGCGGGTTTTACAAACAATATCCAACAAATACCAAAAATCTAAATAAACCCGCCCAACCCAACTAGCAGGCCGGCTAGAACGAAATTATTAAAAAAAGTATTGCTCCTCTTGACATTTGCCTAAAATAATGATATTAAAATATCTTGGTAAAACCCGTATTTTTCTCTCTTCTTCAACTCCCAGCCGGGCTGAGGTTTTCAAGACTGGTGCGGGCAATGTCTGAAATATCAGTGGTATTCTATCAGAATTATTATTGAAACGGAAAACGACACAATAGTAGCAGTACCACTAACATTCAATTATGTCTGACTCTCCTCCATCCCAAACTCCCCCAGAAACCGCACCAGACACTCCTCAAGCAGACAGCCGCAGTGCCAAAACTCGGCAACTGTTGGGCATGAAAGGGGCCGCTAGCGGGGAAACTTCGATTTGGAAGATTCGCTTGCAACTGATGAAACCGATTACCTGGATTCCCCTGATTTGGGGCGTGGTGTGCGGGGCGGCGTCTTCTGGAAACTATGTTTGGAATTTTGAGAATTTTGCGATCGCCGCAGCTTGTATGTTGATGTCAGGGCCGCTGCTGGCTGGGTACACTCAAACTTTGAATGATTTTTACGATCGCGACATCGACGCGATTAACGAGCCCTACCGTCCAATTCCGTCGGGAATTATCTCGATTCCCCAAGTAGTTACCCAAATTTTGGTATTATTAGCCGCAGGCATTGCGGTGGCCTATGCCCTAGACTTATGGGCGGGTCACGAATTCCCCATCATGACTGTTTTGACTCTCGGCGGTGCATTTTTGGCTTACATCTACTCTGCGCCACCGCTGAAACTCAAGCAAAATGGCTGGTTGGGAAATTATGCCCTGGGTGCTAGCTACATTGCCCTGCCTTGGTGGGCCGGTCAAGCTTTGTTTGGTACACTAGATCCCACGATTATGATTTTGACTCTGTTCTACAGTTTGGCAGGGCTGGGAATTGCGATCGTTAATGATTTCAAAAGTGTTGAGGGCGATCGGCAATTAGGGTTAAAATCTTTGCCAGTGATGTTTGGCATCGGCACCGCAGCCTGGATTTGCGTGTTGATGATCGATGTATTTCAAGCAGGGATTGCAGGCTACTTGATTAGCATCCACCAAAACCTGTACGCTGTCATTCTCCTGCTGCTGATTGTTCCGCAAATCACTTTTCAGGATATGTATTTTTTACGCAATCCTCTGGAAAATGATGTTAAATATCAGGCAAGTGCTCAGCCTTTCCTGGTGCTGGGTATGCTAGTAGCAGCTTTGGCACTAGGTCATGCCGGTTGAGAAGATTTTTGAGTTGTGAAGTTTGAGTTAAATAGTTTTTAATTCAAAATACACAACTCAAAATCATTCACAGTGTTGTTGAATACAAAATATCAAGTTAAAAATTAAAAATTGAAGGGGGCTAGCCTTTTTGATTTTTAATTTTTAATTTAAATTGATGAGGTTTGAAGGTCTGAACGTGGCAGAATTTTTCTCAAATATCAAGGATAAATTGAGCAAAGTCACTAAGGCAGTAGGTGGTAATTCCGATCGAGAATCGCCAAATGCTGCCAATAGCACCGGGCTAAACTCGCCGCAATCTCCGGCTCAATTGTCTGCACAGTCAACAAATGAGCGATCGGAGTACGTGGTATCAGAAGATGCTGCACCTCCAGAAGAGTCAGAATTAGCATCAAAATATTTAGAGTCAGAATACGATCGGTATCCAATAGTCAAGCGCGATTGGGAAGGGTTGAGGCGCTTAATCATTTGGTTGGAAATTGAACCTCAAGTTACCAGCTTGCAAGCAAAGGGAAAGGGATTGTTGCGGCCGGGATTGAATCTGCCTAAATCACCCAAAAAATTGGCAAGTTCCGATAATAGCAAATTGCCGGAAAATAGCGCGCTACAAAACACCCAACTGCAAATAAATACCGAAATACAGGAAATTAGCGCTGCGCCGGAAATTAGCGCTGCGCCGGAAAATACTAAAAAACGGATACCCCGCCGCCCTAGATTTTGGATCGGTTTAGGTGTTCTCAGTATAGGAAGCGGCGCTTTAATCTACGGTTTGTGGATTTTACACACCTTAGACAAAGGTTTGCCGGATGTTAACGATTTGTCGGCTTTTAACCGGGACGGAACGCTGACAATTAAGGCCGCAGACAATACTATTTTGTTGCAGTCGGGGCCGGCAACTAGAGACAAGCTGAAACTTAAAGAAATTCCAGATTTGTTGACGAAAGCTTTTATTGCCATAGAAGACCGCCGTTTTTACGAACATCGCGGGGTGGATTATCAAGGTGTTGCTCGATCGATCGTTTCTAATGTAGCCGCGAGAGATTTGGTGCAGGGCGGCAGTACAATTACTCAACAATTAGCTCGCGTAGTTTTTCTCAATCAAGAAAGAAGTGTTCGGCGGAAGGTTCGAGAGGCTCTTTTAGCTCAAAAAATTGAACGGGAGTTGAATAAAGAACAAGTTTTAGAAAGGTATTTAAACCTAGTTTATTTGGGTTCTGATGCTTACGGGGTAGCAGATGCGGCTTTGGTTTTCTTTAGTAAAACAGTCGATAAATTAACTTTGGCAGAGATGGCAACTTTGGCAGGTTTGCCGCCGGCACCGAGCGAATATTCGCCTTTGGTTAATCCGAATATTGCTAAGCAACGTCGAAATATTGTGCTGCAACAAATGCAGGAAGCGAAGGTAATTACAGAAGCTCAGGCAAAGGAGGCGATGGCAGAACCGATGACGGTTAAACCCAGTGCGCCGAAGCGATTTAATGTAGTTGCGCCTTATTTTGCTAGTTACATTCGGAAGGAATTGCCGCGCTATGTCTCCAAGGATGCTTTGGAATCTGGCGGTTTGACTGTAGAGACGACGGTGGATTTGAAGTGGCAGAAAATAGCGGAAAAGGTGATTAAGGATGCGATCGAAGTTGATGGCCGCCGTCAGGGTTTTGAACAGGCCGCTTTAGTTTCTATGGACACTAAAACTGGGGAAGTTAAGGCGTTAGTCGGCGGCGGAAATTTTCAGGCTAGTCAGTTTAATCGCGCTACGCAGGCTTTGCGGCAGCCCGGATCGACGTTTAAAGGGTTGGTTTATGCGGCGGCGATGGGGGCTGGTTTTTCGCCTTACGACAGCTATGAAGATGCGCCGATTATTATCGACGGCTATCAACCGAATAATTACGGCAAAAAGTTTAGCGGTTGGCGATCGATCTCTGATGCTTTGAGGAGTTCGGTGAATGTCGTGGCTGTTAGGGTGTTGATGGATGTCGGGTTTGAACCGGCGATGAAATTAGCCCGCGATATGGGAATTAAGTCTAAATTAAGTCCGATTTATTCCCTGGCTTTGGGTTCTTCTGAGGTGAATTTGCTGGAGTTAACTAATGCTTACGGCACTTTAGCGTCTCAAGGTAATTTTATTGAAGCCCACGGAATTAAGCGGGTGATCAATCAGCGGGGAGATGTAATTTATCAGGCTGATTTTAAACCGAAGCGGGTTTTGGATAAGGATAGTGCTGCGATTACTACTTGGATGTTGGAAGGTGTGGTGACTGGGGGTACGGGCGAGCCGGCTGCTTTGGGCGATCGCCCTGTTGCTGGAAAAACTGGCACTTCGGAAAAGGTACGGGATTTGTGGTTCATCGGTTACATTCCGCAGGTGGTGACTGGTGTTTGGCTGGGGAATGATGACAATTATCCGACGGGGGGAACTAGCGGCACAGCGGCTTACAATTGGCGCGATTTTATGAGTCAAGCCGTTAAAGGAATGCCGGTTCAGGAGTTTCCAAAGTTACCGGAGTTGGAAGGCCGCAAAGGCAGTATTAAGGCGAAACCGGTAGAACCGAAGGAGATTATTCGGGGGATGATTGTGAATGAGGATGGGGCGATCGTCCCTTACAATCCCAATCCCGAACCGAAGCGCCGCGAGTGGCAAGAACCTGCTTATCAAGAACCTGCTTATCAAGAGCCTGCTTATCAAGAACCTCGATATTAAGCGAGTTTTACAAACAATTGTCACCCGTGGAGGCGGGTTTCACCAACAATAATTGCCTGAAACCAACAATCTCATAAACCCGCCCCCACCCAACGGCAAATTTAAATGTACCTACTTAATCCCGTTTTAGCAGCACCATAAAAAAGCCATCCATTTGATTTCGGTGCGGCCAAACTTTCACCCATCCTTCCGGTGATGGCTGTACAGGTAAATCTATTGTTGGCAGTTCGATTTGCCAGTGAGGATTGTTGCTTAAAAATGATTGAATAACTGTTTCATTTTCCAACGGATGAATCGTGCAAGTTGCGTAAACTAAAACACCGCCGGACTTGACAAATGTCGCTGCATTTGCTAACAATTCCGATTGCAATTGTGATTGTGCTTGAATGTTTTCGGGCGTGTGGTGCCAGCGGGCATCAGCGCGACGGTGAAGGGTTCCCAGCCCAGAACAAGGTGCATCTAATAAAACTCTGTCTGCTAGGTTGATAAACTCTGGAAACTCGCGACTGTCTCCCGTATGAATCTGGATCGATCGCATCTGAAGTCGATCGGCATTTTCTTTAAGTCTTTTGAGTCGGTTTGCAGTTTTGTCGCAGGCATAAATAGTACCTGTATCCTGGATTAATTCCGCAATGTGGGTAGTTTTTCCTCCCGGTGCGGCGCACACATCAATGATGGTTTCCCCCGGTTGCGGATCGAGTAAATGGGTGACTAATTGAGCGCTGCTGTCTTGGATTGTCCACCAACCTTCGCTATATCCGGGGAGATTTTGAATTGCGCCGCTACTGCCATTTATTCTTAATGCTTGGGGTAAATTTGGGAGGCGGCTAACGCTGATATTTTGGGATTTGAAGGCGGTTTCAATTTGGTCGATCGTACTTTTTAACGGATTGATTCTGAGGTCAATTGTCGGCGATTGATTGAACCATTGGCAGAGTTGTTCGGTTTCGGTTTCGCCTAATTGTTCGAGCCACATTTCGACAATCCAGTCGGGGAAACTGTGCAGAATTCCGAGGCGTTCGACTAGGTTTTCGGGTAATTTTAGGGAATTGAACCCCCCCCCAGCCCCCCCTTGGTAAGGGGGGGGATTAGAGGTAGAGGTGGTTTCAGTCTCTGGTTGCTGTTCGGGATTTAAACCCCCCCTAGCCCCCCCTTGGTAAGGGGGGGGATTAGAGGTAGAGGTGGTTTTAGTGTCTGGTTGCTGAGGGGAATTATGACTATTCTTAGCCCCCCCTTGGTAAGGGGGGGTTGGGGGGGTTAAACGAATATATTGTCGTAATAAACCGTTGACAAAACTGCTGAGTCCTGAAAAGCCGTTTTCTTTTGCGAGTTGAACTGTGGTATTGACGGCGGCGGAGGGGGGGATGTTGTTGAGATATTGGAGTTGATATAAGCCTAAATGTAGTATGGTACGGAGTTCTGGCGGTTGTTGGGAGGATTTTTTTGTGGCTAGTTTGTCGATGATAAAGTCGATCGCGCGCATTCTCCTGACACTACCATAGACTAATTCTGTGACCAAACGCCGATCGAGGTCGGTGAGTTGAGAATTGCGAAAAGTGCGATCGAGTGCGACATCTGCGAATGCACCACGGCGGTGGACTTCGCGCAGTGCGAGAAAGGCTATTTGGCGAGGATTTTGCATGGTTAAGATGTGAGGGCCGAGAAACCGGGTTTTTTACGATAAGACGCGCTACAGCCCGCAGATTCGGTGAAAAACCCGGTTTCCGATCGCCCGTGATTCGAGGACTATTATAATCTCAAATGTCCTCTGGATTTATGCCCATTTCTCGGAGTTTTTCTGAAAGGCGATCGGCTTTTTGCTGTACTAACTCTTTCTCCTGTCTTTCTTGTTCCATTTGTTGCTGTGTTAGTTCCATTTGTTGCTGTGTTAATTCCATTTGTTGCTGTGCTAATTCTTTTTGTCTTGACAACTGCACATAAGACAAAAACTTCAGTCCATCAGGCTGATAAATTTCCAAGTCTCCAGATGCAGTTTCAAAACGAATTTCCAAACGCGGACTTACCCAACCCTCAATTGATTCAATATAGTTGAGTTTCCCCTCACTTCGCACCCAACCCATTAACTCATTATCTTTTGAATCGTAAAAATAACATTCTTCAACTCCATGATTCTCGTAAAATTTAAACAGCTTAAATATTTTTTTCATTCGATTTCCCGGCGAGATGATTTCAAAGACAACTTGCGGCGCAATATTATCTTCAAGCCACTGTTGGTAAGAACCTCTGTAACCTTTTGGTCTGCAAAAGGCTACCATAGTATCAGGTGCTTGGCGAGTTTTGTTATCTCCTTCGACGGGATACCATAGCAAATCACCTGCTACAAAGACATTTTCGTTATCTTTGAATAAGGCATCTATGCCGCCTTGAATGGTTACAATTAATTGAAACTGTTTGGTATTGTCAGACATGGGTTTTCCGTCGTTGTCTGAGTAGATGATTGCTGGCAAAGTTTGAGTGGGAATTGTTGCTGTCATGGGGATGACTCCATTGCTAGTAGCATCAATTTCTATTTTATACCTATTTCAAACCCGGCGGTTGAAATCGCGTCTACACAGACAAAACCCGCCTCCACGGGTTGGAGAAACCCGGCGGTTGAAACCGCGTCTACACAGACAAAACCCGCCTCCGCGGGTTGAATTTCCTTTCTTCCGTCCGCGTAGGCGGACATCGTTTGTGTAGCCGCGATTTCCAATCGCCGGGAGTCTCAATTGTAACCCCGATTTCCAATCGCCGGGAGTCTCAATTGTAACCCCGATTTCCAATCACCGGTATCTCAATTGTGCATTTATTCTACTTTTCCTGACACCAACGGTTCTAATAAATTGCGTTCTTCAATGGGAAGTTCTAGCAAAACTCGTCTGTCGCCCTTGGTTTCCTTATAGCGGACAGCCGCATTCAGCAGGCGCATGGGAATTTGGAATTGTTCGTAGTTGCTGGTTGGTTCTTGCCACAATTCTAACCAAGTGCGGGCAGCTTTGTCGCTGACCATTTCTGACATTAGCGCGGGGATGTTTCGCACAATTCCCTGTCCTAAAATTGAGAGATATTTGTGTTTTTCGTAAACTGCAATTAGGCTGGTGATGCGAGGTTTCCATATCGCTGCATCGTGCGTGTTTGCGAACAGGTTGCGGGTAATTAACTCGGCATCTTCTGGGCTAGCTTCATTGTTTGGATCGAGTCGTTGGAATGCGTCGTCTAAGGCAGTGATACCTTCATCCCAACGATTTAATTCGAGAATGGCAATTGCGCGGGCGAAGAAGACAGATAAATATTGCTCGTCAAGTACGATCGCCCGATCGTAAGATGCTAATGCTTCTTCATAGCGGCCAAGATTATCCAGCGCCCAGCCTCGGCTCAACCAAGCCCAGTGATAATTGATATCAATTTCGATCGCTCTATCAAGCGATTTTAAAGCTTCATCGTAGCGTTTGAGGCTGTTGAGTACAATGCCTCGTACACCCCAGGCCCACTGATAATTGTCGTCAAGCTCGATCGCCATATCGAAGGATGCTAAAGCTTCTTCGTAGCGTTTGATGCTGTTGAGTAGATTGCCTCGGAGAAACCAATAAAATCGATTATTATGCTCAAGTTCGATCGCCTTATCGAAAGATACTAAAGCTTCTTCATAACGTTCGAGGTTGTTGAGTACATTGCCTCGTAAAGCCCAAGCAGGGTGATAATTGGCATCAAGATCGATCGCCCGATCGTAAGATTCTAATGCTTCATCATAGCGATCGAGATTGTGCAAGCAACGTCCTTTTTCTAACCAATCCCGTGCCTTACCGCGAATTGCCACCAGTTTATTTGCTAGATTCAAAGCAGAAACATAGTCTTTCTTCTCTTGGCAATTTTCAATTTCCCGCACCCAAGCTGCCACGCGAGAGTCTTCACAATCATCTGCTTCCCTTGGCTGAAGTGCACGCAGCAAATATTCTCGCTCAACTTCGGCATTAGGCGGTAGTGTTTCCAGATTTAGCTGATACTTCAAATAACTTTTTTCATAGCTATTATCAACTAGCTCTTTCCCGATCGCGCTAAATCCTACTCCCAAGCGATACAATCGTTGTTTCAACTCTTCTTGCGTGTACCACAACCGCAAAAAATCCACAATCAAACTAATCGGCTCGCCGCGATGCTTCTTCACATCCAGGCAAAAGCGCATCAGCACTTCTTGAATTTCATAATACGACTCGCGCCCGATCGATTCGCTCGTCACATAACCCATTCCCGACAGTTGTTTAAGTTGGCTGGATGCTGTTTGATGCGTCATAAAACAGCGTTGGGCAATCTCTTTAACCATGACAGCCCCGCGCCGATCGCACAAAAATTCAACTATCTTTCTTTGCTGCGGCGAAAGCCACGCCATCCGCGCCTGATAGTAGGGCGTCAATTCATCCAGGGTTTGCAAAAACGGTTTCACCAGTCGATCGAGCGAGTCGCGAGTCAGAAATTCCGCAAAAATCATATAAACGCGGTGGTTGCCCCCAGCCAAGTGATGGATGGCTTCAATTCGAGAACGTCCCTCTGGTGTTTCTATGAATAACTCTAGTTCTTTGTTGCCCTCTAATTTAGCGATATTTTTCAATAAGCAGACAACTTCATCTAAATGTAGCGTTGCTAAATAGTGGCGCTTGAAAAAGTCGTAGAATGGCGCTTTTTTATGCTCTATTCCTTTGAATGAATGCTGAGATGTCGCGAAAATCGTACAGAAATGATAATTTTCTAAATAGTCTCGGAATTGCTGCTGCCCGCTGTCGCCCAACCCTTCAAACAAGTCATCCAGATTTTCTACCAGTAAAAGTAGAGTGCGATCGCCCGCAAAATCCTTGAGCAATTCTGCTGCTATCTGTTGAGCGTTATCGGGTGATTCACCGTAAAGCGATTCTACCCGCTCGAACAATTTAGCATTGTATTCATCCCGATATTCTGATTGGAGCGATCGCAAAATTCGCAGCAGCAAATCGAGAAACGACGTGACGCCCCACTCCTCCTCCCGCAACCAAGCAATCAGCACTTTTTCCCGCAAATCCTCCATTTTCCCGACGCGGTGATATATTAGCGAGACTAAATGCGTCTTCCCAATACCTCGCATCCCAATCAATAGGTGATGCTGCTGCTGAGGCTTGAGAATGCTCTGGCGGATGGACTCGACTAGCTCGTTTGCCAAATCATGACGCTGCACCAACATCTCCTCTAAATCTTCGTGCTTCATCAGACTGGGCGTGAAGCGAGACAGAAGCGTACCTTTCATACTGTCAACCCCCTGGATAATAACTGGTTCCCAAGAAGAGCCTGGGAAGGAGAAATTTTTGTTGATGCGTTTTCCATGAAATGCTTGTTATACAAGGTTTTTGCGGTTTCTACGTCAAATTGTACTACTATCGTATCATAGTTTTACATTAGTTTTAATGTACATTGATTTTAACGTATGTAGTAAAAACTGCTTAAACTTGATTTTTTTGAAAGGCAGTGCTAAACTGCTCTTAACAAGCAAACAAGCGCCCCTAGGTGGTACTAGAGACGCTTTACGCTTATCAGTTTTGGGGAGCCACTGGCAGCAACCAGTAGCACTCTGTAATTTATGGTCTATTTAGACCGAGGACTTCTCATGACTAATTATAACAGCGAAGAGTTCAATCTGTTCAACCAGCCGATCACAGTTCCGGTGGAAATGGGCTGCACTGTTGAACGTGCCGCAAAATTAGTAGACCGCTCACCAGGCCCAATCTACCAGATACAAAATGGTAAATCATATTTTCGCAAGGTTCCCACAGGTACGTGGCAAGTACACTTGACAGGCAAAAATGATAGACCAATTCGTGTGGATGTTTACTTTATTTACGATCCAAAGAAAAGATAAGTATTGGAGACTTACTTAAACCTAAACCTCCAGGCTGCGTTAGTCCAAGCTTAACGCAGCCTTCTGCCTCACTTGTTTGGCATTGAGGCAGAGCCTCCGGATCTGCCTCCCCAGGCAGAGCCGGGGAACGAGAAAAAATGATATAAAATCTGCAAAATCTTCGTGTAGTTTTGTTACAATACGCAAAACTTGATATTTTAAACCACACTGGATGACCTTCTTCAACCCCTGTGAACCTCTAATCCGATCCAAACAAGAACATCTCGACGTACAAGACCTCGCAGGCCTGTTGCGCCTCCGCTGGCAAGTCGGAAATATTACTCTTTTCTCAGGATTTTATACCCGCATTGACCAAACTTTTCTGCTTTGGGCTTTGGTGACGGCGGGGATTTTTTTCACGGCTCAGTTTGTCCCGCTTAGTTGGAGCTTTCAGGCGATTTTGTGGTCAACGGTGACTCTAATTGGCACTGGGGTAATGGCGGTTTTGACTTTGTTTTGGGTAAAGGTTGAGCGGGTTAGCTGGATTCTTTACTCTTGGGCGATTTTGATGATTTCTGGTTTGATTTTGACGGATTGCAGTATTTTTGCGGGTTGGGGATTTTGGTTGCTGCACCTGTGCGAGTTGTGGTTGGGCTTGAGCGCGATCGGCTATTTTTGTACTGGATTCGGTTTGCGATCGCGCACTTTTATCCTGATTGGACTAACTCATTTATTTAGCATACCTCTATTAACATTTGTTGCCCCTTGGCAATATCTAACCACA